>NZ_JAOEAL010000001.1:1526360-1831632 GCF_029835735.1 Shewanella sp. GD04112
TGCGTCGACATTACCTTTGCCTCAGCATCTAAAGCCTATGGCGGGGATGTGCTGGCGGTCGTGCTGACGGGCATGGGAGCCGACGGCCGCGAAGGTGCGCGTATGCTGAAATCAGCGGGTGCAACTATTTGGGCTCAGGATGAGGCCAGCTGCGTGGTTTATGGTATGCCGCAGGCGGTGGCCAGTGCGGGTATCGCCACTCAGTCAATTTCTCTGGATAACATGGCGGAGTCGATTTTAAAAGAGTCTGCGCGTGGCTAAGTCGAAAACACCGATAAGCACAAATATTGTGCTTATCATAGTGTTAATGGCGATCGCAATATTGTGCCTCGGCGCGTTAAGTCTCGACTATCATCGAAAAATCACTGCATTACGCGATGATGTAAAGCGATTGGAGTCGACACAGATTTTGCTCATGGTGCCGGATGAACAGGCACAGGCGATTGCGTCTTGGCTCGCTTCCCATCCGGATCAAACCAAAGCAATGTTAAAGTTGGCTTCACCGGGAGAGCAAAAGGCGGTGACGCTGGGCCCTGAGGCGTTCTCGGCATCCGATGCAAAAATTCCGCCGACGCTTGAGAAACCGGTAGAGGATAAACCGTCGCAGCAGCAAACTGCTGTCGATCCCGTGCCTGAGTCTCTGCGTACAGAAGCTTCATCGGCTGCTGCTACGGAAGCACAACCTCAGTCGAGTAATGTTCCCGTGGTGATTTCAGAAAATGCCGATGGGGTCAAAGTCATTAGTTTGCCTAACGGCGGCATAAGAGTGACCACAAGGGAAGGCGAGTAGTGCTTGTCGTTGCTCAAACGGGCATGATAAATAGCCGAGAATCAACATTAAAGAGGTCAGTTCTTTGAAAGTCTGGACCATTGCGAATCAAAAAGGTGGGGTTGGAAAAACCACTTCAGTAGCCAGTTTAGCGGGCGCGCTCGCTAAACGGGGTAAACGTGTACTGATGATTGATACCGATCCCCATGCATCGCTTGGTTATTACCTTGGCATTGACTCTGAAGAGGTTCCTGGTTCGCTATTTGACGTGTTTGTGGCGCATAAAAGTCTGACGACTGACTTAGTTAAGTCCCACATAGTGCCCACCTTAGTCGATGGTTTAGATTTACTGCCCGCTACGATGGCGTTAGCCACGTTAGACCGAGCGCTCGGACATCAAGAGGGCATGGGGTTAGTGCTGCGTAATTTATTGGCACTGGTTGCCGATGAATACGATGTGGCGATTGTCGACTGCCCACCCGTGTTAGGGGTATTAATGGTGAACGCACTGGCGGCCAGTCAACACATAGTGATCCCCGTGCAAACCGAGTTTTTGGCCATTAAAGGGCTTGAGCGCATGGTCAAAACCATGGAGATCATGGGGCGGTCAAAGAAAACCCGTTATAGCTATACCGTCGTACCCACTATGTACGATAAACGTACCAAGGCATCACCTGCTGCCTTACAGGTGCTGAGTGAACAATATGGTGACAGCCTTTGGCGAGATGTGATCCCCGTAGATACTAAGTTTAGAGACGCCAGTTTGGCACATTTACCCGCTTCCCATTATGCAAGCGGCAGTCGTGGCGTAAAAGCTTACGAGCGATTATTAGATTTTCTTTTAGCTGGGGAGTTTGGCCATGTCAAAATCGGTTGATGAAACTGTTTTTGATTTTTTTGAATTATTGCTGCATGAAGAAGACAGCAAAGCTGTGGCTTCCCCGAATGCGCCTCAACATGAAGTTGTGGCACCACTGGTTGGCAAAAAAAATGAAGCACAATTACTCGATGACGCCATTTTAGCCGAGCACAGTCAGGCTAAAGTGCACGCGAGCGTGACCATTGCTACCGAAGTGCAGCCACAGAAGGCAAAGTCTGTCAGCAATATGTCTCATCTTGATGAGCCTGCGCCATTAGTTAATAAGCAGGCTTTGGAGAAACTCCTCGCGCCGGTATTAAAAACGGTGGTGATTGAGGATAAGCCTGCGGAAGTGTTGAGCGAAGTCGCGCCCGAGATGGATAAGGCGCCTGAGGAGAGCCAAGAGAGTATCTCTTCGCTACCCGAAAGCGACGCTAGCGTCACCATTGAGCAGCCATCCACTGTCGTAGATGACGAGATAATCATTGAGACAACACCCGAGACTCAGGTGGGGTTTGCCCCTCCAAGTATCACAAAAGACCTGCAAGAAGTACTCGATGATGAGTTTCAAGTACTATTCTTTAAAGTGGCAGGGTTAACCTTAGCTGTGCCTTTAGTGAGTTTGGGTGGGATCGTTAAGGTTGAGCGGATTAATCATATTATCGGTCGCCCTTCTTGGTTTTTAGGGGTGCAAACCCATAGGGAAGAACAGTTAAATCTGGTTGATACCTGTGCATGGGTGATGCCAGAAAAATACACGGATAAACTGGCGCAATCGGTAAATTATCAATATCTTGTATTATTAGAAGGCAGTAATTGGGGATTAGCTTGTGAGTCCCTCGTTAATGCAGTAAAAATTAATAAATCGCAAGTAAACTGGCGCAGCAAAGCGGGGAAACGTCCTTGGTTGGCTGGTGTAGTGAAAGAACAAATGTGTGGCATTTTGCACGTACAAGCCTTAGTTGAAATGCTTGATGCGGGTTTAGGCTGTCAGGACTCCATTGGTTGAGGTAAACATGAAAGATACAAGAAATGTCGCGGCCGTGGCTGCAAGTAAAGATGATGCAGTATTGCAATGGGTTACCTTTAAGTTAGACAACGAAACTTATGGTATCAATGTGATGCAGGTGCAAGAGGTGCTACGTTACACCGAGATCGCCCCTGTGCCTGGCGCCCCCCATTACGTATTAGGGATCATTAACCTGCGCGGCAATGTGGTGACTGTTATCGATACACGATCACGTTTTGGTCTGCAATCGGCGGAAGTGGATGATTCGACTCGTATCGTGATTATCGAAGCTGAGAAACAAGTAATCGGTATTTTGGTGGATAGTGTGGCCGAAGTAGTTTATCTGCGCCGCTCTGAAATTGATAATGCCCCGAATGTCGGCACTGAAGAAAGCGCCAAATTTATCCAAGGCGTGAGCAATCGCGATAACGAGCTACTGATCCTCGTCGATTTAGACAAGTTATTATCCGATGAAGAATGGGCTGAGTTAAATCAGCTCTAAGCTTCCATGATGAGACGACAGATTAGTTAATCTGTCGTCCTTGCTTTTCAAAATGCAAACGGTTTATTTCGCCATTGTTTAACCATTATGATTGCCGTTTGGTGAACCCGTTGTATTGTTGATTTCAGTTTATTGTGATGCGTAAGGATGATTAATGGGCGATGAATTTTTAATCGCAGCCTTAGTTTATGTGATTGCGTGTTTAGGGTTAGTCCTTTATCTCCAAAAACAATTGAGTAAGTTGCGCAGTAAAGTTGAAGCGTTAACTGTACTGGTCAAAGAAGGCGATCGCCAACGTGAGTCCTTTAAACGGGAGTTGCAGGAGCTTCGCAGCGGCACTATCGGCATGGGACGACGTGTTATCGAGCTTGAGAAGCGCTTACATCAACAATCTGAGCGTATCGAAGAGTCGACGCAGCAGGATCCTCAAGCCAAACTCTATACCCGAGCGATGAAAATGGTCGCGTTAGGTGCGGGGGTGGACGAACTGATTAAAGAGTGTGAGTTACCTAAAGCCGAGGCTGAGTTGTTAATTCGCCTTCATCGAAAATAGGCTGCAAAGTCGCACATTCCTTATTTTAGGCTTTCTCTACAATTTTCTTGTGCATGTTATTCCACTGCTCAGGAAATTTGCCATCCAACATGTACACAAAGGCAATCAGTTCTGCGATAAGCAGATACAGTTCTTTCGGAATTTCCTCACCTAATTCGAGTAATCTCAAAAAATTACTCAGGTGGGGATCTTGATGAATATAAACGCCTGATGCTTTTGCGAGCGCAATAATTTCATCTGCAACCAATCCTTCCCCTGATGCCACGACTTTAGGGGCATGTTTCCCATCGTAACTTAAGGCGACGGCTTGCTGGGTTTTGGGTTCTTCATTCATCATTCGTTCTCGATTTTAAGCACGTGTTTTCACTAAAAAATGATCGCCCGGGAGCAGTGTCGCCGGCACTTGGGCAATTTGCGTTGAAAGCTCCCCTGGCGTAAAGCCTAGCTGGGATAATTTTTGACCTAGGGGAGCTAAAAAATTATCAACGCGATTGAGCAGTTGTTGGCTATTACCTTTAAATTGAATATCTAACACTTGCTGATGGAAGCGTGCCGAAATTAGCAGCGGCCCCTGTGCAAGATTAAACTTCAATTGCAGATGCCAACCTTTGTGCTTTTGTTGTTCGTCATCATTGGCATCTCGTTCAAATTTTCCTTCGAGCTGTTCATGCCGTTGATTGATCCCATAGGGCAGGGCAAAAAACCATACCAGATTGCCGTTGTTTTCGCCGCTTGCCTGCTGATAAAGGTGTAAGCTCGAGGCCAGTTGGCCCATGCTTTCAAGCCCTCCGGCTTTACTCAATTGTCCAAGCTGATTGGTCGATAAACCTGTTTTAGCCTGTAATTGCTCTAGGTAATCTGCCAGCTTCTGGCTGACCGTATTGTTGCCATTATTGGCCCTAAACCCCAACAATAGTTGAAATAGCGAGGTAATCGCATTGGCATTCATAAACACGGCGGGTTGACTAAGCTGTGGCGCGGCAAGGTTTAAGGCTGAGAGCCCAAGCATAGCGTCCTTTAATTCGCTCAGTTCACTTAATTGCCCTAATGTTGGCGGGCTTAGATGGGGCAAATGTTTTAATAACTCCGCCGCGAGATTTGCTCCGCCGCGCGCGAGCATTTGTTCTAACGGCAAGGCACCGGCTTTGGTAAAAGCTTTCTGTAGCACCTCATTGACACTGATTTGTGCCTCGGTGGACTTATTTGTTTTTTCGCCTAATTGAGCCTCCATCGCCTGTGGTTTGAGACTCAGCGGCAACTCGTTACCGACTAAGCCAGTTTTAGTGGAACTTGTAGGGGGGAGATCCTGTTGAGCCTTGGCTGCTAAAAGTGAATTTCGATTGCTATCGAGATTGTTCGCCCCCGATCCCATAGTTTTAGCTTCTAAAGGTTTTAATTCTAGTGGCTTAGATTCAAAGGCCTTGGATTCTAACGTCTTAGCATCAAGCACTTGTGCTTTTTGCTGAGCTTGGGAAGTTTCTTGCGATTGCGCCGTGGTATTTAACGTTTGATTTACAACAGTCAGCTTAGGTTCAGTATTGGCTTGTAGACTGGTTTGAGGATTAGCGGCCGATACATTGATTTTGCTGCTTGGCATATCTGTTGCGGAAGAAGGAGCTAGCATATTGGCAGCTTTATTCTCCGAGGACACAGGTGCTTGAGTACTAGGCTTCGCTGCATTTGATGGCTCGGCCTGTGGTGCAATTCCTTCAAGTTTACGTAAAAATGCAGCAATTATCTGAGCAGGCTCAGTTTTAGTGATGACCACATTAGCTGCTTGTTTATCAATAATGGGAAGTTGAGTTTCATTTATTGGCGCGCCAATGTGGATTTCAAGTTTGCTCAGTATTGGGGTCAGGACTAAAATAGGCCTTCCTTGCGAGAGGCTTATTTTAGCTTGATATTCTCCAGTGCTGAGTCGAGTACCAGGATCCTGTGGCACCACAGTCCCGTTGGCAAATTGAAATTCTTTTGTTGTAACAGTGACATTGGGTAGCGGATATCCCTGCGGCCTAGCCGCTAGGGTATAGAGCTTATCCAGGGAGATGCCATTTTGCTGCGCAAGTTGCGCTATCGCTTCGGGTAATTTTAGGGTCAGTGTCGCGCCTAGCGTCAGTAATTGTGCGTTAGCGACAGTGCTATTGGCACTCGTGCTGGCAGTGGCTTTTGGGGTAATTGGATTCACTAAGAAACTACTCGCCACAATCAAGGCTTGTCTTTGCTGTGCATTAACAAGCTTTAAATTATATTCTGTACCGTTTAGAATAATACTATCGCCCTCGGGGGAGACTTGCACTTCAGCTGGAAGGGGACGTGAGTGTACGCTCACGGCATCGTTTGAAGAGGCTGGAGTGATTAATTGCGCATTAGCGGTATTAATAAGTGGAATTGACTCCATGTGAGGCCCTTGTTGGTGTATCTAACGGCACGCTATTTTGAAAAATTAACAATTGACCAAAATGTTTTGCCAAGTATGCTTATGCGCTTTGTAAAAACAACGACAGTTTCTCTGTCATACTAGAGTATGCCACTCAGGTGAATAATCTTTTATCGTCACTTGTCCTTGGTCACTTTAGCAAAACTCGATATCTAAGCAGTACATTTATTTAAGAGAGCAATATGAAGTTGAAATGGCTAGGGGTACTTTTAGGAATTGCATTACTGCCTAAGGTGTATGGGGCAGAGGCGACTGTACCTGAGACTACTCCAAAGGATACGGCTTCAGCAGTAAAGATTACTTACGATGACCCGCGTGATCCCTTTGAGGGGTTTAACCGTGCAATGTGGGATTTCAACTATCTGTATTTAGACCGGTATATTTATCGTCCTGTCGCACATGGATATAACGATTATCTGCCATTGCCCGCAAAAACGGGGATAAACAACTTCGTACAAAATTTGGAAGAACCGAGTAGCCTAGTTAACAACGCCTTACAGGGTAAATGGGGCTGGGCGGCAAATGCAGGTGGCCGTTTTACGGTGAACACCACAATCGGGTTACTCGGGGTATTTGATGTGGCCGATATGATGGGGATGCCACGCAAGCAAGATGAATTTAACGAAGTGCTAGGCTACTACGGCGTGCCAAACGGACCGTATTTTATGGCTCCCTTTGCCGGCCCCTATGTCGTGCGAGAACTCGCGTCGGATTGGGTTGATGGTCTATACTTTCCACTATCTGAGCTAACAGTGTGGCAATCCATTGTTAAATGGGGACTTAAGAGTCTTCATGCGAGAGCGTCGGCGATTGACCAAGAAAGGCTTGTTGATAATGCGCTCGATCCTTATACCTTTGTGAAAGATGCGTACTTACAACACATGGACTATAAAGTCTATGATGGCAATGTTCCTCAAAAACAAGAAGATGATGAGTTGCTCGATCAGTACATGCAGGAACTTGAGTAAGCTTATGCGCTGTACTTGGCTGTAAATCCTTTTTTGCAGCCAAGCCCTTGCCGTATTGAATGATTCTTCCGATGTCATGATTGAGTTATTGCTATCGCAATGAATGTTATTCGGGAATCTTTATGGCGTTAAATGATGTTTCTATTCTTTGGGTCGAAGACGACCCGGTCTTTAGGCAAATCGTCGCCACATTTCTTATTGGGCGCGGTGCCGAAGTTGTGCAGGCCTGCGATGGTGAGCAGGGACTGTCTATTTTTAAGCAACAACGTTTCGATATCATTCTTGCCGATCTCAGCATGCCTAAACTCGGTGGACTCGATATGCTCAAGGAAATGAGTAAATTAGAGCCGCTGGTGCCTTCAATTGTGGTCTCTGGTAATAACGTAATGGCGGATGTCGTTGAAGCTCTGCGTGTTGGTGCCTGTGATTATCTCGTTAAACCCGTCCCCGATTTATTTATCATCGAACAAGCGATAAAACAGGGGTTGCAACGACACCATTCTGATGATGTGACTCAAGCCGAGTTTGATGCTTTATCTAATCAAGAGCTTAAGGATAACTTGGTTCTGTTAGAACAAAGTGTCGAGGCAGCTAAGCAAGTTCAGCAGCAGCTATTTCCTGCCTCTAACATAAGCTATCCCACAGCCAAGGTGGATTACAGTCTGTTTAAGAGTAGCGATATCAGCAGTTACTTTATTGATTCCACTATGGTGGGTAGTGACTACCTCATCATGTACATGGCCCATCTCTATCCCGAAGATAATAGAGCGGCTTTTGCCTGTGTATTGCTGCGCAGTTTTGTTAACCAAAAGCTCAAAAGTTATCGTAGTGGCCAAAGCAAGACCATTATCGAGCCCTTCAATATGTTAAGTTATTTGAACGAGCGTTTAGTCAAATCTGGCCTCGATATCACAGTCGATATTATTTATGTCGCTATCGAATTAACACGCTATCGCGCCGCGATTGCGCAAGCTGGTAAGGGGCTGAGGTGTTATTTGCGTAATGATGAAGGTTTGAGCCCATTAGCGCTTTCTGAGAGCTTACAATTGGGGATGTTAGATTGGGGGAAACCGAGCATTCAGTTTCGCACTATATTGCCGCAGGAGCAGCTCTGTATTGCGACCAGTGAGCCTGAACACAAGCAGCAACTCTTAGAAAACCAATTTAAAGGCCTTGTTTATGATTCACAGTTACCAGCGGGTGGCTTTATGCAATTAAGTCTATAACTGTGGGGAAATTCACTATGCCACGACAGTGACTTTGTGCGTATCTATGACAACGAATGTGAAGGTTGGCGATGATTCTAAAATCGACTATTAACCAGAAATGTAATTGGAAATTAGCTCGATGGCTTAAGTTAATCTTCTATGCGACAAATAAAAAACGCTGCCATGGCAGCGTTTTTTATTGATTGAACCTAAAGCATATTAACGTTTAATCGCTTCATGCTCACCGGTAACGGCAATTTCATCTTCTAACGCTTCGGCTTCGTTGTGATGCTTGCTTTCTGCGCCATGCATCCAATCCACAAGTTTGTCGGCCATGAAGTATAAGATCACACCAGAAAGCGCAGCAGTAATCGCGATACCCGAGAAAATGGCCATTGCATTGGCGAGTTGTTCTTCTTTTTCACCGCCGTGGCCGATGAATGAACCCACTACGCCACCAATCTTGTTAGCAGCAGCAACGAACAGGAACCAAGAACCCATCATTAATGAAGCTATACGTAATGGGGCTAGCTTAGTCACCATAGATAAACCAATTGGTGATAAGCAAAGCTCACCCATGGTGTGGAAGAAATAAGCACCGACTAACCACCACATGCTCGATTTCGCTGAAGCATCGCCACCCATCTCAACAACGGCACCGATCATGAATAAGAAGCCAACGGCTAATAACACTAAGCCTAAAGCAAACTTAACAGGGGAGTTCGGTTCATTCTTACCTAAACGTACCCAAATCGAGGCTACAACAGGTGCGAAAATCACGATAAACATCGCGTTTAAGGATTGGAACCAAGTGGTTGGAACTTCCCAAGTACCGATCATACGGTCGGTAAAGTCATTCGTGAACAGGTTCATCAAGCCGCCAGCTTGTTCAAACCCCGCCCAGAAGATGATGGTAAATAAGCCCATCACCATGATGACTTTAATACGGTCACGCTCAACTTTGGTGAGTGGCTCTTTGCGAACTTCGCCTTTTTCTGCCGCTTTTTGCTTTTCAAGCTTAGCCGCAGGGGTTCTACCGATATCACCAAGTAACTTTTGCGCAAACACAAGTTGGATGATTAATGACAGGATCATACCAATACCGGCACAGATAAAGCCGGCTTGGAAGTTGCCATCATAAGCCGCCACCACAGAACCTACGATAATACCCGATAGGAAAGCACCGACGTTGATCCCCATGTAGAAAATGGTGAATGCACCGTCACGGCGATGATCGCCTTCTTCGTACAAATCGCCCACCATGGTAGAGATATTCGGCTTGAACAGGCCGTTACCTAAGATCAAGGTACCTAAGCCGACATAGAAAACTTCGGTTTCCATACCTGGTACCCAAGCGTGCGGCGTACCGAGAATAAATTGACCTGCGGCCATTAAAGTACCGCCAATCATAATCGCGCGGCGTTGGCCTAAAAAGGTGTCTGCTAACCAGCCACCGATAAGCGGCGTTAAGTAAACTAGGCCAGTGAATGTACCATAGAGTGAAATCGCATCGGCTTGCGTCCAACCTAAACCGTGTCCCCCTTCACTCTGCACTTTGTCCACTAAATACAGCACCAAAATGGCGCGCATTGCGTAATAACTAAAACGTTCCCACAGTTCTGTTGTAAATAGAAGGAACAGGCCCTTGGGATGACCAAGCATCGTCCCTTGTGGTTTTGCTACGCTCATGAAGTTTCCACCTTAAGCTCGT
This sequence comes from Shewanella sp. GD04112, assembly GCF_029835735.1. NCBI lineage: Bacteria > Pseudomonadati > Pseudomonadota > Gammaproteobacteria > Alteromonadales > Shewanellaceae > Shewanella > Shewanella sp. GD04112. The sequence continues at coordinate 1,536,377 of NZ_JAOEAL010000001.1, forward strand.
GATTGCCTGTGGCGCCCCTGTAACAGGATGATGTCACCACAGAAAAATGGTTGTTGCTCTTCTCATTTATCCACTGTGAATTCGTTGGTTTACTAAAGCTTTAAAGCAAGAGTAACTTGTTGAATTACGGCGGCTTTGGTATGAGTTATTGTTACGTTCTTATAATAAAAGTAATATTTTATAGCATTAAATTGAACGATTTCGCTAAAATCCCACCTTATATACCCTTTAAAAGTGGCTAAAGTCAATTTTGGCTTGCTAACTGGTGAGATTATCTGCAACTTACGGCAAAGGCCGATTAATGCTGATTTTACTAATATAAGTCATCATTGTTCATATACCGAGCGGCAATCCTTTTGCGCCAAAAAACTGCTTCCATCCCTATTCACAACTTTGCTATGATTGCGAGCCGTGAATGGACGTCACTTAACATAGGGTAGTGAGATTAGTAGATGAAGGCATGGTACCTTTTGTATTGTAAACCTCGAAGTGAAGCGAGGGCACAACAGAACTTAGCGCTTCAAAATTTAGAGACATACTTACCGATGGTTTCTGAAGAAAAATCTCAACGCGGGCAGAAGCGGATCTGTCGCGTACCTCTATTCCCAAATTATCTGTTCATCAATTTCGACCCAAGCCAAACCAGTGTTAAGCAGGTCAACTCTACTCGCGGCGTGAGCCGAATCGTCAATTGTCAGGAAAAAATGACGCCTATAGACGATCGTATTATTCACGCTATTCGCATGAAAGAATTAACGCCTTCCCAAGCGGTTTTAGACCACGAACTAGAACTAAAAACCGGGGAAAAAATTCGCTTTAAAGATGGGCCTTTTGTGGACTTAGAAGGTATTTTTCAAGAGAAATGCCCGAACAAGCGCTGTCATGTGTTGTTTAATATTATGGGGCAGAGCAAAGTCGTTACTGTTCCTCAGGATTCTGTTGTAAGGCTATAGCATGCTTTGAAATTAAGTATCTTGCTTTAGTTGTCCGCAAAATAGCGGGTTACCCGTTGCAATGCTTAAATTTTCTATAGCGCAATATGTAAAATATATGTTTCGGTTTTGGTGCAGGATTTTGCGCCTTTAAAAGAAATAAATAAGTATCATTTTGTACAGCATTTAAGCAGCAAGAGAGTACACGCATGATTTAATTAGGATATGTGATAAATCATATCCTTTCTGAGTGCTATCCTTAACCATGCTTGAAGTTAAGTTCTACTTAGATTTAGGTTCTAATAGAATTTGAAATTGGTGCAAAACTTAGTGTGACCAATTGAAAAATAAGGTTTTTCGCGTTGCGAAGGGGATTTTGGAGACCGCAATCCATGGGCGGTAGCGTGTCTGAATGACATCAAATCGATAGTTTCATTCGTTAAGCGAAGAATGCAGAAGGTCTTGTCTGGCACGCAGATTGGTAGCGTGTCAGGTTTCGATGAACTGCGCTGCTTTGCTGGTCTTCGGCCTCAAAGTTATAGCTCAAAGCGCCGCTCTGAAACGCTTGTAAGTTCGCTTTTAGAGTCTAGAACTGAGAAGTACATTGTTCTCGCTTGGCGAAGCCCAATCAGCCTTTAACGTTTTTAATGTTTTCCATCATTTTTACCCAATCGGAGATATCTGGTGTTACAACAATTCAAAAAATACATCAAAGCGGTTCCCAAAACCGCAATATTAGTTGGCATCACTGCCACTATATTGATGGGCGCACAGGCGCAAGCTATTACGCCCTCTCCGCAGATGATAGAGCAATTCAAACAATTACCTAAGTCAGAGCAAGAGCGTTTAGCTCGCCAATACGGTATTGATCCATCAATGATCACGGGAGCCTCAACTACTGCTACTGTTGTTGAAAACCCAACAGTGGTGACGCCGCGTGCGGCGACAAACAATGTTGTCGATCAATCTGAGGACGATAAACTTAACCAGGCAACCAAAACGGAAGCTAAAGTTGAAGCTATCGAAGATAGGAAAGAAAATCAGCTAAAACGCTTTGGCTATGACTTATTTGCGGGTTCTCCAAGTACGTTTGCTCCCGTTTCTGACGTACCAGTGCCTGCTGAATACATGATGGGCCCAGGTGATACCTTAAATGTGCAGTTTTTTGGTAAAGAAAATAATCAGTTCACGTTAACCGTGGGCCGTGATGGTGCAGTGCAATTCCCTAACTTGGGGCCTATCTCACTAGTAGGTTTAACCTTTGCTGAAACACGGGAGTTATTACAGCAAAAGATAAGCCAAAGCATGATAGGCATTGAGTCTAATATCACTATGGGTGAGTTGCGTTCTATTCGGATTTTTGTGGCGGGTGACGCTTACAAGCCAGGATCCTATACTGTATCTAGTTTATCCACTATTACCCAAGCCTTGTTTATTTCGGGTGGTGTGAATGAAATTGGTAGCTTGCGTGATATCCAATTAAAGCGCTCTGGTAAAACTATTGGCCGTTTAGACTTGTATGATTTATTGCTTCGCGGCGATGCTTCGGGTGATATGCGATTACAATCCGGTGATGTGGTCTTTGTTCCATCTACCGGGGGCACAGTGAGTGTCATTGGCGAAGTGCGTCGCCCTGCCATTTACGAACTTAAAAATAATGAAACCATGGCTGATGTGATTAACATGGCCAGTGGCTTAAACCCAGGTGCTTATCCTAAAGCCAGTACTATCGAACGTTATAGTCGTGAAGCTGTAAAAACCGTGGTAAGCGTAGATTTAACCGAAAATTCAGGTTTAAGTACGTTAGCTAAAAATGGCGACTTGCTTAATGTGCGCTCAGCTTCAAGCCGTATTGATAATGCCATTACGGTGTCTGGTGCTGTAATACGCCCTGGTAAATATCAATGGACAAATGGCCTAACCGTTGCCGATTTATTGCCTTCAATTTGGGGCGATTTAACCATCTCGGCAGACTTGGATTACAGCTTGTTGGTAAGAGAAATCAACCAACGTGGCGATATCGAAGTCGAGCGTATTAACCTCGGTCGCGCGATTGGTGAACCCAAATCACATTATAACCTTGAGCTAAAACCACGTGATTCAGTCATCGTATTTGACTATGCTGACCGTGAAGCTCTGCTTAAGCCCATCATCAAAAAGCTAAAAGAGCAAAGCCGTTTTGGTGATGCAGCGAAGCTAGTTAACATTAATGGTAATGTGCGCTTTCCTGGCCAGTATCCAATAACAGTTAATGCCGATGTAAAAGAGTTACTCATCGCAGCCGGTGGATTAGAGGAAGGAGCATATACCCTATCTGCAGAGCTGACTCGCCAACAAGTGTCTGAGCAAAACGGTGTCAGTGTAGAACATGTACAGCTTAGTTTAGACCGCGTTATGCAAAATGATCCGGCGGCCAATATCAAACTGCAAAGCCGTGACATCTTAACTGTACGTACTTTGCCAGATTGGCAAGAAACTCGTTGGGTCACCATTAAAGGTGAAGTTAAATTCCCTGGCACTTACAGTATCCAGCGCGGCGAAACTTTAAAACAAGTGCTGGCTCGTGCTGGTGGTATGACGAGTGATGCAGCACCACGCAGTGCGGTCTTTTTGCGCAAATCTATTCAAGAGAAAGAACAGCAAGAGCTTGCTAAGCTTGCCGATGAATTGCGCCGTGAGATTGCGGCAAAAGCCTTGACCAAAGACACGCCTACCGTTGGTTATAACGACGCACAAATGATGTTAAATCAGTTGGAAAACGTTAAAACGGTTGGTCGCTTAGTTGTCGATATCAATGCGATTGAATTAGGTATCGAAAGTGCCGATTTAATGCTAGAGGATGCAGATGCACTCTACATTCCACCTGCTAACCAGACGGTTTCTGTTATGGGTCAAGTACAGCACCCAAGTACTCATCGCTTTAAACCCGGTTTAAACTTTGAGCAGTATTTAGCCTTATCCGGCGGTCCACGTAAACGTGCTGACGAATCACGTACTTACATATTAAAAGCCGATGGCGCGGTACAAATGCCTGAATCTTCAATGTGGTTTACTGGCGGTAGCTCAATGGAACCTGGTGATACCATAGTTGTACCATTAGATACCGAATACAAAGATAATCTAACGTTGTGGACTCAAGTAACGAGCATTATCTACAACACCGCCGTTGCAGTATCCGCAATATCGGGGATATAGAAACTAGAATCTAGGACGGCCTTCGGCTTCTAGGACGCCACTGCGTGGTTCTAGAATCTAGAAGTCGCGTAGCGACGCTCTGCTTATCCTCGATTCTCGCGACTGAAAGGAGCTCTCATGCGATTCGAACAACTGGATGTTTGGAAAAGAGCTTCGAGATTATCTTGTCAAATATATCAAGTGACAGAATCAGTAAGTAATTGGGGTTTTAAAGATCAAATAACCCGTTCAGGATTATCTGTCCCTTCAAATATTGCTGACAAAAGTGCAGGAGCAACTTTTGAACGATGTGACTTTAGCATCGGTCTCGAAGAAGTAAGGTACATGGATGTACCGAGTAAGGTGAAGAGCGTGAAACACTAAAAGATCAAATTCGCTTTTTGTACTATGCCAAAGGCTCTCTAGGAGAGCTAGTCACCCAACTTTATATAGGTATTGAAGTTGGATATTTGGCAAAGGAACCCGCGTTACTTATGGTTCAAGAAGCAAAAGAATTAGCCAAAATCTTAGGTGCAATTATCAAACAAAAGCAAAGTAAGAGTAAAAGCTAAGAAGAACGCAGCAAAGAGCACTGCTCTACAACGGCCTTCGGCCTCTAGAACGCCACTACGTGGCTTTAGAATCTAGAAGTCGCGAAGCGACGCTCTGCTCTTTCTATAAGGGCGCAGCCCGCTCTGCTTTAAGCTTTTGCCTTTATAGAAGCGCAGCGCTCTCGCCGCGCAGCGTACTAGAATCTAGAATCTGAAGAACCAATGAACACACAAATTACTCAAAATCCAAATACCTATCAATCCGATGCTAGATTTCCGCAAGTACAAGAAGATGAAATCGACCTTCGTGAATTATTCTCGGTTATCTGGCAAGGCAAATGGCTCATTATTGCCATAACTACTGTTTTTGCCATTGCCTCTGTAGTCTTTGCTATTTTACAGCCCAATATTTATAAATCCGAGGCTTTGTTAGCGTCCGCATCAGAGGAGCAGGGCGGTGGCTTAAGTGCCTTAGCCTCACAGTTTGGTGGTTTAGCTAGCCTTGCAGGGGTTAATCTCGGTGGTAAAGGTGGTACTGATAAAACCCAGCTTGCGATTGAAGTATTAAAATCCCGCCAATTTACCAGTGAGTTTATTCAAAAGCATAATATTCTTGCTGATTTAATGGCTGCGAAAAAATGGGATAGGGATACGGATAAGATTATCTATGACCCTGAGTTATACAACGAGCAAACAAATACTTGGGTGCGCGATGTAGAACCACCATTTAAACCTGAGCCATCTATGCAAGAAGCCTATAAAGAATTCAGTAAAATGATTGCTGTCAATAAAGATAAAGAGACTGCAATGGTGACTATTTCGGTAGAGCACTTATCCCCAACCGTTTCCCAGCAATGGGTCACTTGGTTAATCCAAGATATTAATAAAGTGATGAAAGACCGTGATGTTGCAGAAGCGCACCGCAGTACTGAGTTTTTAAATCAACAAATCGCCTTAACCAATGTCGCAGATATCAAAACCGTACTTTATAAACTGATCGAAGAGCAGGCTAAAACGATTATGTTTGCCGAAGTACGTGATGAATATGTATTCAAAACTATCGATCCCGCATTAGCGCCTGAGGAAAAGGCTAAACCTAAACGCGCACTAATATGCGTACTAGGCACTATGCTCGGCGGTATGTTAGGTGTGATGTTGGTGCTGGTAAGGCATTTTATGAGAAAAGAGCAAAACTAGAGATTTAAGGGCCTATTGGGACTGTTTTCAGAAAAACGGTAAAACCTAGGCTTTACGTGGGATAGCAAAGATAAAGCTGTCTCAAAATGAATAAAAGTGTCTCCGCTGGGTTTGAAAAGCTGAGGTACAAAAGTGAAAAATTTCAGTGTTTGTCCCCCTTCATTGACCATCAAAATGGTTACGTTCAACAATTATTGGTAGTAAATAATGAAAATACTAGTTACTGGCGGCGCTGGTTTTATCGGCTCAGCAGTCGTTCGTCATATCATCAGCAATACTCAAGATAGCGTAATTAACCTTGATAAGTTGACTTATGCTGGCAATTTAGAATCACTTGTAAGTGTTGCGGCAAGTGAGCGTTATGCATTTGAGCAAGTCGATATTTGTGACCGTGCTGAGCTGGATAGAGTCTTTTCACAACACCGACCCGATGCAGTTATGCATTTGGCTGCAGAGTCACATGTTGACCGTTCAATTACTGGCCCAGCAGATTTTATTCAAACTAATATTGTGGGTACTTACACGCTACTTGAAGCTGCACGCCATTACTGGATGCAACTTGATGGTGAGCGTAAATCAGCTTTTCGTTTTCATCATATTTCAACCGATGAAGTGTATGGTGATTTACCACACCCAGATGAGCAAGAAAGCCAAGCAGTAAAACAAGAGCTACCTTTATTTACTGAAAGCACGCCCTATGCCCCAAGCAGTCCATATTCTGCTTCTAAAGCATCAAGCGATCATTTAGTACGTGCATGGCTACGTACCTATGGCTTACCGACGATTGTAACCAATTGTTCCAATAACTATGGCCCGTATCACTTTCCTGAAAAGTTGATCCCGCTGGTTATCCTAAATGCCCTCGAAGGCAAGCCATTACCTATTTATGGTAAAGGCGATCAGATCCGTGATTGGCTATATGTTGAAGACCATGCTCGCGCACTTTATAAAGTAGTTACTGAGGGCAAAATTGGTGAAACCTACAATATTGGTGGTCATAACGAGAAGCAGAACTTAGAAGTGGTACAAACCATCTGTAGAATCTTAGATTCATTAGTGCCTAAAACCACGCCTTATGCTGAGCAAATTACCTATGTTACAGATAGACCCGGCCACGATCGTCGCTATGCCATTGATGCAAGCAAAATGAGTGCTGAGCTTAATTGGCAGCCACAAGAAACTTTTGAGACTGGTCTACGTAAAACAGTTGAATGGTATTTAGCTAACCAAGAATGGTGCCAGAATGTTCAAGATGGTACTTATCAGCGTGAGCGTTTAGGTATCTAATCCCTTTTACTATTCTGTTTTAACGCCCTTATTTTTTCTTTAAACCTAGGGCCTAAATATCTAGGAGCTTATTTTTTGATGAAAGGAATTATTTTAGCTGGTGGTTCAGGTACGCGTTTATATCCATTAACTCGTGGTGTATCTAAACAACTATTACCAATTTATGATAAACCTATGATTTACTATCCTTTATCCACGCTTATGTTAGCTGGGATTCGGGATATATTGATTATTACTACCCCAGAAGATAACGATAGCTTTAAACGCCTATTGGGTGATGGTTCAGATTTTGGGATCCGTTTGCAATATGCAGTACAACCCAGTCCCGATGGTTTAGCGCAGGCTTTTATCATCGGTGAAGAATTTATCGGCGATTCGAATGTTTGCTTAGTGCTTGGTGACAATATTTTTTATGGTCAATCATTTTCCAAGACACTTAAAAATATTGCAGGTCGTCCGTCAGGCGCTACTGTTTTTGGGTATCAAGTGAAAGATCCCGAACGTTTTGGTGTTGTTGAATTCGATGCTGATATGAAGGCTATTTCTATTGAAGAAAAGCCAACAAAGCCTAAGTCTAATTACGCAGTCACGGGCCTTTATTTTTACGATAACAAGGTGGTTGAACTGGCAAAAGAGGTTAAACCGTCACATCGCGGCGAGCTTGAGATCACCACCCTTAATGACATGTACTTAAATGCGGGTGAGTTAAATGTTGAGCTACTCGGGCGTGGTTTTGCATGGTTAGACACCGGAACACACGAGAGCCTGCATGAAGCATCCTCTTTTGTGCAAACTATTGAGCATGTTCAAGGGTTAAAGGTAGCGTGTTTAGAAGAAATCGCCTATCGCAATGGCTGGTTAACTGTTGACGAACTCAAAGAACTCGCGAAACCCATGCTGAAGAATGACTATGGGCTGTATTTGGCACATTTGGCAGATAAGAAATGAAAATCCTTATTACTGGAACTAATGGCCAAGTGGGTAGCTGCCTAGTCAAAATCTTAAACCAGATGCCCGAGATTGAGTTTTTAGCGGTAGGTCGCGATCAGCTGGATATTACTGATCCTGATGCAGTAAACAAACTTGTTAGTGAATTTAGGCCAAATGCAATTATTAATGCGGCGGCGCATACGGCTGTAGATAAAGCGGAACAGGAAGTTGAGCTATCCTACGCCATTAACCGCGATGGCCCACAGTTTTTAGCCCAAGCGGCTAACCGTGTTGGTGCCATAATATTGCATATATCCACCGACTATGTGTTTGCAGGCGATAAAGTCGGTGAGTATGTAGAGACCGATGTTGTTGCGCCTCAAGGGGTATATGGCCAAAGTAAACTGGCGGGCGAACTTGCTGTTGCAGCCGCTTGCCCACGCCATATCATATTGCGAACCGCTTGGGTGTTTTGTGAAACCGGCAATAACTTCGTTAAAACCATGCTGCGACTAGCCCAAACCCGTGATGAACTCGGTGTGGTCGCAGACCAATTTGGCGGTCCAACCTATGCCGGTGATATTGCCAATGCGCTTATCCTAATGGCTAAAGCGTTGCACATGGGCAATAACCACTATGGGATTTATCATTTTGCTGGCCTGCCACATGTTAGCTGGCATCAATTTGCCATGGAGATTTTCGCCAAAGCAAAAAAGCAAGATGTGCTTAATAAAGACGTCTTGGTTAATGGCATTACTTCAGATCAATATCCTACTCCAGCTAAACGTCCTGCAAACTCGAAACTGGATTGTCGCAAAATAGAGCAAAGCTTTGGTATTAAACCCTGCGACTGGCAAGCAGCTTTAAATAATCTGAATAATTATGCATGAATGATACTGTAATTGCATATTACACTAATTACTAATCGCAACTAATGAATAACATGAAAATTATTGATACAATAATCCCAGATGTAAAAATCATCGAGCCTAAAGTATTTGGTGATGAAAGAGGTTTCTTCTTTGAAAGTTTCAATCAGCAGTTATTCGAATCTGCTGTTGGTTATCCTGTTAAATTTGTGCAGGACAATCACTCTAAATCGAGCAAGGGAGTATTACGAGGTTTACATTACCAACTTTCCCCACACGAACAAGGTAAATTAGTCCGTTGTGTGGTGGGGGAGGTATTTGATGTTGCCGTGGATATACGCAAAAATTCACCAACATTTGGACAATGGGTTGGTGTCTATTTATCGGCTGAAAACAAGAAACAATTATGGATTCCTTCGGGATTTGCACATGGATTTGTCACCTTGAGCGACACTGCAGAGTTTTTGTATAAGACTACTGATTATTATCATCGTGAGAGTGAAGGTGCGATTGCGTGGAATGATCCTGAGTTAAAAATTGAATGGCCCATTGAAAGTGTTTTGCTTTCAGAAAAAGATCGACAAGCACCGATGTTTATAAATCTAAAGTGAGAATTATATTATGCTTGTCAATATAATTGACTTCAATACTCTTGGTGATGAACGTGGTTCATTAATTGCCCTAGAGGCTAATAACCAAATACCGTTTGAAATTAAAAGGGTATATTATCTTTTTGCAACCAAACCGGGCGTCGCTCGCGGCTTTCATGCTCACAAAGCACTTAAACAAATCGCGATTTGTTTAAAAGGCTCTTGCCGCTTTGTAATGGACGATGGTAAAGACAAACAAGATGTGATCTTGGCAACGCCAAACAAAGGCTTGCTAATTGATGCCATGCAGTGGCACGAGATGTACGATTTTTCTGAAGACTGCGTTTTGATGGTGCTGGCTGACCAAGTTTATGATGAATCGGACTACATTCGCGAATATTCAAAATTTATTGAGGCAGTAAATTCCCATGTTTATTCATCAGCTAAGTGATGTACAAAGTTGCAAAATCGGTGAAGGTACTCGTGTGTGGCAGTTCGCAGTTGTGCTACAAGATGCCACTATTGGTCGTGATTGTAATATTTGTGCCCATACCTTGATTGAAAACGATGTGGTGCTAGGAGATAACGTAACCGTTAAATCTGGCGTATATATTTGGGATGGTACCACCATTGGAAATAATGTCTTTATAGGTCCTTGTGCGACTTTTACCAACGATAAAATGCCTCGTTCTAAAGTTTACCCTGATACATTTTCTAGAATAACCATTGAGGACCATGCCTCTATAGGTGCAAATGCCACTTTATTACCCGGCATCACGATTGGCAAGCATGCAATGGTGGGGGCTGGTTCTGTGGTGACTAAAGATGTGCCTGCGTATGCTGTGGTAGTCGGTAATCCAGCCAAAATTATTAAATTTATAGAGCAGTAATATGATCAACTTTCTTGATTTAAAAGCCATTAATAACCAATACCAGCAAGAACTGAAAGATGCTTGTGCACGGGTGATCGACTCTGGTTGGTATATCATGGGCAATGAGCTTACCCAATTTGAAGCTGAATTTGCCGCGTACTGCGGCACTAAACATTCGATAGGTGTGGCCAATGGACTCGATGCACTTATTCTTACTTTGCGTGCATGGAAAGAGCTGGGGAAATTAAGTGCTGGTGATGAGGTCATTGTACAGGCAAATACCTATATAGCTTCTGTGTTGGCAATAACTGAAAATGATCTCGTGCCAGTATTGGTAGAACCAAATCTAGGTAGTTATAATCTCGACCCCGAAACACTAGTCGCTGCCATTACCCCAAAGACAAAAGCGATCTTACCAGTGCATCTTTATGGTCAATTGTCGCCAATGCCAGAAATTATGGCGATTGCTAATGCTCATAACCTACTGGTATTGGAAGATTGTGCCCAAGCCCATGGCGCTGAAATTAATGGTAAGCGTGCTGGTAACTGGGGGGATGCCGCTGGTTTTAGTTTTTATCCGGGAAAAAATCTTGGTGCCCTTGGCGATGCAGGTGCTATCACTACAAATGACGATGAACTGGCACAAACCCTCAAAGCACTACGCAACTATGGTTCCCATAAAAAATATGAAAACCTCTATCAGGGGGTAAATAGCCGTCTTGATGAAATTCAAGCTGCAATGTTGCGAGTTAAACTACGGCATTTAGAAGCTGAAACCTTGCGTCGACAGAATATTGCTAAAGCATATCGTGATGAGATTAGTAATCTACTAATAACGCTACCGTGTGTGAATGAGGAACTCGCACATGTGTGGCATCTTTTTGTGGTGCGCTGTGAAAACCGTGAAGCATTACAACAGTATTTGTCTGATAAGGGAATTCAAACTTTAATTCATTACCCTATTCCGCCACATAAACAGCAGGCTTATGGTCATTATGCTGATTTACAACTACCGCTAACTGAGTTAATACATCAGCAAGTGCTTTCTATTCCGCTTGACCCAACCATGAATGCTGAAGATATCGCTAAAGTTATTGAAGCGATGAATGAGTTTGCTCGATGAAGCGTTTGCTTAAAGTCACTGCCATGACAGCGTTATTAACTTTGCTACGTATGTTGATGGGTTTTGTGATTGCTAAAGTGGTTGCTATTTATACTGGCCCTACTGGTTTGGCGATGCTTGGGCAAGTACAAAGCTTAGTAGGTAGCTTGAACGGAATTATTAATGCGCCCGCTGGTAGCGGTGTGGTGCGTTTTACCGCTGAAAATAAGGAACAAGGGTTTGACGCTTGCGCACCTTGGTGGCGCGCAGCGATGCAATGGGTGCTAATCATCTCGGCTATTACAATTCCCTTTGGCGTATTATTAGCCAAGCCTATTGCCAGTAGTTTATTTAAAGATTCGAGCTTAGCTTGGGTGGTGGTGGCGACAGTCTGTGTATTGCCCTTTGCTGCAATTGGCACCTTATTTAATTCGGTGATTAATGGTCAACAGTTATACCGCCGTTATGTCTGTCTTGGGATGATCTCGTCGCTAGTTTCTGGCGGCGTGATGTTGGCCATGATCTCTCTGCACAATATTGAGGGCGCACTGTTAGCCGCTGCGATACAAGCAGCCTTGATTGGCGTGGTTATGTTAATCGCTAACCTGCGCCAGCCTTGGTTTAAATTGTGTTATTGGTGGGGGGCGGTAGAGTCCAAAGCCCGTAAAGACATTGGCGGCTATATGCTGATGGCAATCACCAGTGCCTTGACTATGCCTATGTCGTTAATCTTGGTGAGAAATATTTTAATTGACCAAGTTGGTTGGGATGCCACAGGCCAATGGCAAGCGGTATATAAAATCTCTGAAGTCTATTTGGGGATGATCACCATGGCGCTTGGCACCTATTATTTGCCACGCTTAGCATCACTTAGCGGTGTTGAAGCAATTGTCAGTGAAATTAATAAAACTGCAAGGGTAATTATCCCGATTGTAGCTGTTATGGCGCTTGGGGTGTATTTTTTACGGGATGTGGCTATTACCTTATTATTTACTGATGAATTTCGTTCTGCCCGTGAGTTATTCGCCATTCAATTAACTGGCGATGTAATAAAAATAACTAGTTGGCTTTATGCTTATCCTATATTGGCCAAGGGTTGTTTTCGGTGGTTTATAATTACTGAGATTTTATTTTCTGTTTTGTTTGTTTTATTTTCTTATTATTTTATAGCTAAATATGGTTTGCAAGGTGCTTGCATTGCGTACGCTGCGAACTATTTGTTATATTTTTTTGTGGCGTTATTTCTTTTAAAAAGACTTCATTTAAAATGTTAGAATTTATAATGTGTCTCTAGTGAATACTAATATTGTTTGAAAGTAAACACACTTAATTCTTTGAACTTTATATTAAGGTATAGTAATTTTTTGTTTCCAAGTTTTACTTAAATTTGATTAGACGTGGTTAATTAAATAGCCCATAGTATTTTTTTGGTGTTACCATGTGGCTATTTAGATTGTATATGATCGGTTATAAATATTTCGTGGCGTTTTACTTACATTATAGTATGTTACTTGAATAGTGTCTGAATAAGCTACAGATTAGAGGTTTCAAAGTGAAAGTTGTTATTCCAATGATGGGGATGGGGCGGTCTGGTGGTGAACGAGTTCTCGCAAAACTTGCAAATGCATTAGTTGACAAAGGAGAGGATGTATATATTGTTGCTCCAGAAAGTAATTGCTTGCCTTATTATCCGTTAGATTCAAAAATTGTAATTTTGAAATCTAAAGTTAAGAGAACAAGATTCAAATTTTTAAATTTCTTTTTTAATATGTATTATTTGCTATGTAAATCTCGTGCTGTAAATGCGGATGTCGCTATTGCAAATTATCATTTAACTGCTTATATAGTTGCTTTGCTTAAAAGTTCAGTTAATAAGTTTTACTATATACAGGCTTACGAGGTTAATTTTAGTAAACGCTATACACTTAAAATGCTCGCTTTTTTTTCCTATTTACTCCCATTAAAAAAAATAGTAAACTCAAAATTATTATTGCCAAGTTATATTAATAATTACATTGAAGTGATTCCTCCTGGTATAGATCTTGATTTATTTAAATCTATTAATAAGGAAATAGACACTAAAAAATTGAAAATTGGTTTTATAGGAAGGAGAGAGCCTTATAAAGGAAGTCGAGAGATAATTGATGTGTTATCTAAGTTTTATTTAAATAATAGGTTTGATTTTAGTTTAAATATTGCTGTATATATGGATGTTAATTGGATGAACAAAATTGAAAGTTTCAATTTTTATGAAATCCATAACGATGAACAGTTAGCTGATTTTTATAGATTAAATGACATCATTATTGCGACAGGTTTGATTGAGGATGGTGCATTTCATTATCCATGCGCAGAGGCTATTGCATCAAATTGTCTCGTTATCTCAAACTATGCACCACTTGTTAATGGTGAAAGTATCTTGAGTTTAAAGAGTTTTGATAAAGAGGAACTAGCGAAGAAGATTGAACAATGTTTCGAATTAAGTCAGTCTGATATAATAAATGAGTTAGCCTCAAACTATCAATTAGTTAAAGATTCTTCGTGGAGTATTGTAGGTGATAAGTTTCATAAAATTTTACTCCACATGTAAGTTTGCTATGATGGTTATTTAACTTATGATAAATGCTTATAAGTTTTATACATTTCTCTTACTATGCATATTTACTCTTTTTGGAGCATTAAAGCCTATTGATTTATTGCCCGATATGATGACCTATAAAGAGTACTTCGAAAGTGTAAAATTAGACTCGATAATTCTTGTTGAGTTTAGTTATGTATTCTTGTCACGATTAGTCTTACTTTTTAGTGATTCGTTTCGTTGGGTTATTCTCTTTTATGTATTTACTGCTTTGTATATTAAGTTCTTATGTTTTAGATTGTTTGAGTATAAGTATTTAATTTTATTAATGTACTTATGTTCTCTTTTAATATTGCATGAATTTATTCAGATTAGGATTGCTCTGGCATTATCCTTTTTATTGCTAGGGGTAGTCCTTAGCTATAATAATAAATTAAAATCTATCATTTGTTTCTTTCTTGCTTTGTTTTTTCACACTTCTGCAATATTGTTCGTACTATTCTTTTATTCAGCTAAGTTGGTTGAGAGAAATAGAGGGTTGGCGATTTGTTTTTTTATTGGATTTTTTTCAATTTCTATTTTCTTTTTAGATTTTTTAAATCTGCTTAGTTTCTCTTTTTCTAATTATATTTTTGATAAAGTGATGATATATGTTAATGCAAGCTCTCATATGAATGAAGGTGTTAACATGTTCTCATTTAGAATTGTTGTACTATATATAATCCTTTTATTGTTTTCATTAAAACTATATAAAATTACGCGGTTTGATTTTATTATTTATTTCTGTGTTATTTCATTGTTGATATTTGCTATTGGATTAAGGTCATTGCCCGATTTATCTTTTAGGTTTATTGATATGGCAATATTTTTTTCAATATTTATGATTGCTAATTTAAGAAGGTATTACTCAGTTTTTTGTTTTTACTTAATGTCATCAGTATTCATTATTTCTTCAGTCTATTATAACTATCGTCTTCTTGGTTACATATTTTATTAGACTTACATGATAGGTTTTAGCTTTAAAAATTTGGTGGGTTCATGTGTAATATTAATTTGACAGTTGTGGTTGTAATATATAACAAAAATTTTTTTGAGAGCAGTACGTTAACATCTTTGTTGCGTCAAAACTTTGGACGTGAACAAGGTGAGTGTAATTTAGTTTTAAACTTATTTGATAATTCTAGTGATCCTTGTATTTCTGAAGATGAACTTAGATTGTTAAAAAATATGTTTTCTGTTAATTATAAGCATGATAATAGAAATTTACCACTAAGTGAAATTTATTCTTCACAATTCAAAGATGTAATAAATGGTCATTATATTTTAATTCTAGATGATGATACAGACTTGCCCTGTAATTTCATTGCCAATTTTTTCAATGATGCGATTAAAAACCTTTTAGAGCCCAATATCGTTTTTTTGCCAAAGGTTAATGTTTCAGGTAACTTAATAAGTCCGTATAAAAGTTATTTTGTTTTTTCTCGACCAATTAACTCGTACACATCGGGGAGAGCAAGAGGCTTATCTGCAATTAATAGTGGTATTATTATTAAAAAATCGGAGTTGTTGGACAGTTTTTCATATCCTATGTACAGTTCTTTTTACGGAACTGACACAGTGCTTTTTGATTATTTTAATAAAAATAATTATAATTTTTGGGTTATGGATTTGTTTTTAGAACATGACTTATCATTTCATCCTTCAAGTGATAAAAAAATATATTTGAGCTCTTTGTCTAAAGTTATAAATTTTTGGGTGGACCATTATAGTAAGAGTAATTTTAAATCTATGCTTTTAAGAGTTTATATTTTTTTACTTTCCTTGAAGTTATCTCTTAAGTATAAAGAGTTTATCAATTTGTTTAAATATTTCAAGTGAGCTACCAATGAGTTGTTACAAAATTTTTCCTCTTTATTTCCCTCAGTTATATTCGATTCCTGAAAATGATAAATGGTGGGGAGACGGTTTTACTGACTGGGAGTTGGTAAAAAGCGCTAAACCTTTATTCCAAGATCATTTTCAACCAAGAAGACCTCTATATGGTCATCTTGATCAATCTCTACCGCAGACTATTGAAAAACAGTGTAGTATAGCTAAGTCATTTGGAATTAGTGGTTTTAATTTCTATCACTACTGGTTTGATGGTAAAGTTTTGCTTGATGCACCTGTTACTAATCTACTTAATAATCCTGATATTCAATTTGAATTTTTCTTTACTTGGGCTAATGAAAATTGGACACGACAGTGGATTGGTAAACCGGGTGAAATTCTTGTAAAAAATAGTTATGAGCGTTCAGATGTGTTGTGGAATAATCACTTTGAATATTTATTGCGATTTTTTAATGACTCGAGGTATACAAAAATTGATGGAAAGCCAATTTTCTGCATTTATCGTCCTGAAATTATTCCAAATTTAGATGATATGCTAGATTATTTTAATACTCGTGCAATTCAAGAAGGGTTTTCTGGTATACACTTTATTGCTATGAGAGCTTATATCTTATCTGGATCGCAAAAAATCTACAATAAATTCGAATCTGTTATTAATTTTCAACCAAGATTCGCAATAAATAAGTATTTGGCTTCACGTTCAAAACTTACTAAATATTTAGAATCTTTTGCTCGGAAATTACCCGAAAGCATGCAGAGTATCTTAACTAGATTTGTCAGTAACAAAAGTTACCGAATATATTCTTATTCTGATTATATAAATAGTTTAAAAAATAAAGATGATTATAATTGTTATGGTAAGGAATGTTATCAGATAGTTTTCCCCGATTGGGATAATACTGCAAGATATGGAGATAAAGCCACTTTATTCTCCAATGTTTCTATTCCACAATTTAAGTGTGCAATTGACACGGTTGTTGATGGTCAAAAAAACTTCAAAAATAAGATTCTCTTTATAAATGCTTGGAATGAATGGTCCGAAGGCGCATATATTGAACCAGATGAAATAAATACCTATAAAAAATTAGAGATTATTAAATCATTCGCTAGCTCTGATTGTTGATTTCTTTATATGAAAAGTGAAAGCTGATGTCTATTAATACTGTGGATAATATGCCAACTTGTGCTGTTTTGTTGGCTGCTTTTAATGGAGTTAACTGGATTGATGAACAGTTAACTTCAATTCTTTCTCAAAAAAGTGTTTGTTTGACTGTTTATATTAGCGTTGATGTTTCAAGTGACGGAACTTATGAATATTTACTTGATAGATATGGTCATCATTTGAATGTCAAAATTTTGTCTAGTCATATTCGTTTCGGGGGGGCTGGTAGAAATTTTTATCGGTTATTAAAGGATGTTGAACTTAGTTTTTATGATTATATTTCTTTTAGTGACCAAGATGATATTTGGCCGAATGATAAGTTAATCAAAGGTATTGAGAAACTTCAGTTTTATGATTGTTATTCTGCAAACGTTACTGCTTTTTGGGAAAATGGATATAATGTTTTAATTGATAAAGCTCAATCACAACGCGAATGGGACTTTTTGTTTGAAGCCGCTGGTCCTGGTTGTACTTATGTTTTTAAGAACGACGTTGCAGTTAATTTCAGGTCCTGGTTAATTCAGAATTACGAGCAGATAGGTAAAGATATCGCTTTGCATGACTGGCTTTTTTATGCTTTCGCACGAAAAAATGGTTATAACTGGTATATTGATCCGCAACCTATGATGCTTTATCGTCAGCATGCGAATAATCAAGTCGGGACTAATAATAATTTGGCTTCTGCTTTAAAGCGCCTTAAATTGATAAAAAGTAATTGGTATCGAAAACAATCTGTAAAAATTGCAGAGTATTTAAATATTCAAAGTGAACCTATTGTTAAATGTGGTTTGAATAATGGATATATCGGAAATTTATATTTGTTGTTACATATAAACAAACTTAGAAGAAGAATGCGTGATCGCTTCGCATTATCTTTGGTACTTTTACTGAATTTATTTTAATAGTTTTGGACTTTTATGATTTTATTAACCGGAGCTACAGGTTTTGTCGGAAGTGCAGTTTTATTTAAATTGTTGGAAGAGAAAGAGGTCGCGATTCGTACTTATGGCAGACGTTCACTTTCAGCATTAGGGAATAGTCGTAATCTAAGTATAGAACAAATATGTGGACCTATTACATCTGATACTGATTACTCTCTTGCCTTTAAGGATATTAGTGTAGTTATCCATTGTGCCGCCCGAGTCCATCTGATGCAAGATGATGAATCTAACCCATTGTTGTTATATCGAGAAGTAAATACTGAAGGTACGTTGAATCTTGCTAAACAGGCAGTAAATGCTGGAATAAAACGCTTCATTTTTGTTAGCAGTATTAAGGTTAATGGGGAAAGTACTGAACTCGGTAAGTCTTTTACCTACAGTGATATTAGAAGTCCACAAGATCCATATGGCGTTTCTAAATCTGAAGCAGAGCATCATTTGATTGAGTTATCCAAAGAAACAGGTTTAGAACTTGTCATCATTCGTCCTACTTTAGTTTATGGACCCGGTGTAAAAGCAAATTTTGCATCATTGATGAACTTGGTTTCTAAAGGAATTCCGCTGCCATTTGGTTGTATTACTCAAAATAAACGTAGTTTGGTGTCTGTTACCAATCTTGTTGATTTAATCATTACCTGCATTGACCATCCTAAAGCGGCTAATCAAGTATTCCTTGTTTCTGATGACCATGATGTTTCGACTTCTGAAATGGTTCATGAAATGGCAAAGGCACTAGATAAGCCTTCAATGCAACTCCCGATCCCCATTTGGTGTTATAAATTAGCGGGTAAACTATTTAACAAATCAGATGTGGTGGATAGGTTAACAGGTTCATTACAGGTTGATATCTCCCACACGAAACAAACTTTGGGTTGGAAGCCACCTCAGACTCTGCAAGAAGGCTTCAAACAAACAGCGCAAGCTTTTCTTCAAGCAAAAACTAAATGATGGTATAACATGATTCGTTTAATTGATTTTCTCGCAGCCTTCTTTGGACTGTTATTGCTATGGCCAATATTGCTCATCGTTACCATTATTGGTCTGTTTGATACTGGCTCACCGATTTTTATCCAAACTCGTGTCGGTAAGCATAAAAAGCCATTTAATTTGGTTAAGTTTCGTACAATGAGTAAAGATACCGCATCGGTTGCTAGTCATCTTGCAAGTAATGCAGCCATTACTAAGTTTGGCAGTTTTTTGCGAAAAACGAAAATTGATGAGTTGCCACAATTAATTAATGTACTAAAAGGTGAGATGAGTTTGGTTGGCCCTCGGCCCAACTTATTTAACCAAGAAGAGTTGATTGCTGAGCGTGATGCGTTAGGCATTTACAATGTTTTGCCTGGGGTGACGGGTTTAGCGCAAGTACAAAATATTGATATGTCTACACCTAAGCTGCTAGCTCAGACGGACAAGAAAATGATCGATACCTTAACTTTAAGCCGTTATTTTAAATATATCCTTATGACTGCTACGGGTAGTGGTAGTGGTGATGCTGTTAAGCCAAGTTAGTTATTGCATTTGGGTTTAGCTGTAACTCGTTATCTCATGTATACTCACTTGCTCGAAAGACTTGATGCCTGTTATCAATGCATAAGCTGTTACTAAATTTATGACTTTCTTAAATAAGTTGGAGCAAAAGATGGAATTTTTGCAATTTTTATTCTCGTTAAAACGTTCGCAAAAGCGTTTAGTCAGTGTTGCTGTAGACTCTGTGTTTTTGCTATTTGCTTTTTGGTTTGCATTACTTGTGCGTTTGGATTCGGCTGAGGTCTTACTTAAAGCCCAATACTGGGGGCTAATCGCGTTAACTATTCCTATCAGTATCGCCGCCTATGTAAGGCTGGGGCTTTATCGAGCAGTGCTGCGTTATATCGGTTCACAAGCTTTTACCGCAATAGTTGCAGGGGTTCTGGCGTCTACCGTTGTATTGGTTTTACTTGCCTATTACGGTGAGGTCGATTTACCTCGTACTGTGCCTTTTATTTATGCCGCCTTTGCTTTGGTGTTTGTGGGAGGGGCTAGATCGCTGATGCGTTCACTGGTGGGTGCCGGAATGAATCGCCGTGGTGAACCTGTAGTGATCTATGGTGCAGGTGTCAGTGGTCGTCAAACTGCCATTGCCCTTGCGCAAAGCCATGAATATCATCCAATTGCCTTTGTAGATGACGATGAAACTTTGCAAGGTACGGTAATTCAAGGCCTACATGTACATGCGCCGCAAGAGCTACGTAAGTTAATCAAGCAGAAAGCGACTACCCGTGTATTGCTTGCTATGCCGAGTGCTTCGCGTTCACGTAGGCAAGAAATTATTAATCAGCTTGAGCCACTTACTGTAAAAGTGATGACCTTACCCGCTATGGCAGATCTTGTTAGTGGGGATAAATTATTTAGTGATGTAAAAGAAGTAGAAATCGAAGATTTACTGGGCCGTGATTCTGTTGCACCTAGACAAAACCTATTGTCCGCTAACATCAAAAATAAAGTGGTGATGGTGACAGGGGCAGGGGGCTCGATTGGCTCTGAATTATGCCGGCAGATTTTAAAACAGTCACCTAAAAAGTTAGTGCTATTTGAGCTATCAGAATTTGCTTTGTACTCTATTGAACGTGAGCTCTGTGCTACTGCCCATGATTTGGGGATTGATGTGAGAATCTTACCTATTATGGGTTCTGTACAACGTGAAAATCGTGTACAAGCGGTAATGCAAGCCTTTAATGTACAAACTGTTTACCATGCAGCAGCCTACAAACACGTGCCTTTGGTTGAGCATAATGTGGTTGAAGGTGTTCGCAACAACGTATTTGGTACCTTGTATACAGCTAGAGCCGCCATTGCAGCAAAAGTTGAAACCTTTGTTTTGGTTTCTACCGATAAAGCCGTGCGCCCCACTAATATTATGGGTACCACTAAACGTATGGCCGAACTGGCATTGCAGGCGCTATCTAAAGAGTCGCATCAAACACGTTTTTGTATGGTACGTTTTGGTAATGTGCTGGGATCTTCAGGCTCAGTTGTGCCTTTGTTCCGTAAACAGATTGCTAATGGTGGCCCTGTTACTGTAACTCATCCTGAAATCACCCGCTTTTTTATGACCATTCCCGAAGCATCCCAGCTGGTTATTCAAGCAGGGGCAATGGGTAAGGGTGGCGATGTGTTTGTGCTTGATATGGGCAAGTCAGTCAAAATTGTTGATCTGGCGGCTAAAATGATCCGTCTCAGTGGTTTTGATGTGAAGGATGAAGCAAATCCCAACGGTGATATCGCAATTGAATTTACTGGCCTTCGCCCCGGTGAAAAATTGTATGAAGAGTTACTGATTGGCGATGATGTGACAGGTACAGACCATGAGCGGATTATGACTGCGAATGAAATTTGCCTGCCATGGGCTGAATTAGAGTTAATTCTTAATCGTTTAGATAAAGCTTGCCATGAGTTTAACCATGAGGCGATCCGTGAAATTTTGCTCTCGGCCCCGACGGGGTTTGCACCAACAGATGGTATTTGCGATTTAGTCTGGCAACAAAAGAAATCGTCTAAACCTATTGATGTTAAAGCTAAAGTAGTTAATTTGGTTTCTTAGTTTAAGTCATTTTTAAAAAGCCAAATCAGGTTTGATTTGGCTTTTTTTGTTTATAACTGTTTTTAAGGATGCAGTATGTCTAGGAAGTATTTTGGTACCGATGGTGTGCGTGGCAAGGTGGGTACATTCCCTATAACGCCTGATTTTGCGATGAAGTTAGGTTGGGCGGCTGGCACTGTGCTGGCGTCCACTGGCACTAAAGAAGTGTTGATTGGTAAAGATACCCGTATTAGTGGCTATATGCTTGAGTCGGCAATGGAGGCGGGCTTTTCGGCGGCGGGTGTGAATGTGGCGTTGATTGGCCCTATGCCAACACCTGCGGTGGCGTATTTGGCGTCGACGTTTCGCGCCGATGCGGGGGTGGTGATCAGTGCCTCCCACAATCCTTATTACGACAATGGGATTAAGTTTTTTTCAAACGCTGGCACTAAGTTAAATGATGCGCAGGAGCTTGAAATTGAAGCCTTGTTAGAGCAGGCACTGCAGCATAATGCGATGCAGTGTGTGGCTTCTGAAAAACTGGGTAAAGTGCGTCGCATTGATGATGCTGCCGGTCGTTATATTGAGTTTTGTAAGGGAACCTTCCCGAATCACTTAAGTTTGACGGGGTTGAAGATTGTTGTCGATAGCGCCCATGGCGCCGCTTACCATATCGCGCCGAATGTGTACCGTGAGTTAGGGGCTGAGGTGATTAGCATTAATGACAAACCTAATGGGGTAAATATTAATGACCATTGCGGTGCAACACATTTAGATAGTTTGCAAACCGCCGTGATGGTGCATGAGGCCGATTTAGGTATTGCATTAGATGGCGATGCGGATAGGGTGATGTTTGTTGACCATAATGGCCATGTGGTTGATGGTGATGAAATTTTATTTATTCTGGCACAAGCTGCGTTCCAAAAAGGTGAAATGGTCGGCGGTGTGGTTGGTACTTTAATGTCAAACCTTGGTTTAGAACTGGCCCTTAAGCAAATGGACATTCCCTTTGTACGTGCAAAGGTGGGCGATCGTTATGTGGTTGAGCAGCTTAAAGAAACGGGTTGGCAACTGGGCGGCGAAGGTTCTGGGCATATTTTGAGTTTAAAGCACGCTTCAACGGGTGATGGTATTGTGGCGTCTCTACAGATACTTAAAGCTATTTTAGAGTCAGGCAAACGTTTAGCCGATATTAAAGCGGGCATGACCAAGTTGCCGCAAGTACTTATTAATGTACGTTTATCATCAGGCAGTGCCGACAGCATTTTGGCTTTAGACAGTGTTAAGCAAGCGGTGGTAATCGCTGAGGAAGTTTTAGGGGATAAGGGGCGAGTATTATTGCGTAAATCGGGTACTGAACCCTTAATGAGAGTGATGGTTGAATCCACGGACATTGCCTTGACCCAACAACAAGCTGAATATATCGCTCAGGCAGTCAAAGCGGCATAAGCGAGGAGCGAGAATTTAGGACGGCCTTCGGCCGCAAGACTCTAGGGCGTTGCTTCGCAACTGCTAGAACGCAGCAAAAAGCGCTGCTGCTAGGAGGCCTTCGGCCCTAGGACGCTCGCAAGCTCGCTCTAGCTTCTACGCCGCTTTGCGGCTACGGAACGTCACTGCGTGGCGCGAGAATTTAGGACGTTGCTGCGCAACTGCTAGGACGCTCGCAAGCTCGCTGCTAGGGGCTAGGAATGCCGCTTTTTGCGATTACAGGTTACGGAACGGGCTGTGCCCTGACGGTGAGTTGAGCTTGGAGCGTTCCGTAATTCGTAATCTGTCAACCGTCAGCACGGCGTTAAGCGTTTTGATGTCTTTAGTCTTTTTTTAGTCTTTTTTTGGTCTTTAATCTATCGCATGATATGATTTTGGCTTAGTGAATGGGTTTTCTTATTTTCAATTAATCAACTAGGCATCAACCTATGAACATAGAAACAATCAGTTTTTTGAAGAAAAATGCCGCGAGCTTAACCCTCGATGAACCGATGATTATTACTCAAAATGGTGTACCTGCTTACGTTATCGAGTCGGTAGCGGATAGAAATCGACGTGATGAGGCGATAGCTTTACTCAAGCTAGTCAGTTTTGCAAAAAGCGATCAACAAAATGGCCGCACTATGTCATCAAATGCATTCAAGGAACGCTTGGCGGGTCGTAAAATGGCTTTAAAGGATAATAAGTAGTATGTCTGTGGTAAAACTTGAATATACCAAGACATTTGAAGATACCGTAGATAGTGCTATATCTCACTATTCCCAATGGCATGACGAGATCACTATTATTGAGAGAGTTGAGGCAGTTATTGAGGCATTTGAAGCATCTGTGACGCAAAATCCTTTGAGCCATGCATTATGTCAAGAGTTAGTTGAACTTGGCATTACTCAAGTAAGGCACGCGATAAAAGAGGATTTTAGAATACTGTACGAGGTTAGCTACATTAATGATGAGTCTCTTGTTACTGTGCTACTTTTTTTGAACCAACGACAAAGCATACAGAATCAACTGATCAATCATTGCTTGGTTTATAAGTAATTGCTTGCGGCAGTGAGAATCGAGGACGGCCTTTAGTCGCGAGAATCTAGGATACTCACAAGCTGGCTTTAGACTCTAGCTGCGAAGCGCTCTAGCGTTCTTCTAACGTCGCTTTGCTAAGGATGTCGTCACGTTTTTCGCTATTTTGGTATGCGAGTTTTGTACTTTGGGTCACTCGGGTTTGTAAACATTTCATCAAAAGAAAATATTTATGTCATTAATGAACATCATCAATACTTCGGCTTCAAGTCAATCACGTAACCGCTCGCAAATACTCGAAAAATTGTGGAAAGACTACGAAAAAAAGCAATTAAGAAATAAACGCTATCAAACAAAATTAGAGGGTTTTTATCGCGAGTTCACCTCACAATTACTTGAAAAAGAGCAGGCCGTATGTGATGCCTCAGCCCAATGGGTGCGTCATTTATTGACTTTTGTGCCGCGTAAATCCATTAAAGGTCGCCAAAGGGAGGCGCTGCTAGAATGGATTGACGAAGAAATAAGTATTATTGAATCGAACCCGTTTAATCCTATCAATACTCACGAAATACGCGATAGCTTCACTAGCTTGCTTATGGCTTATCAAGCAACCTTGCCTAAGCAAGACATTGGTCAGCACGAGCTTGATGCTTTTCGTGAAGAGTTAGAATCTATGTTTGGCTTTGAGTTGGATATAGACGATGCGCAACTGTCTGAACTCATTGATGAACCGGCGAAGTTCCAGGCATTTTTTGAGCAAAAATTGGCTGAGCAGCACAATAAGGCTTTTGATGACGGCGACGCTGAAAATGCGTTTGAGCAAGATGAGGCTGAGTATGATGCCCAAGAGGATGATTTTTTCTTTGAATCGAGTCAACCAGAGCAAGCATTAAGCCTTGAGTTATTTAGCGATAAAACCATGACCAAATTGTATCGACAATTGGCGAATCAATTTCATCCCGATAAAGAGCCTGAACCTGCTAAAAAGGCGCTAAAAAAAGAGTTGATGCAGCAACTATCTCAAGCCAAGAAAAGCAAGGATGCTGTCGCCTTGCTGATGTTGGCCCTTGAATATCTGCCAGAGTATAAGCTTGAGGCCGATGCAGATATGATTAAACGTATTGAGGCTGCGTTGCAGGTTAAAATTAGTTTATTAAATCAAGATTATCAATCAATGCAGAATGGCGATGATATTAAAAGTATGATTTGGCAACGTTTTGGGAGTGGTTCAAAAGCATCACGCGCTAGGGAGTTGGCCCAATATGGTGATCATCTCACGATTGAAACTGAAGAGTTACTCGCAAAAGTGACTAAGATCAAAACAGTACAAGCGATACAAAAGGAATTAAACCAACGTAGCCGACGGGGGAGTTTTAACGACATTTTTGATCTTGCTATGTTTAATGACGAAACTTTTGATGAATTTTGGCAATACAAATAGCGCAATGATGATGCTTCGTAACGGCTAGGACGGCCTTCGGCCGCAAGTACGCAGCAAAAAGCACTGCTGCTAGGATGCCTTCGGCCCTAGGACGCTCGCCAGCTCGCTTTAGAACGCCACTACGTCGCTTTAGACTCTGGCAGCGAAGCGATAGCTTCTACGAACGCCGCTTTGCGGCTACGGAACGTCACTGCGTGACTTACGGATAACGGAGCGGGCTGTGCCCTGACGGTGAGTGAGCGCGCGAGCGTTCCGTAATCCTTCTCTTTTCTGTCATTCCCGCGAACGACTGCATGGTCAATTTTGTTCCATACAAAATATGACATTTCCACCCTCCATGGTAGTTAGATGCAGGAGGTACGAGCCCAGGGACGGGCGAAGGTAGAATAATGCAGGAGCAATTATCGAGAATAACGTAAGCGTCCGCCGAAGCACACCTTCATAACTTGACCATATCTCGCCATCCTTGTTCTTCTGAATCATAGGAGAACGATATGTTTGGTAACTGTAGTGGCTTGCACACATAATCCCTTCGGCGCGATTACATCCGCCAAACTGGGCTCACATTAGCTGATAATAAGCGGGACCACCGACTCACATTAACTGCCAATGGACGCAGATTAATTAACAACGGGCTTACATTTATCTTGGCGGACTCACATTAATTGCCAATAAACAGCCATGATCCAACAAGCTCGTAGAGAGTCGAGATATGCTGTATCAGCGGACAAGCAACAAGGCCTTAATGTAGGCTAACTTTACATTTTTGGCGCGTTGGGTAAATTCGGTATGATTAAAACTGCTCCCTGAAGCTTTCGGCTATTTTCTCCAGTTGGTTCATTAAGCCGCTATCACGATCGGTATTATCGACATCATTCGGCTTGTTCTTATCCCAATGTTTAATGATGGCTATCAGTAGGTAACAATGGCTGTTGAAGAAGCCTGGACAATACACCAGAACATAACCGCTGGTCCGTTTGAATTGCACTAGCTTGAGCGGAAAACCTGCAGCTTTGAAATGCAGATGTTGTAATTCAAGATACGAGCGGTTATGGGTAAACAGGTAAGGAACGTCGCGGCCAAAGGTGGTAGGCAGGCCTTTACCTTCCTTATACACCCGAAAATCATCTACTAATGCTTTGGTAGCCAGCTCACCTAGGGCCTCTTTTAAATAGGGATGCGTAAATATGCGTACCGCCTTTACTTCCATTCCTCAAATTGTCACTTGGCACCTTGCTTCAGTTTGTTAGCCATCTGAGTCGAAACCTTATCCATGTTTAGATTGGCAGCAGTAAACTGGGCAGGGATGCTTTCCAATGTGGTGGTGCCACGTTGGGCAAACTCACAAAACGCCGTCATTTCTTCAAACAGTGACGCCGGTACCGCATAAAACTGGATTTGGTTATTAGATGACACCGCAATTGCATCTCCTTGGGCTTCGGCTAATGCAGCACTGGGGTTTGATTTGAACTTGCTGATCGGTGTGGTATAGCCACATAAAATTTTCTGTAACATCATAGCTCCATTTTCTACTGTTGCGACAATTATACTAAGACCTAAGTATAGACCTAAATTTAGACCTATACCAGTATCGGATTATTCATCCATCAAGTTCAAATAAACGACGGATTTAGTGGTTACCTGCAAGTCGATGGTTACGCCGGTTATGCTAAAACCGATGCCGTGGCCGTGAATTACAAGTTTGCAATGGTCTATGTTCGCTTTGTTGGTTCTCATGCTGAGTATGACAAAGTTGATGCAACCACAATTTAGGAGGTTTGCAATGCAAATTAAACCGATCAGAACCGTGGCTGATAATGAAGCAGCCTTAAAGCGTATTGAACAGCTTTTTGATGCTGAACCTAACACGCCAGAGGGTGATGAGCTGGAAGTGTTGATCACGCTGGTGAGCGCGTTTGAGGACGCTCATTTTCCAATTGAAACGCCAGATCCAATCGCGGCCATTCAGTTTCGCATGGAACAGCAAGGGCTTGTTGATGCCGATATGGTGCCGTTCCTTGGGCAACGTAGCCGAGTATCAGAAGTGCTAAACCGCCAACGTCGGCTTAGTCTGAACATGATCCGCAAGCTGAATGAGGGGCTTAAAATCCCGCTGCCTTGCTTGGTCAAAGAATACCAATTAGCTAAATAACGGAATGTCTATGACCAAAATGCGCGACAAGCCCCGTGCTTTTAGCGCGGGGAAGGATAGCGCAAGTTGCGAAGCAACTTAATGCGGCCTATCTTGTTGCTCAATATATTGCCTTAATACGTCTATTGGAGCGCCCCCAACAGATCCTGCAAAGTAGCTGGGCGACCAAAGTGCATTTTTCATGTAGGCTGGCTTATGAAGATTTGGATAGTACTGTTTCAACTTCCTGCTAGAAACCCCCTTTAGACTATTAACCAGCTTCGATATAGCCACTTTCGGTGGGTAGTTCACTAACAGGTGAACGTGGTCTTGCTCCCCGTTAAACTCTACGATCTCAGCCTCAAAATCCGCACAGACCTTTTCCATGATGTCTCGCATCGTTTTTAGATGCGCATCCGTAAATAACTTGCCACGATATTTAGCAATAAAAATAAGATGCACATGCATCATAAATACGCAGTGCCTTCCTCTTCGTAATTCCATAGGCCAACCTTTACAATCAAGCTTAAAGAACCTATATTAGTGCATTATGAGCATTCAGACCAAAACTTTAAGTGTTAGGGTAAAAGATAAACATGCGAAGCTGTTAAGACAGATGGCGTATGAAGTAAATCAATGCTTTAACCTGGCCAACGAACTAACCATGAAAGCGAGTCGCAACTATAGCGATGCTGGCGCGGTTAGACCTGTCTGGATGTCGGCTTACGATGTGCAAAAACCGATTCTAAGTTTTAGGAACGAATCTGGATTTATTATTCCATCCCACACAGCTCAAGAGGTCTGCGCCAAACACGCCCAAGCAAGAAAACAATTCAAACGAGCGAAGTTACGTTGGCGAATAAGCTCAGGCTCTAAACGCTCTCTTGGCTTTGTGCCGTTTAAAAAAGGTTCTGCTAAGTGGAAGAGTGGGCAAGTCTTATTCGCAAAACAGCACTTTAAGGTTTGGGATACCTACGGGCTTTCACAATACGAGTTTACTTCAGGATCTTTCTCTGAAGACTCAAGAGGACGCTGGTACTTTAATGTGTGTGTTCATGTAGGCGCCTCAGCGCCCACCTCTGGAAAGACAGCCATCGGTATCGATCTAGGGTTAAAAGATACGGCAACTTGCAGTGATGGGGCTAAATTAGAACGGGGGAACTTCTACCGCGATCTAGAGGCGGATTTAGGCGTTGCCCAAAGAGCAAATAAGAAAAAGCGAGTCAAGGCCATTCATGCGAAGATCAAGAATCGTCGCAAAGATGCTTTGCATAAATTTAGTACGCGGCTGGTCAATGAAAATGCCGCAATATTTGTTGGCGATGTGAGCAGCTCCAAGTTAGCGAAAACTAAAATGGCAAAATCGGTTTTAGACGCAGGCTGGTCAATGCTCAAAACACAATTGGAATATAAAGCGATAGCGCGGTCAGTTGTGTTCGAAATAGTCAATGAATCCTACTCCACCCAGACCTGTTCGAGCTGTGGGGCGATCCCCGTCAGCAGTCCGAAAGGTAGAACTGGTCTTGGAATAAGAGAATGGGTGTGCTCTGAGTGCGGAGCAGAGCACGACCGCGATATAAACGCGGCAACCAATATTCTCGCGGCGGGGCATCGCCGTCTAGCTGTAGGAATCCCCGTGCTTTAGCGCGGGGAGGATGTCAATACTCACAAGCATGGCGAATCGAGAAATCAGAGGGTAGAAAGTACCCAAGGCCAATTTGACATCCTCCACCTCCTTTATCGTCATCGGATGAGACTCAGCCTTTTCTTCTTTAAGTGAGCGATAGCGTCTCAATGGGTATTCAAATTTATATTCTTCTGCCGCGAGGCTTACCATGGAGACGATGAGCCACAGTAAGTTATTAATGCGACGGTTAGATAATTGACGGGTATTATCTGCTCTCACCATTTGCATTAACTGCTGACGATAAAAATCGACCTGCGATAGGGTGATCTCATTCATCAATGTATTGCCAAATTGTGGGATCAGATACTTATCTAAAACGTTTTGTATGGTGTTTCTATAGCTATTTTTCCACGTCGCCTTTTTGCGTTCAAACCACTGATAGGCAAAATCATTGAAAAATGGATATTCACGATCAGGATGTTTCTCACGCTGCAACAGCTCAAATTGAGCGATTTTTTTTACTTTTGGGGAAATAATCACGGTATTGGAAGCAGCCTAAGTCTATCTCTGCATTCATTTTTTTGAGTGTTGTCTTGGCAGTTGCAAGGTTTTTAGGTGTGGCCAGCATTTTTGTGCCTTTGCCTAGACGCTTACTCATTAACATTACTTTGATTTGGTATCTAACATCATATATTATTGCTGTGTTAACTATTCACACAAATAGGTGGAAACATGTCACGGACAACCAGTGTTACTATCGGATCACAGTTAGATGAATTTGTCAGTCAGCTTATTTCGTCAGGTCGCTATGGCTCGACAAGCGAAGTTGTTCGTTCTGCCTTACGACTATTAGAAAGACAAGAAAACCAGACGATAGCTTTGAAAATGGCGATTGAAGCTGGTGAGCAAAGTGGTGAATGCGCATTATCACTTCATGACATCGCTGCAATGGTGAAACAAAAGCACAATGTATAAACTTTCCAACCTTGCTGCCGAAGACTTTGAGCGAATTTTTGAATACACCCTATTGAACTTTGGTGTTAAGCAAGCGGATGACTATACGGTAAGTATGCATAATGCTTTGTTGGCAATCACTGAGCAGCCTCTAATGGGGCATGAGTGTCCAGAAATTGCTAAAGAACTTCGACGTCATAATCATCATAAACATGCGATTTTCTATAAAAAACAGACTTATGGGATCTACATCCTCCGCATCCTTCATCAACAAATGGAACCATTACGGTATTTTTATCCAGATACTGAGTGACTTCTCACCGCCCTATCGTGTGATGCTTTTTATTTCGTTAGCCGCTGCTCGATAGTATCGAAACTTACGCAGCTTCCATAAGCAGAAATGACCGTCCAGCCGCCTTTAATTCTAGAACTCTTGAATTGCTGGGTTGGCCGTATCTTGATGTTGATCCGCGAGCTATCAGCCAAGCACTCGATATTGCACCTTAACATGAAGTTATACATTGTATAACCCCATATTTGGTGGTAGCATGTTTAAACAATGTATCATAGTTGGTGAGGTTAATATGCAGACCAGTATCAAAAAATGGGGGAACTCTGCTGGAGCAATTATCCCTGCTGCCGTGCTGAAGAAGGCAGGGTTCGGTATGGGGGATCAAGTTGAAATAGAGGTTGTTCAGGGGCGTATTGTGATGAGCCCAGCAACCCCAATATTCACACTTGATGAGTTGCTAAGTGCCAGTCCAAAAGGGTCTTTTGAACTTGATTCAGAAGATACTCAATGGCTGAGTTCGTCACCTGTAGGCAAGGAAGAAATCTAATGAGTTACACCCCAAAACGAGGTGACATAGTGTGGATTGATTTTGACCCATCTGCGGGACACGAGCAGGCTCATCATCGTCCTGCGCTGGTACTTTCGCCTGAGCCGTTCAACAAGCAAATTCAACTTGCTTTAGTCGCGCCAATAACATCTAGGGTTAGAGGTCATGGTTTCGAGGTTGCTGTTGATACCGACAAAACCAAAGGTGTTGTTTTGTGTCAACAAGTCAAGACGATTGACTACGCAGCAAGGGACGTCAAGTATATCGAAAAAGCTCCCGTTGCAGTGCTAAATGAAGTGCTCGCAAAAGTGCGAGTATTGGTCAGTTAAGAAGAGGAAATCAGATATGGCTCAACCCTCCTATACTCGTGAACAATGAAGATGCTTGATTTTCAGTGACATGAGGATTAAGGTCGCTGTCACGAGACTACTCCTGACCAAAAACAAGTCCTAGAGACCCTGCATGCTCAAACGCGTGACGGGCTTGTTTGTGACCGCATTAAAGCAGTACTTCTTGCATCCGAAGGCTGGACCGCGGCAATGATTTCTCAAGCATTACGGATAAATGAATCAACGGTCCGCCGTCACCTTGCCGATTACACCTTGTCAGAGAAGCTCAAGTCTGAAAATGTCGCGGTTCACAAAGCCTGTAATCTGTTGAGCAAACCGCAGAGTTAATTGCCCATTTAACTCAGACTCAGGCAACCAAAATCTCACACGGCTGGATATGTACAGGGCAGGACAAAGCCAAAGAAACCAACGGCAGTCGTAGGCGGCGTAAACTGATTGTAAGCTTACGGCAGCATAGCTGAACTTAATCAACATAGTCTGATTTACTAAATTAGCGCGAGCATTCGCTGCTTTTTCATGGCATTTGGCGACCATCAATCTAGTTTTTGCTTTTCTTGATAGCTGGCGCTGCTTACGTCTGAGGTTTTTCTCAGCACGCTTTACAAATCTTCGGTTGGCTATCTTTTTGCCATTCGATTCGATGGCGAAATGAAACAGCCCCAGATCAACACCTGTGACCTTGCTTGCAGTGTGAAGTATAGTTGGTACTTCCACTCAGAAAAGTGTGATTTGGTTGCCTTTGACATTCAGGGATTCACATCATCGCTTTGGCCAACGCGCAATCTAAACCTAAAAGTTGGATATAAATCCTATAATATTCAGTAAAGTGGGAATATAGTCCTGCCTTTCACATGTTAGAGTTGCTTTGATTTCAAAGTTGGACTATATTCCCATTAATGGCTGAATAGTGGGAATATAGTCCCTTTGGTTGGTGATGTGGCTAAGCGTGATTTACACAATGTACTGTTTCCAAAGCAACGCAAAATCCTGACTCATTTTGGTGAGGACTTGTTGTTGGCGATGAAACGACGTGGTTTTACAAAAAAGCTGCTGTGTGAACGTACTGGTTTTGATCATAAAACCGTGAACAAAGTCTTCGCAGGTGATCCGGGCGTTGCCATAGGCACTTACTTAAAAGTAATGGCCGTACTTGGCATGGAAAGCAACTTTGCGGAAATGGCCGCTCATGATGAAGTGGGTATCAAGCTGCAAAACATAAAATTGCTGGAAGGTTCAAGATGAGCCGTGAAATCGTCGAAGTCTATGCCGACTGGCAGCCAATCGAAGCGCCACTGCTAATAGGGCGGCTTACTTATAGCGATTCAAGCCGAGGTCGCGTGTTTAGTTTTGCCTACGATAAAGCATTTTTAACCTCAGCCTGTCGCTTGCAAATTGATCCAATCTTGACGCTTCACTCCGGTGAACTCTACAACGATGAAGCCGATAAAAACTTTCGCGCATTTCTTGATTCATCGCCTGATAGATGGGGACGTATTTTAATGCAACGGCGTGCGGCGATTGATGCGCGCAAAGGCATTCGAGCAACAAGTCGATTAAACGAATTGGATTACCTGTTGGGCGTGCACGACTCTTACCGGATGGGTGGTATTCGATTTAAGCGAGCAGGCTCGAATGCTTTTTTGGACGACAATTCTGAATTTGCTGCGCCGCCAATGGCTTCTTTGCGAGAGCTAGAGCACGCAGCCATGCAGATTGAAAAAGACGATGACATCGACAGTGACGAGTATTATCGCTGGTTGAAAATGCTGATTTCTCCAGGCTCATCATTAGGTGGTGCAAGGCCCAAGGCTTGTGTCACAGATGAACAAGGCCACTTGTGGATTGCAAAGTTTCCCAATCTAAATGATACCCATGACGTGGGCGCATGGGAGATGGTCTGTTATGAATTGGCTTTGGCGGCAGGTGTTGACATGTTTCCAAGTGAGATCAAGCAGTTTTCGTCACAGCACCATACCTTTTTAACAAAACGGTTTGACCGCGATGGCGAAAAGCGACTGCATTTTTCATCGGCCATGACACAGCTTCAATACTATGATGGTGAACAATTTCAAGGTGCCAGCTACTTAGAGATTGCTGAATTTATTTCCAATTGTGGTGCGCAAACCGAAGCTGATTTAGCACAGTTATGGCGACGTATCGTGTTTAATATTGCGGTGTCCAACACGGATGATCACCTGCGTAACCATGGGTTTTTATTAACAAAGAATGGTTGGAAGTTATCACCCGCTTATGATTTAAACCCGATAGTGGGTAAGCATGGCCTGCATCTGAATATTACCGATACAGACAACGCTCTAGACTACCAATTAGCCTTTGACGTAAAAGACTTCTTCCGACTTTCGCAAACCCAAGCCACGCAAATTTACGATGAAGTATTAATGGCGGTTAAGCAATGGCAAACCGTTGCTAAGCGGCTAGGGGTCAGCCGAGCCGAGCAAACCATGAAACAATCAGCGTTTAACGTTTAATGGTGAGCTTACGGCAGCGTAGCTCAACTTATTTCAATTAATAATCAACAGATCCTTTTTACGTATCAAAGCGCCTCTGCCAACTGATTTGAACCACTGACTTTTTTGTATCGATCTTGTAATTGTAAACTATACCCTTTTTCTAGTAGCCATGAAGAGTTCAGTACAACACCTTTAAGTGCTATAAAAAGTAGTTGGTTTATTTTGCTTTGATTTTCTAAACTCGTAGGATAAAAGTAACTTAAAGCTGTGGAACAAGGAGGCGCAAAGGATATGCGCCCTGTCATTGAGAAAGAACTTCTTCATTACGACATCTTGTATGCACTGGATGAAGCTTGGGTACTCGATAACTTGGTTTTTCAGGGCGGAACTTCACTGCGTTTGTGCCGAGAATCAAATCGATATAGTGAATATCTTGATTTGCAGGAGGTAGGGACTTCAATAGTAAGATGTTAATTGCAATGAAGCAGGTCATTGAAAAGTATATCGGTAATCGGTATGGGCTTGAGTTGTAGCTCGTAGCATGTTCAGTGACATATGATGCAAATTAGCGACATTTTATGCCGCATTCTCCCGGTAAATTTGGCAGGCATCCTCGCCAAATATTACATCTAACTGTTGACGGCGAAACTATTCATGGTGACCCAGAACGTATTCACGAATGTCCGTCCAACCACGAGCCCCTGCAATGACGGCACTGAGTGCACCAAACTGAGCATCAAATAATGCTTTCATTTAGTTGTTGCATAGGCCCATTGCACGATTTAATGAATACAGGGAGAGTATATAGCATATAAGGCGCAGCAAAAAGGACGGCCTTCGGCTGGGAGACGCTTTGGCGTTGCGACGCAACTGCTAGAACGCCACTACGTGGCTCTAGGGTTTAGACTCTAGTAGCGATGCGCTTAAGCATTCTACGAATGCTGTTTTACTGCTGCAGTTTATAGATACACTCAGCGCCATCTTTGATGGCTTGTTATATATCCTATCCATACTTATAATTTATGCGCACAAACAACGCGCATGGGTTATTGTTATGAGAAACAAATATAGCAATCAAGTACACAAAAAAGCTACAAATTTAAGCATAAACAGTGAGTTATTAGCGGAAGCTAAACGCCTGAACATAAATCTTTCAGCGACAATGGAAAAGGCTCTTGAGAAAGAAGTAAAGCATCGCCTAAAAGCCGAATGGTTAGAACAAAATGCCCAAGCGATTAACGCTTGCAATGAATTGGTTGAAAAACAAGGCTTATTTTCTGATTCTTACCGAGTATTCTAATGTCACAGTTTGCCTTATACCAAAACCACGATAAGAGCACTGCAATTGCATATCCTTACTTTGTTGATGTTCAAAGTGAATTGCTTAATATCTTGAATACTCGGTTAGTTATTCCGCTAACACCTGTCGAACTATTGGAGAAAAAAGCCCCTAGGCATTTATGCCCTGTGATCCATATCGATGAGGGTGACTTCGTGATGTTAACTCACCAAATGGCAAGTGTACCAACGAAGATTTTACGTGAGCCTGTCAATGAGTTGAGTAGTTTCAGGGATGAGATCGTAGCGGCTATCGATTTTTTGATTACTGGCATATAACAGAAGCTGGAGCGTTGCTCGAGATGTATGGACTCCTTTGGCTAATCTTTGAATCGATTAAGACCGTATCCTCTTAGTGGGAGGGAGTCCATACATCTAGGAACGCCGTTTTACCGCTGCAGGTTACTGAACGGGCTCCGCCCGGACGGTGAGCTTGCGAGCGTTCAGTCAACCGTCAACGTCTTTGCTTTTCCTTCCATCTTATTTTCTCTGACTGTTTTTGCGTTTTTTAGGTGTCATTAATTAGTATTTTTCTTAATTGCTGAGTGCTGTAGGTTGCATTAATTAGCTGTTTTATCTATTTTTGAGTGCTATAGTGTTCATTAATTGTCGTCTGCTTTTAGGGGTTAGGTAATGCAAATTTTAACGGTGCAGATGAACATTGCCGGAGAATGGCGTGATGTTGCTTTGGTGGAGTTTTATGCGCCAGATAAGGGCACTGGCGGGCCATGTGTATTAAATTATGAGATCGAACATGTCACGTCTTACTTCCATCAATTTGCGCAAACTGCAGTGAGTGTATCGTTACCCGTTGATAATATCCCGTTGCGAAGCCCTCACTGGCATCGTTTTTTAGAAGATATTATGCCAGCAGGTTCCAGCCGGGATTATTGGGTTAAGCGGCTTGGATTGCAGGATTTGCCTAATTTGGAACGTGATTTCCAATTGTTGAAATATGGAACTATCGCGCCAATTGGCAACTTACGTATAAAAGAATCGGTGCCTGAAAAGGCTAAAAGATCATTACCTGTTACCTTTAGTATCGCTGATGTCAGTGAGTTGCAGATTGATTTTATTGAGTATGCCCAGTCTCGCGGTGCAGCAGCAGGTGGCGCTTCCGGCGCAGGCGGGGCCGCACCTAAGTTATTAGTGCGATTAAATGCGCAGCAAGATGTTTGGATTGATACCTTTCAAGATGATCCGCGTAATCTCGATCAGCCTTATTTAGTTAAGTTTCCAAGGGGTAAAACCACTCTGGATGGCGATATTTTGCGAGCAGAGTATCATTTTTATCATGAGCTTACACAATTGGGCTTTGAGACTATTTCCGTTGAGTCGATGAAGCTTATTGAAGCTGAACGTGGCCCTTCTTTATGGTTGCCACGCTTTGATTACGGTGTTGAGGCGGGAGCAATGGTGAGTTATGGCATGGAGTCGGTTTATGCCATTTTAGGTGAGCCAACAGCAAAGCCTTTGCTACATGCCGATGTGATTAGACGGCTTTTGGCCGCGTTTAATAAAAAAGAAAATTATGGTAATACCAGGACGCTACTCGACGTTGAGGCTGAGCTTGAAGGCAAGAGTGGCATTGAGGCGTTTGTGATTGAATGGGTACGTAGAGATTTATTAAATATTGCCTTTGGAAATTCAGATAATCATGGCCGAAATACCTCTTTTATCAAGTATGGAAACCGCGTCCAGCTGGCACCCATTTATGATTTTGCGCCAATGAAAGCAGATTATGAGATGATCACTCGTACCTTTACCTGGGGTGAGGGAATGGAGTTAGGTGGCGTGTATAACTTTCCTGCAATTGCAGAACATTTATCTGATTTACTGTCGCCTAATGAGTTAATGAGCGCTTTGAATGAAACCGCTGCTCGTTTGCTTGGTCTTGAGCAACGTTTACGTCAGCGGGGTGTGCCAGAATCGATTCTTGCGCATTCGGGAATTGGTTTTGCCACGTTAGAAGCGAGAATGCAGCAATGGGGGCTATTATGACGGTTTCATCTAATGTTGCAACGGATTCGATTGAAACAAAAGGCAGAGGTGGTCGAAAAAAAATTTCGGTTAATCGAAAGCCTTTGACCCTTAAAGATAGGGAAGATTTATTATTAGCCGCTACATTGGATCTCTTTTCGGGGAAAAAGACTCAAGGTCAAGTACTTAAATGGCTGAGAGTTGAGTTGTTATCACTGAGCCAGGACCAATATGCCAAAATGGTTGGCGTTAGCCGTAAAGCATTGTCTGATATCGAAAGTGATAAAGGTAAAAACGGTGTTGAGTTGATTAATCGAGTTTTTAGCGGAGTCGGGTTTCGTATAGCATTAATGCCAAAGGATAGTGTCGTGCTGAAAATGGCGGTAGAGGCGATTTAGAAGCTAAGATCTAGAACGCCGCAAAGCGACGACTGCCTGGGTGCAGATGCAAGTCAGGAATTAGATTGCCAAGCCCATGCTTTAATTGACATGGTGAACCCCGTTTAACATTAGCTATATGCCAACACTTGCATCCCCGCAAAACGAGGAACAATTTTCCGTCCTACGCTGAATGTGCAATGTAGTCATTGACTGCATTTTCTACCGCTGCATTCAAACTAATGCTTTGCGATAGCGCAATTTCATTAAGTCGAGCGTGAACCTCTGGCGAGATCCGAACGTTGAATTTGCCAGAGAAGTTTTTGTAAGGCTCAATGCCACGCTCCTGACACATCTCTAAAAAAACGCTTAATGACTTCGCGCCCTCGGCTTCCAATTGAGCGACGCTTTCACCATAGAAATCCGCGCCGCCGTTTAAGCCTACGAACTCACCACGGAATGTTTCAGCGTCTGGATCATAATCAATAAAGGCTTTTACCCCGTTGATCATCATAAGATTTTTCATGCTTTCACCCCGTTCCTTTCTAACCATTTTTTGATGCTTATCACTGCGTCTTTGTCAGTTTCTTTCTGAGGATGTGGGCGGTGATATACCTGAACTTCACCAAACAGCACCACACCAATTCGAGACCCCTCACGCTCTTCAATGTCAGCCCCTAGAGCAATAAACAGCGCTTCAATATCAGTCCACTTGATAGCTCCGCTGACAGGCCTAGCAAAGATAGCCGTCAACGTTCTTAAATGTTTTTTGTTCATAAAGTCTCATAATCCGTTAAATCGATAGTACTACTTTTTAGTATCATTTCAAGCGAATTTGGTACTATTTTTTAGTACCACCAATCAAAATGCATTAGCGGCAATTGCCCACATTGATACGGGGTCTGTAGTTAGTAATTTTTGTGTTGTCTCCAAAGTGCGATTGCCAAGCATATGAAGTATGTGAGCAACATCGTAGCCGAGGCGGTGAAGCTCTACTGCGAATGCTCTACGTCCAGATAGCACACTTGGCTGCTCAATCCCCGCATTTTTTAGTAACGTCTCTATCTCATTAAGCGTAAAACCCCGTACTTTTATTGCGGGGATGTAAGCGTCCATATGTGTGAGTAGATCAAGTTCTCCTTATTCTGCCAGCAAGGCATCGGCGGACCATCTTGTTCGCGCCTGGCATCGTACCTATGGTTTACCGATAGTTATTACTAACTGCTCTAATAACTATGGCCCTTTTCAATACCCTGAAAAGCTGATCCCTTTAATGGTGAATAATGCGTTATTGGGAAAACCACTGCCCGTTTACGGCAATGGCCAGCAGGTGCGGGATTGGTTGTATGTGGATGATCATGTTAAGGCGTTATTTTTAGTCGCCACTGAAGGGCAACTAGGGGAAACCTATAATATTGGAGGCTCAAATGAATACACTAATCTTGCTGTGGTGCAGCGAATTTGCGATCTCTTAGAAGAGTTAGTGCCCACTCATCCGCAGTCTCTGACAATGAGTGGCATGGGGTTTCGTGATTTAATACAACATGTTGCTGATCGTCCTGGCCATGATGTGCGCTACGCCATTGACGCGAGTAAAATTCAACGTGAGTTAGGTTGGCAACCACTCGAATCCTTTGATTCAGGCCTTAGGAAAACGGTCGAGTGGATAGTGCAAGCGGTCTAAAAACCACCGCGTAATTGATGTCAGAGTACTTTTAGGATCTAATTTAATTTGATAAACCTGGTGCATGTAATTTGTATCGACACACCACCGCTACCGTAATGTCAAAAAATGGTGCCGACATTCGCTATATCCAAGAGCAGGTAGGCCATGCAGATATTTCGACAACACAAGTCTATACCCAGGTGACGATT
Organism: Shewanella sp. GD04112; assembly: GCF_029835735.1. Lineage (NCBI taxonomy): Bacteria > Pseudomonadati > Pseudomonadota > Gammaproteobacteria > Alteromonadales > Shewanellaceae > Shewanella > Shewanella sp. GD04112. Next base: position 1,575,902 of record NZ_JAOEAL010000001.1, read on the forward strand.
GGTAAGCTAAAGGAGGTTTATCATCATACGCACCCTGCAGCACGAGAAGGGGAATGAATCTTGAAGAGTGTTGGTGATGATGCAGAGGAAATAGGAAAAGCCCCTAACGGGGCTTTATTCACAAAACCAATGAATTACACTGCCATGGATTTGGCTTCAATAATCATTTTATTCTGTGACTCAGTCGCTTTCTTGATAACTTGAGTATACACACGTTTTTTCTCTGCTGAACTTGCGTTCATAACAAAGGCTGAAAGCTTGGATGTAGTAACGTTAATTTTAGCTGTATTGGTCGACATAGATTTCTCACATAAAACAGCCTAAAAAATAGGCTCAGGTGGCAAGATTAGCAGTCTTATTAATTCTGTGCGAGAGTATTTTTTCTTTATGTGATGCTCAACATCCGTAATGTTATCATGGTAAATACGAGTGCTACCATAATTGTTCTTTATCAGTAAATCTATCTTGATTGCCGCGTCATATTTGGCTTTGACTTGCCGGATTACCTCTTGCGAATTTAAGAATTGATCGATAAATGTAGTAGGTAAAATGCGTCTGCCTTCAAGCTTTTCTCTTGCTTGGACAAACTCCCAGGCTAGTGTAGGTTCTTGATAAACAAAGATGATGAGCACGGCTCGATTTCGCTTTAGTGAGCGATCGATATTTTTACAAGCGATATCAAAGTTTGAAAAAGTACCATCTAAGATGAAACTTTGGTTGTTGTTAAAAATTCTGTCTAGGGTTCGTTCAACAATAAGGCTGACAGCTTTCTGAAAGAGGAATGAATTTTCACCAGTGTACTCTTGGAAGAAGACTCTTAGCTCATCAGGGGCAAGCCTAATAATTCCCGTTTCATCAAACATTTCAAGAAACGCTTTTGAAGCTTCGGTTTTTCCTGCGCCAGGAGAGCCGCACATAAAAATAGACACAGGTTGTTGATCAGCTGGAAACTTGTCCAAATCGGTCAGTTCTCGAGCTATCCGAGTACGATTTGCTTTCGCATAGGTGACCGCTTGAGTTTCAATTTCTGTTTCTTGCTCTGTCATAGTCAGTGATAACGTTACCAGATTTAAACAACATGATATCAGCCAACTCAAGTTGAGTATAACTTACGGGGTTTTACAGCATGTTTTCGTTGCGCATGAGTTTATCAAATGCGTTGCCATCGCTTCGAGATGCGTTTGCAACATAAGGTGCATAGACATCAAATAATAACCGAGTATCACTGTGGCCAAGCATTTGAGATATATACAGTGGATTTTCTAGGGCTGCGATATGCAGCACTGCCGCGGTGTGACGAGTTTCATAAGCTCGTCGACGTTTCAGTCCCGCTTTAATGAGTGTCGGGTACCATAATTTTTTGCTAACAAAATGGGTATCCAGTGGCGCATCTGATTTGCCAGTAAACACAAAGCCTGACTCTGACAATGCCAAATTTTTAATGCGTTTAAAGGCATCGTATACCGTGTCACACATCTTAAGATCACGCCTAGATTTTGGTGTTTTCACATCACATACTTCACCATTCACCCAGTTTTGCCGTATGCGAATTAAGCGGTGATTAAAATCAACATGTTGCCACTCTAATCCATGTATTTCACAGCTGCGCATGCCGGTCCAAAACCGAATGATGAAGTAATCTTTCCATTCGGGAGGGACGTGGGATAGGAAAAGTTTAACCTCCTTTATCGTCATCGGATGAGACTCAGCCTTTTCTTCTTTAAGTGAGCGATAGCGTCTCAATGGGTATTCAAATTTATATTCTTCTGCCGCGAGGCTTACCATGGAGACGATGGGCCACAGTAAGTTATTAATGCGCCGATTAGATAATTGCCGGGTATTATCTGCCTTTACCATTTGCATTAACTGCTGACGATAAAAATCGATCTGCGATAGGGTGATCTCATTCATCAATGTATTGCCAAATTGTGGGATCAGATACTTATCTAAAACGTTTTGCATGGTGTTTCTATAGCTATTTTTCCACGTCGCCTTTTTGCGTTCAAACCACTGATAAGCAAAATCATTGAAAAATGGATATTCACGATCAGGATGTTTTTCACGCTGCAACTGCTCAAATTGAGCGACTTTTTTACTTTTGGGGAAATAGTCACGGTATTGGAAGCAGCCTAAGTCTATCTCCGCATTCATTTTTTTGAGTGTTGTCTTGGCAGTTGCAAGGTTTTTAGGTGTGGCCAGCATTTTTGTGCCTTCACGAAAACGGCAGCCATAAAGATGCATGTCGAACTGAATACGCCCATTGGGGCGCACACGAATATGAGCCATAGGTGGCCTCCATCAAATAGCACTGTCCCTATCCGATGGAATTCGTTAGAATTTCGCAATCGGCTGGGTCTCTGTTAATAGCTAGTGCAGCCGGTACGGGGGAGAGTGGTTGCAGCCGCTCTCTCCCAACTGCTTATTTATTAGGTTAACCGCACTTTTACATCGCGCAACTCAACCTGAAATGTCCCTTTCCAATAGTTGCAGTTTGCCAACTATTGGTTAAAAACACACCTATCAATATAACCAATACTGTTTATTTGTCCAGTGGTTTATTTTAAATTGCTGTGCTTTTTAAATTGACCATTTACCAATGAAAATTGTTGAGCATTTTAGCAGAAGCTTGTTGCCGTCATTTACCCCACTTCACACACAACCACACGCAACCGTATTCAGTTTACTGTTTGAGAGCTTACTTAATCATCGGCAAACCCATATTCATCGATATTGGCTAAATCGCCACTGTTTTCTGTGATGTTTTCGGAATGCTTATTGTTCGGTTTAGGTGCTAAATCAGGATGAGTCGTTGGCGAATAAACACGAGCGTTCTTGAGTTTATCTTCTGTTTGGGTTTCTGTCGTGTCGGTGTATTGCGCATGCGACTCTATGTCATTAACTGGAGTATCAATTTCGTCTGGCACATCGCTTGGTTGTTCGGCAAACAAATCGAGTTCTCCTTGGCGCGATGGCGGCAAAATGTAGCGGTCATCGTAAGTGTTCAGGTACTCGTTTTTCAATTTTTGATATGCAGCTAACTGTGATTGTTCTGATACTAAGTTAAGGCTATCAAACGGTGACATATCTTCTGGTTTATCAAAGAAATTGAGTTTCAGTTCACCATTTTGATTTTGAGTTAACGTAATGCGGATCTCGCCTCCTTTAGCAAAAATTTTTAATTTCATGTCTTTGAGAGTGCGAGGCGAATAGGAAAATAATAATGCGTTGTGATTATGAAGGTGTTTAACGCTGACTTCGCGAATGAACTCCCGACGTCCGGGCAACATGCATGAGAATAACCTGTTGCTGTCAAACAGTAGCATCGCAGTATTGAGCGATCTAACGCTGGTTTCTTTTAAGATCATGTTATTTAACTGTTTGAAATCGTATAAATTAGATGCAAATTCAAGGAGTAACCTGCTTTCCTGAGCTATTTTTCGATGAAATTGCTCTATGCCTTCCAGAGAGATACTTTGCGTGTGCTGGTCAGTTTTAAACGTGAGTAGTTCTCCTTCTAAGCTAAACGCTATGCTGCCTGTTTCAGAGTTCATGTACAGCGTTTTAAGCGTTTGGCTTGCGGCTTCAGTCAAGGGGAGGGTATGAGGTAAGTCGATATTGTCTTGTAATCGTTTGGTCGTGACTTCACCATTTTTCTGGAAGCGGATCTCTTTTTCATTTTTTCTAAATTCAACAAAATCAAAAGGTATGAGTGAATTGGTTGAATTGATAATGTCAACAATCGAGCGTCTGTTCAGCTCATGATAAGCACGTTGAGTATTGGCCACCTGATATTGAATATGATTTTCATGAGCAGCGTCTAATTCAAAACGGGACATTGGGAAATGTATTGAATCATCAATCTTTTTGTCGTCTCTGAGTAATAAACAATACTCGATATTGATGTATTTGCCATTTTTGTACCTGAGCTCAAAAATATACTGATTGGCTAGGGTATTAAACTCTTGCTGTTGCTCTTTCATGCACATGAAAAAATCGAAAGGGATTGAGAATTCAGCATTCTTCAAACCATGGCCTTTTTCGAGAGGTATTTCAATTTGTCCATATTGACCAGGGGCACCACCAATAAGGAGCATACGGCTGTTATCGCTGTCGATAAACACACTGATACATGCATCCGAATGATGTTTGTCTAGTGCATTTATCATATTGATAAACAAGGGAGATTTTATTTTCGGGATTAATATCTTTGACATAATACACCTAGTTGTTCTGTTGAAAGTGTGAGAGATATAGCTGTGTTTGTTGAACGACAAATTGCAGATCCACTAACTTAGCGTGCTGCTTATGAGGGTTTAGTTTGGTTTCACTCAATTTGGGCGTCAGAGTGATGGTCAGTTCGCTTTGACCAACAGGTTGTTTTTGAAGCGTTATTGTTTCACCCGATTGAGCAAAATGGTCTTTTAACCTGTTTAATAGAATGTCGATTTTTGTTTTTCTATTCACGGTTAACACAAAGCTGGGCGCTAACCAGCGCCACAGTGGCTGACGAAATACTGCTGCAAAATGTCGTGCATTTTTGACATTACACGCCAAGGTTAATGTTAATGCTGGATGTATGCCGTTGCTTAGCACGATTGCTGGCAAATTACTGAGTGCTGTGATTTGCGCTTTGGTCATTGGCAAGAATTGATATTTGCCTGGAGATTGCGAGATTTGGCTTAATAACGGCCAGTTAACCTCTTTTACTTTTCGCATTTCAAGAAATAGATATTGAAGAAAGTCATGAGAAATTTTGTTGGCGTTACCAAGCCATTTTTGATGATACTTGACGGTGTCTTGTGCAATCGAGACTGTATGAAAATCGCTGAGCGGCTTTTGGGCGACACTATTTTTATTCGTCTTAAATAGATGTTGTCTCAGTGCTGTCTCTGTGAGTAAGACGTGGTTTTGACGCTTCTGGTTAATGTCTTTTGCTTGGTAATCAGGGCTGATTAAAGCGAGTTGACGTGATAGATCATTTGAGTCGTTTTTTAACCCCAGCAAATATCGCAATTCACTATGCGAGAATTCTCGAGGCTGTGATTCACCAAAGCCTGGCCGATAGAATGGGTAAAGCCAGTCTATATCGTGCAGATAGGACCATCGAGTTGTTGCATAGTACTCGTGTCCGATTTGACGAGTCATTTCATCTAACAAAATCCCATCATTGCACAGTGAAAATGGTTGCCCTTCAAGCCAATAGTCAAATCGCGCAGCAAGCACGTCATCATGGAGTAAGCGTTTCATTTGCTCTGTATTCGTGGTTTGCTGTGGCGGCAGATTGTATGCAAGGTGCAGTGCTTGCAGCATAAATAAATGTACACCGCTATGACGCAGGTGATGAAACCGCGCTTGCTGGCCGCATATTGCTTTGATGCATTTAGTGGCAGGTAATAAGTATTGCAACTGCCGTGAATGGTATGGCTCTTCTGTGAAGCCGATCAAATGCTGGTGAGGTTCACAAAGTTCACTGTTTTTTATCACAATTCTGACTAGAATCGCGAATTCTTCCGGTATGACGGTATAGACAACGCGTGAATGTCTGCTTTTGGTCGTCCCCTCCTTAGTATTTGTGATATTGAAACGAAACAATTGTTTATTCGCTGGATCAACAAATACATCCTTTAAACGAAGACGCAGTAACTCTCCTCGGCGCAACATTGCGAAATAGCTGATAATGACAGTGACTGCGCAAAATAACCTCTGCAATAACCCCCCGTAGGGCGGCGCGATGAGCTTTGCGACGATTTCATGCAACTGTTCTATTGAGATCCGAAATGGATCAACACCTGGAGGGCTGAGTGGTGGTTCGAACTGGCTAATGTCTAAATGGTCTGTGAGTGATTGGTGACGCATAAAGCGAAAAAAATACAGCATGATCAGTTGCTCTGTTTCAGTCGCTAAATTGTCATAAATGTTGTGGCTCCATTGTTGTAGTAGTTCTTGGTCTATTGCTTGGTCATAACTGAGCGGGCTCGTGAGTTTTAATTGAATATTGCAGTATTTTTTGATGGTGCTGTCTGCGAGTTTTTGCTTTTTTACCCCACCGAAATTGATGAGTTCTAACGTGTATCGATAGAGCATTGTTGGCAGGATATTGTCTACAGGCCAATGACTAAGGTCATGGACACATTCTGTAATCTTATTGCGATTATTTTGCAGTTCGAGGTGCGGCCATTTCTTCGAGGCTTGATTGGCTTTAGGTATTGCGGTAACTGCCATTTCGTCATAATCGATGCCATAAATTCTCACTAATTGTCGTTGTTGGTCCTTCTTGTCAACCGAGACTAAAGGGGTTGCGACATGACGTTCTGGGTAACTAATATCTTTTAAGAATGTAGGAACGACATGATCGCGATAGTGCCAAACGGCTTGAAAAAGGTGCTGGTAATGACGAGAGACCTGAGTTGATATGGAGAATGACGTTAATAAGGTTTCTAATCTTTTTAGCAACTGCTTTTCAGTTAGCTTGCTATGCGAATATGCCTGATATTCCGTCAATGATTGATAGACAAATAAGGGCAGGTGATACCGGCTTGATTTCGGTAGATCGTCTTGATTAGATGACTTATCTAAGTGTTTGATATTAAGATATGTTTGTCTTTCAATACGCTGAATGCTTTCTTTGTCGTTAATGATGTTGACGAGATGTGCAATGGTTAGTGGCGCAATTTCAAGTGCGATAATCAATGCCATAAACTCAGCTGACAGTTCAGATCTTTGTTTCAAGAACTGAGCTTTGACGTTTTCATACTCTGTTTGCAGTTTAAATGCATCGTTCGCTTGAGCTGTGATGCATTCATACCATCTTAAATCAGGATCTGGCCAAGGCAGCTTTTCAATCTCAGGAGTTTGCCACTTCAGTGCTTCTTTGAGGTAGACAATAATGGCTTCTAGCGCACGTTTATAGTGACGTTGCTTGCCTGTAGGTACAGATCTGATGATTTTATTGATGACTTGTAAATCTTGAAGAGTGATTTCACGACTATTGGGTTGGCTGATTAATATGTGAGTCGGCTTTTGAGCTGAAAGGTTTGAGGCTTTGAGTGTTGGGTTCGGCCACTGGCTGATCACCCAGCTAATGGCATCTATGCCAGCGTTTGACAAGCCCTGACGTTGGTGATAATTGTAAATCTCAACAGGGTTTAATTTGTTGAATAAACTAGACATATTTCAACTCCTTTAACCCGTATCGAGCCGGCAGACTATCAAGAAATAAGTCTTGTTGTTTTATGCTTGCTGGAAATGTATGGTCACTGCCCAGATGTTCACCGTACTCCGCGTGTCCCATTAAGCGATCAATTTGGTGTGTTGTCAGTTTATGTATAATGCTGGTAGCGGCACTTTGCGCAAATTGATGACGCAACACATAGGGGACAATGCCATTGGCTCTTTGATGTAAAAATTGTCGCAGCGATTTTGCTGATATTGCAGTCGCTTGATTATTTGCATCATATAAACTCCATGCCCAGGGAAGATCATTGATCACATTCAACTTGGAACTGAGTTGTTGTTGCAACGAGATGTAATGCAGAATTTGTTGTCTCAGATAGTCACAAATCCTAATTTCGCGTTGAAATCCTTTATCAGATACTGTCGTGCGGCGGTAATCATAGTGTGATTGTTTATTGATAGAGATAGCATGGGTAGGGCGCATGCCCGTAAGCACTATAAATAGCAGTGCAATATGGTTAGCGCAGAGATTGTGATAATGAATTAAATCGGCTTGAGCGGCTTTGTTTTCAGGCTTAGATGAAGTTATCTCGTCATGAAGATGGCGAAAAATCGCAACAACCTCACTCTCGGGTATAAGTCGCTTACTACCGAAAACCACGGACTCGTCTGCGTATTTTTCTAGGTCTTCACCAACCCATTTACTATGAAAACTCACACCCACTTTTGAACTTGTAATATTAGCGGGAATGTTTCTTTTGGCGTTGTCATTTAATAGTGAAATGCTGGGAAGTGTGGCATTACTTACTGCTGAACTCGACGAGAATGTGAGTGTCAGCAACTTGCTCACACCTAGAGAGTTTGCATGAGTGAATAATCGACTGAGATACCGATCTTGCGCGTGAAATAGCTCAGCGCGAACTTGTTCACTGTTTTTTTGCTGATAAACCGCTGCATGTCGATGGTGCCGTATATCAGCAGGTAATAATAATGATTTAGTTAAACTGGATAGTTGATTATCTGTGCGAATACAGCGTGTTATGTACTTAAAAAACAATTGCTTTCTTATCGCTGGAAAGTGTTCGATCTCGGCAGGTTTTCGCCATTTTGCCATGAGCAGATTAAGCAATTGTTGTTTTTCCGCTGCCGTTAGCCATGAAACGTTATAGCTGTGATTGCTAACGAAGGGTTTGAAAATGTGGATTAAGCTATTAGGGATGGGTTGCCATTCGAATTTTTTCTCGCCGTTTTGAGTAATGGTTGCACGCGCGTAATAGGTCCAGGACTTGCCATCCTCAAACTTATGATTTTTGAATCGATGTGCTTCGCATGTATCACTGTTTTTCACTTTGTGGCAGTCGGGAATATCATCTACTGTGAGAGGCTTTTCATTGGCGTGCAGGAGAAAGTCATCTAACTGCTGAGTAAGCCACAAATACAACAAAACAACTAATAATTTGCCTGAGTTGGTTTCATGACTCTGTTTTTCGGCTTGGTAAAACATCTTCATTAACGCTGTGTTAGTACCGAGTCTATCGGGCATGACACCGCCGGAATTTTTTAGTCTATGACTTTTAGCATTAGCTTGTAGCTTTCCCATTACTCATATCCTTTTCCGATATCTGAGGTATGAATCGCACTGGGAGAGAGTTGCGTTAAGTGAGCTAGTTGCATTTTAGATACAACTGGGGATTCTGCTTGTTTTGCAGCTTGAATTTGATGAGCCTGCGTAATACGGCATCGTGCAGACTTTGGGTAAGATAATGAAGGTGTAAGCGTGTTTAATGTGCTGATGACATGTGGAATAGTGCTTTCATTTAACGCTACTTGAAGTGCAACAAAAGAGGCGGAGGTGCGGTTCTGCGGGACACACTGTTTAACCTTTTCATTTGCCAGCAGTCTCACAAGTGCTGGGTGTTGGTGCTGTGAAAATAAATTGGGCAGTACTTTTTTAGATTTCTCGATACTCATAACCAAGCTCCAACATTCAAGCCTTTAGATTAAATCACAAAAAAATGGTAAATATCGTCAATTCATGAACTAATTTCGTCGCCGGAATAATTTTTATTTATGTCTCTGTTTTCAAGTTTATGTTTTTAATTGGTCTATTGAGTGCATTTAAACCGTTGCATTAATTATGGCTACTAAATATTAATATGAGATTGCGTTGTTGCGCTACAGTTTTTTAATGTTTACGTAGATATAAATATGTTGTTTCCAGTTGTTGACACTATTCATTAGTTATATTCTGGTTTTAAGGGAGGCTATTTACCCCTTTATTTTATAAAATCCTGCCCGTCAGAGGAATAAGGTAATAAGCACGGCTTTAGTGAGTGTATTTGTACATCTTGAATCATCTGTTCTTGCTTGGGGATAGGCTAGGGTGCTGTTATTGGCTAGAAGTACTGAGGCAATTTACTCACATTGACTTCTACTTCTAGCGATCATTAAAATGGACTGTTATCTAATTTGTTAGGAGAGTTTTTGTTAAATAAAGTTTTGCAAGGTTACAAAATAAAGTTTCTCAAGGTCACAAAATAAAGTTTCTTAAGGTTACAGAATGTAAAGTATCGCTCTCAATTTTAAAGAACATTAAATGTAAAATACCTAATAGTGTAAGATGGACCAGATTGTTGTGGAAACGCTAAAGAAGAAAGGGCAAATTTAGAGTATAACTAACTGATCTATATGGACCATAACCATTTTTAAATGATTGATTTTTTCGTTGCAAATAACATCTATTGGCCTTGTGCCATTAAAAGGTTCATTATAATTCACCATGTTCATAAACCCATAAATATTTTCAGGGTTACTAAAAAGCGCATTTAAGCTAGCGTGAATATTCAGTATATAGCTGATCCTTTCGACTTGGTCTTGACTGAAGTTAACCTTTTCAATATCAAGGTTGCTATACTTTTCAGGTAGCTTTAGTAAAGTCTGAATTTGCTGTTGGTTGCAGTTCCATTTTTCCAATATTTGCAAGGCTGTTCTCATGCAAGCCCTTACTGTGGTTGATTCGTTTTGCATACTCTTTCCTCTGCATTAATCTTGATCTGATCCAGTAATAGTGGACACTTTGCTAAGCACTATTTTTTAATTCAAAGTTTTCTGGGCTCAAATACCCAAGAGCACTATGCCGTCTGGTCCGATTGTAATCAACCTCAATATACTCAAATACCGTTTGTCTCATTTGACCACGTGTCATGAGTGGCTCATCTTGCAGCGCTTCAACTTTCAATGAATGGAAAAAGCTTTCTACACAAGCGTTATCCCAACAATTTCCTTTACGGTTCATGCTTTGCACAAGCTGATGTTTTTGCTCTAAGGCTCGATAATCGTTTGCGCAGTATTGGCTGCCTCGGTCGCTATGGATAATCATACCAGTAGGAAAGCATCGGCGGAATAATGCCATCTTCAACGCGTCACAAACAAGCTCCGATGTCATTCTGCTTGCCATCGACCAACCCACAACGGTACGAGGGCGTTGTTGCCTAAATGAATGAACCTTCCGTCTCAGATGCGATCAGATCCTGTGAATACCACGCAGGAACCGCTATCAGATGGGCAAATCTAAATCTCGCATTACCAATTGGCCGGAATATAACAAGGCGTTGACCAACCGAGGCTCACTGACTTTTTGGATAGACGAGCAGGCGCTCAACCTCTGGTGTCACACTGAACACCATGGTGGTCGAGGTCGGGGATTTCAATACAGTGACACGGCGATAGAAACCGCCTTAATGCTCAAAGGTTTGTTTAATCTCCCCTTGCGAGCACTAGAAGGTTTTCTCAACTCAGTGTTTAGTTTGATGAGTCTGCAATTAACTTCACCTGGTTACAGCTGCATCAGCAAGCGGGCAAAGACAGTCAAAGTTAACTACCGCCCCCCTTGCCGAGGCGCGATTGCTCACTTAGTTGTCGATGCCACAGGACTGAAAGTATATGGCGAAGGTGAATGGAAAATGCGTAAACATGGTAAGGAAAAACGCCGAACTTGGCGTAAGTTGCACCTTGCGATAGATGCGGCCACACATGAAGTCATCGCAGCCGAAGTCAGTTTAGAGAGTGTGGCAGATAGTGAGGTTCTCCCAACGTTATTAAACCCACTAAGGCGCAAGGTAAAACAAGTGTCAGCTGACGGTGCTTATGACACCAAAAAATGTCATAAGCTGCTGAAACGCAGAGGGTGTAAACCTACGATACCGCCGCGAAAAAATGCAGGTTATTGGGAAGAAGGTCATCCCAGAAACGAGGCCGTCAGCGCTCTGAAAAGTGATGAACTCAAACAATGGAAACAAGAGAATGACTATCACCAACGCTCCCTGTCAGAAACAGCTATGTATCGTTACAAGCAACTGATTAGCCCGAAATTGAGCCTGCGGGACTACAACGGCCAAGTCGGCGAGGCACTGGCTGGTGTGAAAGTGATGAACAAAGTCATAGGACTGGGTATGCCTATTCGCCAGAGGGTCAATTAATACCAGGAACCCTTTTAGGAAAAGGCATACCTAAGATTGATTTAGGCAACAACGCCAAGGTTGTCTGTCCGCTCTTTCTGCTGACTTGCACCTTTCAGTTTTAAGGAGTGATGTCGTGGTTAATAACTTAAAAAAATCAATATTTTGCTTAGAATTTGGCCAGCGTAAATCTATAGCCTATATAGCAAGTCTTTATTTTTATTCCGTTTTTTTAAATACTCTTAATAGTCAAGCCTAAAAATAAATTAAAACTATTTAAGCATTACGCAATAATGAATAGTTGACTAAAATACTCAACAAATATAACATGCGCAATATAAGCATGTTTAATGAATGCTAGTCCTAAATAGATTAAGTAGAGGTAGTTCTGATGAGTTCATCATTGACTAAGACTAAGTTCACTAAAACTGATGATAAAACCAAAAATGTTACCCAATTTGTGCCGGACACGGATGATAGTACTGCAACGGATACCAAAAACACTGAGCAACCTGAACAGGTAAAAACGGTAGAAAAACCTAAATCCCCTGGTTTTTGTTGTGGTTCTTGTTCATAAACCACTTGCTTTAGAATTTTAATATCAACTTACATGTATAGCAGGGCACTAATTAAAAAATAGCTTATGGTGCTTTTTATTAGAAATAATACATGCTTATTAATAAGCAATGGAAATAAGCTAGCAATGCTTATCTCTCTTCAAACTCATCTAGGCTATTTTTTGTTGTTTATGGTTGATATAAAAATGACTAATAGTCAAGTTTTTCTCAGTCGATATGATTCTTCGAATACTTATGATTGGTTTTCGAATACATAGGCCAGAATTCATTCGACTTAATATGCCATGAATATTTTAGATCACGCCTAAATGATATTATTTGTCAGCTAATTTTAAAAGTATATTCAAACTTTTAAAAAAGATACTACGAAAACATAGAGGAAAATATGCGTTCATTATTTATTCGCATGAGGTTTATCCATTGGTTAGGTGCTATTGTACTTTTCATGAATGCAACCTTTTTCACAGATCTAATATTTTCACAGATCATTCAGTACATTATTACAATATTTTTGATTATTCATGATATTGATGAAAAAGTTTGGGGAGTTGACTCCTTAAAAAAAGTTACCGAATACATGAAACACTTTGAAAGAAAAGATCTTTCAGTTCCATGTACCATCAATAGCTTATATAACAGTGAAATGGAAAAAGTTCTTAGTGTTATCAATACATTTAGAGAAAATGTAAAAATTGCACTAATCGATATTCAGCAACAGGCCATAGCTTCTGATGAAATATCAGATCTTCTAAAAGTTAAAGCGCAAAATATTTCATCGCGTATCAATGAGCAAGATAATCGGGTCAGTATTCTCACTTCACAAATAGAGGCCTTAGATCAAACCTCTCTAGCATTACAAGCTAAAGCAGAAAAAACACGTGAACAAGTAGAAAATACGCAAATAGGGCTTGTTCGATCAAACGAATATATGGGGGCTATGGTTAAAGATTTAAGCTCGTTTATTGCAAGTAATGATGAACTCCAAGAAAAATTTTATCAACTTTCTCAACAAACAAAAGCCATTGAGGGAGTGGTATCCGTTATTAATAACCTAGCCGATCAAACCAATCTATTGGCTTTAAATGCTGCCATTGAAGCCGCTAGGGCTGGAGAGCATGGACGAGGCTTTGCCGTTGTTGCCGATGAGGTCAGAAATCTAGCCAAATCAACCCAAAGTAGTTTAGATGAAATTAATCAAATTATATCAGGAATATCTAAAGCGGTTCTTGATGCTGGTCATCATATGAAATCACAAACATCTGCAATTGTTCTACTATCGGATTACACAACAACGAGCCAGTCAGAATTAGGCGTTGCATGTAAAAACATCAGTGAAATTTTAACTTTGATTGGGCAAGATAGAACAAATAATAATTTGGATATCCTCTATGTAAATAGATTAGTTGGTGATGTAAGTAAGGAAATTGAGGTGCTAAAACACCTCTCAAGCTCCAACTCAAATGATTGCATCGAATTAGAGCAGCAGGGCCATAGCTTAACTCAAGTTACTGAAAAAATTGTTCGCCAATTAGGGATGTTTAAAACTAAATAGTAGCATAACTTAAAGTGCCCAATTGGGTTGACCAGAACAACTTTCCTTGCATTAAAGGAAAATTCTAGAAGACTAAAAATAACTACTTCATTCCAAAAGCTACTCCTCTCAGCAGTATACGGCGCTGGTGAAATGGAACAACTGTAATGCATTTTTTAGTATATGAGTTCTGTTGGCCTCCCTGATATTTATAAAGTACGCATAAGCGTTAGCCTAAAGCCAGTGTAAAATGGCACTGTGTTGAATAGGCGTTGTTGCCTAAATGAATGAACCTTCCGTCTCAGATGCGATCAGATCCTGTGAATACCACGCAGGAACCGCTATCAGATGGGCAAATCTAAATCTCGCATTACCAATTGGCCGGAATATAACAAGGCGTTGACCAACCGAAGCTCACTGACTTTTTGGATAGACGAGCAGGCGCTCAACCTCTGGATATTGACGGCCGTTTCACCAATGGTCAGGTCAAACTGAGTACCCTGCAGGGATGCGGCAACTGGCAGGCTCAGACTGGAACGCGCATTGAAACTCCATACGCCAAGACTTCCGGCTACGCCAGAGAGGGTTAACGCCTTCAGGAAAGTTCGTCGAGACGTTTTCAACAGCATGCGCATTCCCTTATTTAAAGTATGGTTACTGACAGAATTCGAGAACCGATTTAAATTAAATTACTGGTTCATCCACTTACAATGAAATGAAGCTAGCACACCTTAAGAAACAAATTCATTACAATCGTGTAATGTACATAGCTGTATTACATTTACGTCATCTTCCCCACAGGTTGATTATTTTTATATATGATCATAAGGACATCTTTTATGTACCTCAGAAGGTAATTACACATGAATATATTAATCACGACCACTGCGTTTACAGCTTTATTTTGTGGGGCAGCTTTTGCTCAGTCCAGTGATATTGCCCATGAAGCACATCGATTTGTTAATAATGCCTCAGCCGTCAGTCATGTGAATTCCTCGACGCATGAAAATTTGCCGGACAGGATTAATAAAAACAGCACGCCCTCATTCTCTGAAATGAATGAACATGAAAGGGCCATTGTTGCTCATTCATTTATGAACAACAGCCCGTCCTATGCACATCAGAAAATGATTGAGGAACATAAAAAAATGCTGTCCGAGAGTGGTGAAAATTCAAAGACCTTCTCTTCTTCTTTTAACGAACTGAATGCCGGAGAGAAAGCCGCCCTCGTGCATGAGCAGGTCAATAATGCCGGTGCGGAAGCTCATCAGACGCAGGCAAGAAAGCTTCGCGGCCTGTATTCGTCCAGGTAACTGCAGACGGGTTAGTGCTTAGCGTCAGGTGCGCAGCAGGGCTTTACTGACGGGTTACGTAGCAGGACATGAGCCCCATATTGCTCTGCCGTAACCTGTTTCAGTCCCGTTAATCATCACCGTCGGGCTGGTCATACAGTTCCCAGAGCTTCAGGAGCAAACGGGAAACAAGATATGTTACAAAAATGACGACCATCAACGGTGCTCCCGATTAACTGACAGATGACACGCCTCCTGAAAACCCCTAGCATACGCCGCAGTGTTCATGCTAACGGCGAATTCCAGTAAATGTATTCTACCGATGTCGTAAAAGAAAATGCCTGCCTTTCAGCCACCCGCTCGGGGCTGGAATCGAACGAGATCGCTACTCTTCAGCGCTCCTTGCCTTCCCGGTTTAATCTGCGGCATTTGAAAAAAAATGAATCATTAAAACTCGTACTGCAAAAGAAAGCGGGAAAATCACATGTCGTGGCCTATAAATTTACGTCCGGTTCATTTAATTACACGGCGTATCGTATATCAGATAAAAAGTTCTATGACCTTTCCGATACTTCCGGGAAAGGCAGTCTCGATTATCCGTTACCGGCCACAGCAAGACTCAGTTCGCCTTTCAATCCTGCAAGACTTAACCCGGTATCCGGAAAAGTGAGTCCCCATAATGGCATTGATTATTCCATGCCCATGAACACGAAAATAGTCAGCGTCATCGACGGAAAAATCACCCGGGCCGAATACAACAGTACCATGGGATATTTTGTTGAAGTAACAGGAAAAGCCGGTGTTAAAACTTGCTATCTCCACCTCAATAAAATACTCGTTACTAAAGGGGCCAGGGTTACACGGGGAGGTGCTATTGCGTTATCCGGTAAAAGCGGACGTTCATCCGGTCCTCATCTGCATTACGAGCTGGTCATCAATAACAACCCTGTTAACTCTCTGGCGTTCCGGGCAGCGGCACCCGCTGATAACAAACTCGAACAGCATGCCTTTGCGCATGCCAGAGACTACGAACGATACCTGGACTGATAACGGGACCGCGACGCGGCCCCGTCTGCCGGATTAATTTTTTTTATCGTTTTCACTTCCGTGATGTTGATGATCTCCATGCCCTCCGTGGCCGTGGAAAAGATGCATTAGCGGGCAGACCAGCAATAACAGATATGGCCAGTAACCTGCCACATGTGACCAGTGTTCGCGCAGGAGGGCAAATGCCGCGATCGCGGCGACAGCAATAAGCGCATAGGTGGTACTTTTCATACTGGACTCCTTCTGTTCGTAACTGACCCTTCACTCAGTGTTATTTCCCGAGCCTGACACTTTTCAGACGCAACGCATTCACAATGACGCTGACGGAGGAAAGAGCCATGGCCGCCGCCGCAATAACTGGCGACAGCAGTATTCCATACACAGGATAAAGCAGACCTGCAGCCACAGGCACGCCAAGTGCGTTGTAGATAAATGCAAAAAACAGATTCTGTCGGATATTTTTCATGGTGATCTCTGACAGATGACGGGCCCTGTTCAGTATCATCAAGTCGCCTTTGAGAAGGGTGACTCCGGCACTTTCAATTGCCACATCTGTACCCGTTCCCATAGCTATGCCCACGTCAGCCGCTGCCAGCGCCGGGGCATCATTTACACCGTCCCCCGCCATCGCAACCACATGACCAGACGCTTTCAGTCGGGTTATCACTGCTTTTTTGCCGTCAGGCAGAACCCCGGCTTCAACCTCATCTATTCCCAGTTTCCGTGCGACTGCTTCAGCAGTAAGCTGGTTATCCCCGGTGAGCATAACAATGCGGATCCCCGCCTGACGCAAAGCTTTAAGCGCATCCGGCGTGGTTGCTTTCACGGGATCCGAGATAGCTATCAGGCCTGCAAGG
The DNA here is from genome assembly GCF_029835735.1 of Shewanella sp. GD04112. Classification (NCBI taxonomy): domain Bacteria; kingdom Pseudomonadati; phylum Pseudomonadota; class Gammaproteobacteria; order Alteromonadales; family Shewanellaceae; genus Shewanella; species Shewanella sp. GD04112. The sequence goes on from NZ_JAOEAL010000001.1 coordinate 1,592,837, forward strand.
TACCCATCTGTGGCCACATAGATAACGGTAGCGCCTTCCATCCGCAACGTATCCGCAACGGCCTTTTGATTATCAATAACGATACTGTTTTCCTGCATAGCCAGTTCATTACCAATAACAACCCGTTGACCTTCAACATCGCCTGAAACACCTTTCCCCGACGGAGCATTGAAATCACTGACTGCGGGTATCATGATCCCCCTGTGCTGGGCTGCCCGGACTACAGCCATACCCAGCGGATGCTGCGAGCCTTTTTCCACTGCGGCCGCTACACGTAAAAGAGATGCTTCCCCACCCGGATTGAGACTGATAATCCCTGTCACCGTAGGCGAACCTTCCGTGAGCGTGCCTGTTTTGTCGACAACCAGCGTGTCCACTTTTTCAAGACGCTCAAGGGCTTCGGCATTCCTGATTAACACCCCGCCCTGGGCTCCTTTGCCTACCCCCACCATTATCGACATCGGTGTGGCCAGCCCCAGTGCGCAGGGGCAGGCAATAATCAGGACCGACACAGCCGCAATCAGACCGTGCGCCATCCTGGGCTCGGGCCCCCAGACAGACCAGATCACGAAAGCAACAACCGCGATAAGTATCACCAGAGGAACAAACCAGCCTGAAACGCTGTCAGCCATTCTCTGGATGGGGGCACGCGAACGCTGTGCATCAGCGACCATCTGAACAATTCGTGAGAGCATCGTTTCATCACCGACTTTCTCTGCACGGATGATAAGACTACCTGTCTGATTAATCGTCCCCCCAATGACAGGGTCACCCTTCGTTTTGGTAACCGGCATAGACTCCCCGGTCACCATCGATTCATCAACGGTTGTTTTGCCTTCGATCACGATACCGTCGACCGGAATACTCTCTCCAGGTCTGATGCGGAGCTTATCGCCAGGCAGGACATCTTCCGCATTAATATCCGTTTCATGACCGTCATGATCCAGCCGTCTGGCGGTTTTGGGGGCAAGGTTCAGAAGCGCAGTAATGGCGCCTGAGGTTTGTTCCCGTGCCCGCAGCTCAAGAACCTGTCCCAGCAGAACAAGCACCGTAATAACTGCTGCGGCTTCAAAATAAACGGCCACCAGGCCATCCATGTTTCTGAACGATGCAGGAAACCAGGAGGGGAAGACGGTTGCAATGACGCTGTAAACCCAGGCTACGCCGGTCCCCATTGCAACAAGGGTAAACATATTCAGGGAGCGGTTACGTAACGACATTCCGGCCCGGGCGAAGAATGGCCAGCCACACCACAACACGACAGGGGAGGCCAGAAGCAGCTGCAGCCATGTGTTGTACTGTGGCGGTACTGTATTCCTCAAGTCGGGAAACAGATGAGATCCCATTTCGAGTACCAGAACCGGAAACGCCAGCAACAACCCCAGCCAGAAGCGTCTTGTCATGTCGTGAAGTTCATCACTCGGCCCCGTGGATGCCGTAGCTACGAGCGGCTCCAGTGCCATTCCACAGACAGGACAGCTTCCGGGACCATTGCGGCGTATCTCCGGGTGCATCGGACATGTCCACACACCTTCAGAATTCTCTTTTTCCGCCTGGTGGTGAGGCTGTTTTATCTGATCAGGGCTGACTTCGTGATGATCGTGGTGATGGTGATGGGAATGTTCACAGGCATCTTCGGTAAGATAACGATCGGGATGGGCTTTAAATTTACTCTCACAGCTGGCGGAGCAGAAATAAAGTTGATGGTCCTGGTATCGAATGCTGCTGTGCGCCCTGTCGGGCAGGATGGCCATCCCGCACACGGGATCTCTCACCTTATGCAATACGTGGCCCTCGTCCGGGGATAATGTCTGCTCAGAAGCAGTCTGGTTGTTGTGTTGCACTGCATTGTCATTTTTCACAGTAACTCTCCTTATGCATACCGAAGCATCTTCTGTCTTCAGGGTATGTCATGGATGCGATTACCACGAATATCGCCGGCACAGGAGTGCCTGCTACCAGCGTCCCGTTATCAGCCGTTCCGCTGACTATTCGATTCGCTGGAAGACTTTTTTACTTCCATCCGGTGAGAATGCGATAACATCGTAAGCCTCTTTTCGGGCTCCCATCTCCATTCCAGGACTTCCTGCTGGCATACCGGGGGTGGCGAGACCGTATATACCCGAACCAGACTGCATTGCCTTATGTATCGTTGTCGCAGGCACATGGCCTTCAATGATCAAATTACCGGCAACCGCGGTATGACAACTTCGTAGTCCTGCAGGAATAGCATGCTTTTCTTTCAGGGCTGACAGCGCCTGATCATTCATGACGTGAGTTCGTACTTCAAACCCGTCTTTTTCCATCGCTTTGCCCCACAGGGAACAACAGCCACAGTTTTCAGATTTGTACATATCAATCACTTTTTCACTCGCCATCGCGGGTAGTGAAAGGCCGAGAGCCAGCGCCATTAGAACCACTTTTTTCATACTCACCTCTGTATATTATCGATATAAACCCTGACGTCAGGGTGAATCAGTAAAGAAGGACACCCACAGGGGGTGCCCTTTCAGGTTCAGGACACGCTTTTTTTATGTCTGCGCAGCCAGATTAATTTGTAGGCGGCAGGAATAATGAACAGGGACAGCAGCGGAGCCGTGATCATCCCACCAATCATGGGTGCCGCGATACGGCTCATGACTTCTGAACCTGCACCGGTTCCCCAGAGTATTGGCAGCAGACCCGCAACGATCACCGCCACGGTCATGGCTTTCGGCCGGACACGCAGTACGGCACCATGATAGAGGGCTTCATCAAGGCCTTCCGGTGTGAACGTCTCTTTACGGGACAATTTCGGGTGCGCTTCAATGGCATGACGCAGATACATCAGCATGACCACGCCAAACTCTGCTGCCACCCCGGCCAGGGCGATAAACCCGGTTCCGGTCGCCACTGACATATGGAAGCCCTGCCAGTACAGGAACCATATCCCGCCAACCAGGGCAAACGGCAGGCTCATCAGGATCAACAGGGCTTCATCAACCCTGCGGAATGCCAGATATAACAGGATGAAGATGATCATCACCGTCATCGGTACCATCAGTTTTAATTTCTTATTGGCGTGCTCGAGTAATTCAAACTGTCCTGAGAATGCCACACTGGTCCCCGGTCTCAGTTTCACTTTCTCACTGATGGCCGTCTTAATATCGTTCACCACCGACACCATGTCCCTGCCGCGGGCATCAACATAAATCCAGCTGGCTGGCCGGGCATTTTCGGTTTTCAGCATGGTTGGTCCGGAAACGACCTTAATATCGGCAACATCGCCCAGCGTAATTTGCTGCTTCATTGGGGTCAGGATTGGCATCTCTCTCAACGCCTGCGGACTGTTACGGTAATCCTGCGGATAGCGAATGTTAATAGGGTACCGGGCCACGCCTTCAACCGTCTCACCCACCATAGCCCCACCGATTGCTGAAGAGACGAACAGCTGGACGTCGCCCACAGTCATCCCGTACCGGGAAGCTTTTTCCCGGTTAATGTCCACATCAATATAACGTCCACCTTCCAGTCGTTCAGCCAGTGCGGAAACCACACCAGGTACGGTTTTAGCGACTGCTTCGATACTCTGTGCTGTTACATCGATATCCGACAGAACAGTACCCGATACCTTAATACCTATCGGACTTTTAATGCCGGTTGAGAGCATATCAATACGGTTACGGATAGGCGGTACCCAGAGGTTGGCCAGACCCGGTAAACGGACGGTCCTGTCGAGTTCTTCAATAATCTTGTCAATCGTCATGCCTGGACGCCACTGATCCTCAGGTTTCAGTTGGATGGTGGTTTCCATCATTTCGAGCGGAGCAGAATCCGTGGCGGTCTCAGCCTTACCGGTCTTGCCAAAAACTGAGGCCACTTCAGGCACCGTTTTGATTAGTTTGTCCGTGGTCTGTAAGAGCGCAGCAGCTTCTCCAGGAGACACGCCAGGTAACGTTGACGGCATATACAACAGGTCACCTTCGTTAATCTTCGGTAAAAACTCGCCGCCCACCTGACTCAGTGGCCAGATAACAGTGAAAATGGATAAAGCCGCAACCAGCAGGGTTGTTTTTGGCCAGTGTAGTACCCTGAGCAGTAACGGGTGATACGCTTTAATCAGCAACCGGTTCAGTGGGTTACTGGTCTCAGCAGGAATTTTCCCGCGGATCCAGAACCCCATCAGAATAGGGATAACAATGATTGCCAGTATGGCTGCACCCGCCATGGAATACGTTTTTGTAAAGGCCAGCGGACCAAACAGACGCCCTTCCTGCCCTTCCAGGGTAAAAATAGGAATGAACGATAATGTGATAATCAGCAGGCTGATAAACAGCGCTGGACCCACTTCAACGGAGGCGTCAGTGATAACCTTCCAGCGGGTGGCATTATCAATCTGTTCCCCGGGATGCTGATGGTCCCACTCCTCAAGCCGTTTATGCGCGTTTTCGATCATGACGATGGCGGCATCCACCATCGCTCCGACGGCTATTGCAATCCCTCCCAGCGACATAATGTTGGCATTCAGCCCCTGGAAGTGCATGACGATAAAGGCGATACACAGGCCAAGTGGCAGAGAAATAATCGCCACCAGGGCAGAACGGACATGCCAGAGGAACAGTGCGCAAACGACAGCAACAACGATAAACTCTTCAAGAAGCTTGTAACTGAGGTTGTCAATCGCACGATCGATTAACTGGCTGCGATCGTATGTCGTTACGATCTCCACTCCTTCAGGCAGGCTTGCCTTCAGCGTGTCCAGTTTATCCCTCACCGCCGTAATGACTTCGCGTGCATTTTTGCCCGAACGCAGGATCACCACTCCGCCAGCGACTTCGCCCTGACCGTTAAGCTCAGCGATACCACGCCGCATTTCCGGTCCCAATTGTATGCGGGCAACATCACGCAGGTAAACAGGTACTCCATTTTCCCCCGTTTTCAGGACGATATTTTTGAAATCATCAATAGTCTGAAGATAACCGCTGGCCCGGACCATATACTCTGACTGAGCAATTTCAACAGATGAGCCACCGGCTTCCTGGTTAGATGAGCTAAGAGCTTGTTTTACTTCTGGCAGACCGATGCCGTACTGCGTCAGTTTTACCGGGTCAAGCTGGATCTGATACTGCTTAACCACGCCGCCTACGGATGCAACTTCAGCGACATTAGGAATGGTTTTCAGCTCAAACTTCAGGAACCAGTCCTGCAGAGAACGCAGTTCTGAAAGGTCGAGTTTTCCGCTGCGATCGACAAGGGCATATTCAAAAATCCAGCCCACACCCGTGGCATCCGGACCGATTTCAGAACTCACCCCGGCGGGCAGTTTTCCCTGAACCTGATTCAGATATTCCAGCACGCGGGAACGGGCCCAGTACAGATCGGTGCCGTCTTCAAAAATGACATATACATACGAATCACCGAACTGTGAAAAACCACGCACAGTTTTTGCGCCAGGTACGGAGAGCATGGTGGTGGTAAGTGGATAGGTGACCTGGTTTTCTACAATCTGCGGGGCCTGGCCGGGATAGCTGGTTTTAATAATGACCTGCACATCTGACAGGTCAGGCAAGGCATCGACTGGCGTGTTAATAATCGTCCATGTACCCCAGATGCTGAGAAACAGGGCCCCCATCATGACCAGGAAACGGTTGGCGACAGAGCGCCGGATAATCCATTCAATCATCGTCGTCTCCTCAGTGCCCTGAATGCCTATTTACAGGCTGGTCAGACATTGCTGGCATACTGCTTTCTGTTTTTTCAGGATGGCGCATACGTTCCAGCGCGCCCGTAATATTGGCTTCGGAGTCAATGAGGAACAGACCACTGACCACCACGGTATCGCCTTCATTCAGGCCGGAGCCGATGCCGGACTGTTGTTGTGATTCATGCAGAACGTGGATCTGTTTCGGCACAAACTTGCCTTCATCATCAACAGTAATCACGCGCTGTTCTTTGCCGGTATCGATAACGGCCTGGCTTGGTATCAGCAGCATCTCCTGGCTCTTGGTATTGAGTTTCAGATAGGCATTCATGCCCGGCTTGAGAAACTCATCCTTATTAGAAACCTGGAGACGGACCTGAAGCGTACGGGTTGTCTGATCCACGCTGGGAAGAATGTTCCATTTTTCGACATGGAATGTTTTATCCGGATAAGCCGGTACCGAAATTTCAAACTGCGACGTATCTTTCAGCAGATAGGCGATAGATTCCGGCACTGCAGCGCTGATCCAGACCGGGTCCATCCCCTGAATCTGAGCCACCACCTTATCTTTCGAAATATTCATGCCGGTGCGCAGGTCAAATGCAGTAATGACACCATCAATAGGTGCTTTAATGGTAAAACGGGTCTGGATTGTGCGGGTTGAACGCAGTCTTTGAATATCCTCTTCCGGCATACCAGCCAGACGAAGTCGCTCCAGAACCCCTTTTATCTGGGTTGGCGTACCGCCTGTACCGGATAGCAGCAGGAACTCACTTTGTGCCTCAACCCATTCAGGAATGGTGATATCGATAAGCGGAGTGCCTTTCTTCACATGATCGCCAGTAGTCAGGGGATACACTTTTTCGACGAAACCGTCAGAGCGCGCCTGCACAATGACAAACTGATATTCGTTGTAACTGACATTAGCCGGAATTGTCTGAGAATAATTCAGCATTCCTCGCGTGACTTTTTGCGTTTTTAATCCCAGATTCTGAACCTGGGTTGGATCGATACGGATCCCGCCATTACTTTTATCGCCACTTTCATCAGCATATTTTGGCACAAGGTCCATATCCATAAAGGGAGATTTTCCGGGTTTATCAAATTTGGTATCCGGTTTCATCGGGTCATACCAGAAAAGTACCTTTTTCTCCGGTGCCTTTTGTTCTGTTTGTACTGTTTTTTGTGATGAGTTTACATACTGCCAGGCAGTAACCGATATCAGCCCTCCTGCTAGGAGGCTGCTGATAATTATTGCAGCATATTTTATCTTTAAAGAAGCCATACAATTTCTCGCTGAAAAATCAAAACACCTGGCATATGCGCCCGATCATTCATTCACAGTAATCCCTTAATGAATGTTCAGGCGCACTGGATGTATTCGCTCCGGACAGTCAATCAGGATTGCGTAACGTTAATGCTTTTGAGTAAGGAGATATTGCCCTGCTGAATAAACGAGAAATCGACATGGTTGCCGATTTTCAGGGCATTGATAGCGTCGTCTGCATTAACAAAAGTGAAGCGCATGGTCATTGCAGGCCAGCCCACCGCAGGGATTGCTTCGTGCGAAATGGTGATCTTTTTACTATTCATATCAATGTCTTTAACGACACCGGTGCCCTTGATAACCTGCTGTACCGAAGCATCACTGGCAGCATTCATATCGCCATGCTGATGTGTTTCAGCATGAAGACCGGCAGAAAACATGACAGAGAAGGCACCAAATAAAACAGCTTTAAGTGAATTACGCATTTTTAATTTCCTGATTAATTAAATAAATTTATTCTACCCAACCGCCACCCAGCGCAGTAAACAGATTAATTTCGTTAACCTGTCGGGAATAGGTAAGATCGAGAATGGTTTGCTGCGTAGCGAAGAGGGAACGTTCTGCATCCAGCACTTCGATGTAACTGACAGCACCACTTGCATACAATCCTCTGGCTCGCTGGAGAGTTATCTGAAGTGAATCAAGATAACGCTGCTGTGACTCAAGTTGCTGGCTAAGGCTGTCGCGCAGCGCAAACGTGTCGGAAACATCCTTAAAGGCGGACTGAATTTTTTGTTCGTAATTAACCACCGACTGTTGCTGGCGAATTTCTGCCAGTTTGAGATTGGCTTTGTTCCTGCCGGCATTAAAAACAGGAATGTCAATTTTAGGGATAAAATTCCACATTCCGCTTCCTGGCGTGAAGAGACTGGACAGCTCCGTACTGCTTGCGGAAAGGCCACTGGTCAGGGTAATGGACGGGAAAAAGGCCGCCCGCGCTGCGCCAATATTCGCATCAGCAGCTTTCAGCTGGTATTCCGCCTCCATAATATCCGGTCGCTGCAGCAAAATTTGTGACGACAGGTTTGATGGCAGTTTAACTGGCGCGGTCTCACCGCCTTTCATCCCTTTTTCTGGCGGCAGTGCACGGTACGTTCCCAGCACCAGTTGCAGGGCATTGTTTGCCTGAGCCAGATCGCCTTCTCGTTTGGCTATCTCAGCGCGGGTACTTTCGATTTGTCCCCTGGCCTGTTCAAGCGCCAGCACATTCGTACTCCCGGTCACGAGCTGTTGCTCAACGAAAGCATAGGACTGTTCGTAATTTTTCAGCGTTTCCCGCGCGATACGGAGTTGTTCATACGCCAGTTGCTGGCTGAAATAGCTTTGTGAAACGCTGGAGACCAGCAGGATATGTACAGCCCGACGGGCTTCTTCGCTGGCAAAGTAGTTCTGGCGATCAGCGTCACTCAAGTTCTTGAGCTTGCCGAAAAAATCGAGCTCATAGCGGAGTTCCAGACCCGCGTCGTACTCCTGTGTGGTCGGCTTGTCGCCTTTCAGACCACCGCTGTAGGTGATCCCGGATGAGGCATTCAGCTGGGGATAACGATCTGCATCCGTGACGTTGAACTGGGCCCGGGCCTCTTCAACCTTCAGGGCAGCCATTCTCAAATTACGGTTATTAGCAAGGGCTTCCCCGATCAGCCGGGTAACCTGGGGATCGACAAAAAAGTTACGCCAGCCCGTATCCTGATAACCATTCACTGCTGGCGTCAGGCTGTTTCGGGACAGTGAAAACTGCTGGGGTACCGGTGCTGCCGGGCGCTGATATTCAGGTGCCAGAGAGACACAACCGGTCAGGATGAATATCGTGCTAATGCTGAGTAATTTTAATTTGAACATAACGCTTCTCATCCAGGCAGACCTGGTAAATGGTTCAAATGAAGTCCAGAGTATTGATAGGGGTACTTTACCGAACGCTCTCTGTTTGTCGGGTGACAGGATAATGACAATGTTGTCATTTTTGCTGTAATCCGTTGATAATGATCGTGGGCGCAATAGAATGACCTTAGCAGCCAGCCGGGGAGCAAGATGAAAATATTGATCGTCGAAGACGAAATTAAAACAGGTGAATATCTCAGCAAAGGGCTTAGAGAGGCAGGGTTCGTAGTGGATCACGCTGATAATGGTCTTACCGGATATCATCTCGCCATGACAGCCGAGTATGATTTAGTCATTCTGGACATCATGCTGCCTGATATGAACGGCTGGGATATCATCCGGATGCTGCGCACTGCCGGAAAGGGTATGCCGGTCTTACTGCTGACGGCCCTCGGCACGATCGAACACAGGGTCAAAGGACTGGAACTGGGTGCGGACGATTATCTGGTTAAACCCTTTGCGTTTGCCGAACTGCTAGCCCGGGTGAAAACCCTTCTGAGGCGGGGAAACACGATGATCACGGAAAGCCAGTTTAGGGTGGCTGGTCTCTCGATTGATCTCGTATCCAGAAAAGTCAGTCGCGCCGGAAACCGCATTGTGCTCACCAGTAAAGAGTTCAGCCTGCTGGAATTTTTCATTCGCCATCAGGGAGAGGTTCTTCCCCGTTCCCTGATTGCCTCTCAGGTCTGGGACATGAATTTTGACAGCGACACTAACGCGATTGATGTCGCCGTAAAGCGACTCCGCGCTAAAATAGACAACGATTACGAGACAAAGCTGATCCAGACAGTCCGGGGCGTGGGCTATATGCTGGAGGTCCCGGATGCATAGCAAACCTTCCAGGCACCCTTTTTCACTCTCCCTGCGGCTGACCTTTTTTATCAGCCTGTCCACGATACTGGCTTTTATCGCCTTCACCTGGTTTATGCTGCATTCTGTTGAAAATCATTTTGCCGAGCAGGATGTCAGCGATCTTCAACAAATCAGCACCACACTGAACCGTATACTCCAGTCCCCGGAAGATCCAGATGAAAAAAAAGTAAGCAAAATACAGGAATCGATTGCCAGCTACCGCAACGTTGCCCTTTTGCTCCTCAATCCCAGGGGTGAGGTGCTCTTTAGTTCAGCGCAGGGGGCAGCACTACGCCCGGCCGTGAATTCAGCAGATTTTAGCGAGCACAGCCACGCACGGGATGTCTTTCTCTGGACGGTGGAGGATCCTGCGAGACCGATGGATACCGAGTCTGAAATGAAGATGGAAACATACCGGATTATCGCCTCCTCTGGCCAGGCGATATTTCAGGGCAAACAGCAGAACTATGTCATGCTGACTGGCCTCTCCATTAATTTCCATCTCCATTACCTCGATGCGCTGAAAAAAAATCTGATTGCGATTGCCGTCGTGATAAGCCTGCTGATTGTTCTGATCATTCGCATCGCTGTCCGTCAGGGGCACCTGCCCCTTCGTAATGTCAGCAATGCCATTAAAAGCATCACCTCCGAGAATCTTGATGCGCGGCTGGAACCGACACGCGTTCCCATTGAGCTGGAACAGCTGGTTATCTCGTTCAATCATATGATTGGAAAGATTGAGGATGTCTTTACCCGCCAGGCCAATTTCTCTGCCGATATCGCGCACGAGATCAGAACGCCCATCACCAATCTGGTGACGCAGACTGAAATCGCACTGAGTCAGGATCGAACCCAGAAGGAACTTGAGGATGTCCTCTACTCCAGTCTTGAAGAGTATAACCGGATGACCAAAATGGTCAGCGACATGCTGTTCCTGGCGCAGGCGGACAATAATCAGCTTATACCTGACAGGGTCCGGTTTGACCTCAGAGCAGAAGTCATGAAAGTCTTCGAGTTTTTCGAAGCCTGGGCCGAAGAACGCAATATCACGCTCAAATTTAACGGGATGCCCTGCCTGGTTGAGGGAGATCCACAAATGTTCAGAAGAGCGATCAATAATCTGTTATCCAATGCCCTGCGTTATACCCCGGAGGGACAGGCAATCACCGTCTCAATAAGAGAGCAAGAGAGCTTTTTTGACCTGGTGATTGAAAATCCGGGGAAACCAATCCCTGAAGAGCATTTATCAAGGCTTTTTGACCGTTTTTATCGGGTGGATCCGTCCAGACAACGAAAAGGAGAAGGCAGCGGCATCGGCCTTGCAATTGTGAAGTCAATCGTGGAAGCACATCACGGAAGAGTGCAGGTGGAATCGGACGTACGCTCAACTCGTTTTATCTTATCCGTGCCCAGACTGGAGCAAAGGATTCCGGAGCCCCAACACTGAGAATAAAGATTTAAATGACAAAGATGTCATTAGCCTGTCATGCAGCAAACAGAAGCCATTCGATACTTATCAGGAAGGCTGGATTGCTTCATCAATACCCGGCGTCAGAGTACGCCAGGAAATGAATATCCAGCCAATTCCCGGAGAAATAAACACTGCCGAACTTGTTTCAGTTATGGAAATGAAAATATAGGTTGTGCTTCCCCCGGACAGGGACACCTTCGGTCAGAATTCCCTTTTCTTTAAACCAATTATGGTGCCCGACAGCATAATCGTGGATCTCAGACCAACCTTCGGCGCCAGCAATCACACCACACAGAGTGACGAACAATACATCATGCAACGGGTAAGTCACTTTGGCAGATTGTCGGCTGTCAGCAATCGAGTTGAAATGTGATGTGAAGGCTTCAAGGTACATGCTCTTATGCTCTCTATAAGAAAAAGAGAGCATAAGAGCATAATCGATGCCGTCCGTCTAATTTAGCTCAAAACGGTTAAAATATATTCACGATCTCGCCCTGCTTATGTTTGTAACCCCCCAGGGCCGGATTATAAATTGTTAAATTGGTTAACAAACCTATCCAGTCGAACGAATTTCATTCGATTATGGATGATTTATATCAATCAATAATCCCGCATTAAGTCGACTTAAGAACAAAATAGCTAAATGTTAACAGAATTTACAAAGCATAATCTCACCCTGTGTAACCCCCTGGTTCTAAAATACATTCAAGATGAATTTTTTTGTAAACGTAGATATTGATAAATTATCAAATAACAAGTTTTTCAACTTTAATCATCTAGACGTATTTTCATATAAAATTGTAAACCCAAGCACACCCATTAACACGACCTGAATTTACAATTACAATATAATTATTAGGGAATTAACATTTGTCAAAAACATTTACAACCTTTAAAAGCTGTAAGTGAATTTCGTTCTTAAATCTGTAGCGTCTTTTTGATTGTTTTCATAATCCAATATTGAAAAATCAATTGATATACCGATATTTTCGAGTTTACCATCAAATTGATATGCAAGATTAACCGTCCATTCATTTAAATCTTTTCCCACTATGGGATTGTCAAAAGATGTATAAAATATTTTACCTTTAAGATTAGAGATAGCAGAACCTAACCCCAATTGATACGAATTTGTTCCAGATTCAAATGCCCCAACACCCGCAGTTTTAGTAGTGGCAGTAAACTGATAATAAGCTCCTTGACCAATGCCTCTAAAAACTCTATTATCTCCTTCATTTCCTCCAGCTAATGTATAACCAGCAAAAAAATCTACTCCTCCCTGACTGAAACCTACTTTAAAGCCCAAAAGATCATTATCGACTAGTTCATTTTTATCCCACTTAGTTTTGTAATATTGCATTGCAATATTACTGTTAAAGTTAGTTGGCAATGTATATTCGACATCCGCATAAAGTGCTTGGACTTCATTTATTACATTTGCGTACTGTGAGTTAACTTTGAATTTTTTAGCGATTCGCTTGTTAACTTGTACGAAAAAAACGCCATCATTACCTATTTTATAAAAATCGCCAGGAGAGCCAGAACCATTAAAATCAAAATCAACAAATTCATTATCAACATAAAACGATTTATCTGTTCGAGTCTGATATTTAGTCACATATCCAATCGAAATATCAGTACCATCAAAATGACTTGAAGACACCTGATACATTTCAAAAGATTCATTTATCAATCTTGAACCTGAGTTAGCGATAAGGGGTGATTAAAAGTGTTGTCTACCTCCAGAAAACACAGTATCACCAAACTGATACTTCAAAAAAGCTTCCGATAATACAAGACCTTGTGCGTTCATATCTCCCGCAGTTGTATCATCATCATTGATATTACTAACGTATGACCCCTGTACCTCTCCTCCCAATTTAAACCCATTAAACTCTGATGTATTAAAAGTAACATTACCACCATTCACCCAAATCGAGCTATTCTCTGTATTTGAATCGTCAAAATCTTGTTCGAAATAGTACGATCTCGCTGTACCTCCAACATTACCATTGTGTATCCATTCAGAAAAACTCTCAATATCATCATTAGAGAGTGCATTATTACTCATTGCTAATAACACCAAAAATATTTATTATATTTAAACATACAAACCTTATTAACGTTAAGTTACAAATAAGAAACTATATTAAGTAAAACTAAAATCAAAGATAAACAAATAAATTACAAACCCAATCGATAATACAAACTAGAGCATTTTTAACAGTGATCTATTTAACAAAAAAAATATCAAACCGACATAAATATTAATTTAAAATAAACATAGGTTTAAAACCCAAGTTTAAAAACTTAGGTAGAAAAATTATATGAAGACGCAAGTTTAAAACCTGAGCTAAAAACCTAGGAGAATACAGCGTTAAAGCATATATTTAAAAAACAAAAAAACAAACGACCAAAAACATCAGGCCAATATCAATAATGTGAATTAGATCAATATATATATAACCACAATCGTTACAATAAAAAAAGCGAGGCACGTTTAAATAAAAATATTTTATAAACTATATAGGAAAACTCAGACCATGATTAAAAAACACATTCTATTAGCACTTATAGTTGCATATTCAAGTCAATCATATGCCACAATAATAAATGCAGAAACGTTTAAAAATTTAGACTATAAGAGTGCTGTTACAACAGCACATACACTATACAAAAATAATGAAGGGATAATGATAAAAGTATTACCCGATAGAATAGTTGCAACTTTCTCAGATGGTAAAAGTAGTTCTGTAGCAATACCAAAAGATCAATTCTTTCTTTCAATAGCTCCGTACATTAATAGTTCTCATCCATGTACGAATCATGTTTTAACAGGTTGTACCGGAGAGATAATAAATCAAACAATGAAAGTTGTCATGATTGATACTGACACAGGTGAAACATTAATAGACAAAAAAATGACGACACAACGTGATGGATTTATAGACTTTTGGGTTCCAAAAGATAAAAACTTAGCATTTAATATTTACTATGAAGCAAAAGACGGAAGCAAAAGAGTGGCGAGAGAAGTATTGTCTACTTTCAATAACGATAGAACTTGCATTACAACTATGAAACTTATTGAAAGTTAATATTTAAATATGGCTTGTAAAAGGACTGGAATTACTCCGGTCTTTTTTATATAAAAAAATGGAAATCCTTTTCCATAAAATATCATGCATTAACATGACGTGAGTCTTTGTGGTTTTCTTGGGAGCACCTACAAAGTAACTCAAGATAATCCTTTATCTGGTTGATGAAATTCTTATTAGTTACGACCAGTGCACGTGGGTTATTTTCCAACTACCATCCACTTGTTTAATTAACACAAGCGTTTCCATGGTCATCGAGTCAATACTTTTACCCTTATATTCACCTTGGGCGTGACTTATTGACGTTGAAATAGCAATGTCACCCGTAATCGTTATTTGGTGTTCTTTTGGCGTTATGGTTAACCCTTTTAAGTAAGCCATATCCGCAAGCATATGATGATTGGCATAATCTGTAAGTGAACGCTCTACTTTTCCACCTTCATAAATTTGAACATTGGCTGCTAATAACTGCCTAACAATAACCTCATTGCCCGCTTGTAATGCAGCATGAAAATGTTTGACAACATTGCCCGCGGCGGAATCAACACCGATAAACGCTTTTTGTTCTATCGGGTGTGTTTCATCACCATGGGCGAAGCTCAATGAGCTTTGTCCTGCGGACATCAGTAATACCCCGGTGGTTATGAGCATTGTTAAAGGGCGATTATTCATTTTTATCTCTCTGTCAATTTATAGTGATTATCCAAGACTCATAGGACCTAGTACGCTCGAAAGTACCGCTGTAGTCGCTAATATCAGTACTGCTATTACTGCTTCTAATCCAATCGATTTTTGTAGTTTTTGTTTTGCGAGTGATGGGTTCGCAATCGTTAATTTCGGTACTAAAACCAATTTATGCCATGCTGCTATAAGTAAAATGATAGCCACCAAACAGAGCTTGATGGTGACCGCAATACCATAATCGGAACTGATTAATTCAGTGGGACTATCAAACAACATCCACACCATTCCCATGCCTGAAAGCAACACTAGAATGACAATCACTATGCCTAAACGACCAAATGTATCCATGACATTTTTTATGACGATGTGGTCATCGGTGCAGCATAATTTCCATAATGGATAAAAAGCGCCTATCCAACTGCCAATGATCAACACGTGTATCAATATTAAGCCTTGAGCAAGCAATCCCAGTTCAGTGCTATGGCCAATAAAAGTAAACGTGACAGCAATTAACAGACAACTGAGAATCGATAGTACCGCAGAAAACGTTTTGATATAACGGTTCTTATGTAACAGTAAACCACTAGCCACTAGCATTAACCCAAAACCGATTAAGCGCCAAAGCACCGTTTGCCCTACCTGGGTTGGCCACAGAAAAGCATGCATCTGCGCATCGAACATTCCTATCAAGCCGTTTTCAGCAAAAGCCCCTATTTGCGCAAAATAATTGATACTAACGGCAATCAATCCCAATACGGCACCTAGGCCGGTATATTTTGCAACGCTAATGCTCAGATTAAGTTGACCCTTAATGAGGTATTGCATCAATGTGCCGCCAATAACAGCGGCAACACTCAGATAGATAACCCATTTAGATATCAACACCGATATTTCAAATACGGTTAATATCATGTTTACTCATCCACTTATTGATGTGCAGTGTGCTCGCTAGTCTCATGCTCCATTGTCATAGGCGGTGCACTGCGAGTGTTCATGCCAGAGTCGTGAAGCATAAAGCTCATGTTGCCTTTCATCTTATGACCGTCATCACCCATGATCATCCAGTTAACTGTGTAATTTGCTGCGTTTAATGCTGGTAGGGCGAATGAAAATTCAGCTTGACTGGCCGCACTTGAAGGTAATGTTAACGGTACGCTTTGCTGCTTCTCATCTTGCATTGTTAATTTGACCAAACGTACCGGAGCCGTAAAGGTCAGTTCAAGCGTTGTTGGGGCTTGACTTAGCATGGCACCGTTAGGGGGCATAGAACTGCTCAGTCCGACATGAGCAAATGCTGAAGCACTCAGGAATAGACTTGTTACGACTAAAACGTTGTTAAATAATTTCATGATATTTCCTTTTATATTGTTTTTAACGATCGAAAAACGGTTTACATAAATGATTTAATATTGGCTTAGCTAACATCTTGGCGCCAAGCTTATAACTCAGTGTACGAACGAGGTCTTAGAACCACGCGCTAAAACCAATAACAAACTGGGTTTCTTGTGTATCTTCCCCTTCACTTCGGGCGTAATCGGCGGTATTACCGAGCTTCTGACGCCAATCAACACCGATATAGGGTGCGAACTCTCGAACAATCTCGTATCTCAATCGCAGCCCTGCACTGACGTCAGATAAGCCTGAGCCTATTCCAAGTTCAGCATCGTCCTTACCAAATAAATTAACTTCTACTTCAGGTGTGAGTATCAATTTTTGAGTGATTAACAGTTCATATTCCGCACTCAACCGCATAGCCGTACGGCCTTGTTCACCGATGAATAAGGCCGCGTCAATATCAAAAAAATATGGCGCTAACCCTTGAACCCCAATCACAGCCCAATTACGGTTCGGCGTCGGTTTGATATCGGTTTTAATACCGAATTGTACATCCCAGTATGGTGCGATGGGCTTACTGTAAAGAGCCTGAATTTCAAGGTCTTGCTTATCACTATTTGAATATTCACCTTCGGTTTTAAGCCACAACTTATTCAAATCGTAACCTAACCAGGCTTGTGCACTAAACTGGGTAGGATCTTGCGGATCCACGCCTTTTTCAAATTGATCCAGCATGACTTTTGTTAATAGAGGATCATCATTACCGCCGGCAAACACAGCTGAGCTAGCCAATGAGGCGCTCAGACTCAACAGTCCCAATGCCACTAAATTCGTTTTATTCATCTGTATACCCCTTTGTATACCCCTTATTTCACCACGACTTTTCTGAACATGCCTGGCATGTGGAATAACAAGTGGCAATGATATGCCCATTGCCCTTTTGCATCGGCGGTGACTAAGTAACTGATCTTAGAACCCGGCTGAACTAATACCGTGTGCTTACGGGGAATAAAATCAGGGTCGCCTGTCTCTAACTCACTCCACATACCATGCAAATGCATAGGGTGAGTCATCATCGTGTCGTTCACTAAGGTGATCCGCAGTCTTTCTCCGTATTCAAACTCTAATGGCGCGGCGTCCATAAATTTCACCCCATTCACAGACCACATATATCGGTTCATATTGCCGGTTAAATGCAGTTGAATTTCGCGGCTAGGTTGGCGCGTGTCGTAGGTAGGATGTAAGCCTTTAATATCGCCATAAGTTAATACTTTGCGATTAAATTGTTGTTGATGGTCACGCAATCCAATCCCGGGATCGTGTAAACCACTTTTTGGCGCATCTGCACGCATATCCACTTGTGGGCCGAACTCGGTGTCAATGTGTTTAATTTCATTGTTACTGCCAAAGCCTGCAAGCCCTAGTCCTGAGACTGTCGCTTTCGCAGCGTCCATGGCCATTTTGCTGTGATCCATGCCTGACATATCACCGCCACCCATAGCCATCTTGCTGTGATCCATGCCTGACATATCACCGCTGCCCATAGCCATCTTGCTATGATCCATGCCTGACATATCACCGCCGTCCATAGCCATCTTGCTGTGATCCATGCCTGACATATCACCGCCACCCATAGCCATCTTGCTGTGATCCATGCCTGACATATCACCAGCGCCCATGTCCATTTTGCTATGATCCATACCGCTCATATCCATATCACTCATATCCATGCCCATATCACTGTGGCCAAGGACTGGCCTTGGATCCATTGGGGGAATAGGAGCATGTAAACTGGCATCTGAGGTAAGGTTACCTACCGTAAAGCCGGTGCGGTCAATACTTTGAGCGAAAATACAATAGGCATTATCAACCTCTGGCTCAATAACCACATCATAGGTTTCAGCAACACCGATTCGAAATTCATCCACAGATACCGGTTGAATGTTCTGACCATCACTGGCGACAACACTCATTTTGAGACCCGGTATACGTACATCAAATATGGTCATAGCAGAACTATTTATAAAGCGTAAGCGCACCTTCTCACCTTGTTCAAACAACCCTTGCCAGCCCTGTTGCGGAGGATTGCCATTCATTAAATAGGTGTAAGTTGAACCCGTAACATCAGATATGTCTCTGTCACTCATGCGCGCGTTATTCCACATCGAACGAGCGTTCCACGTATTGGCTAAGCCATTTTTATTCACGTCAGAGAAAAAATCCATTACCGTACGCTCACGGTAATTATAGTAATCGGCTTGTTTCTTTAATTTGGCATAAATGTTTTCAGGGGCTTCGTCAGACCAATCAGACAGCATGATCACATAGTCACGGTCATATATAACCGGATCGGGGGTCGCTGGATCAATCACAATAGCGCCGAATAAACCGGTTTGTTCTTGATAGCCTGAATGACTGTGATACCAATATGTGCCACTTTGCTGGACGGTAAATTGATACTCAAATGTTTCACCGGGTTTAATGCCATCAAAGCTAAAGCCAGGCACACCGTCCATTTCGGTGGGTAAAATAATACCGTGCCAGTGAATAGAGCTATCATGGTCGAGATTATTTTTTACTCTTAAGGTGACTGTTTCACCTTCTTTCCAACGTAATAACGGCGCGGGCAGTAATTGGTTTACCACAGTAGCTCGAGCAGATTTCCCGGTAAAATTAACCATTTTATAGTCAATTGTTAAGTCAAACACTTTGCCAGAGAGCTGGCTCAACGATTGGCTTAACGCATTGGCAACGGCATTTTTAGGGAAAGGGATCGACATCAATGCCAACATGGCGGATGCACCAAACACAAACCGGCGTCGGCTGTTGTTGAGTTCACTGTTTGTCATTTGAATCATGGGTTTTATCATGTATTGCGATTTCATTGTACAGACTCCTCAAGCGAGTTCACTTGGGCGTAAACTTCACTACTGCCATCTTTTTTCAACAGTAAGACTTGATATGGCATAAATTTATCTTGGTACTCCATGCCAGGGCTGCCCACTGGCATAGCGGGTACGGTTAAGCCGATAGCATCTTTAGGAGGGGTGGCTAAAAAACGACTAATGAATTTTGCAGGGACATGCCCTTCAAACACATAACCTTGAGATGACACAGCGGTATGGCAAGATTGCATTGAAGTAGGAATGCCCTTTGACTGTTTAAACTCATAAAGGTTGTTAATATTGTGGGCACTAACACTAAATCCACGCTCACTAATATGCGTTAGCCATTTCTCACAACAGCCGCAATTAGCATCTTTATAAACGGTGAGTAATGGCTCCGTAGTGCCGGGCTCTGCTGCACGGGCAATTAATATCCCTCCCATAGTTTGCAGAATAAAAATAGTACCTATGACACGAAAAAAACTAATAGAATTGCGATATAGAGCAGACATAATATTGCCTCCAAATCAAATTTCGTCACATTAAACAACGCGGTTTAATGTCAGTTTATTAACCAAAAGGTTAAAAAATTGAAACTACATGATTGGCTAGGACAGCTAGCAAAAAAAAGGCGTAACTGTGCCTATGTTAGGCAAATATTGGAGGACGGTATAAAGAAGAACGATACTGAGGCATTAGTGCTGAGGTAAACATTGTTGCAGCATTAACTAAATTGACTTCTGATTTAAGCGTTGGCATCGCCATCGTTAAAGCGACTGATAAACATGATCCGACAGGACAATGGCACGCTTGGGCGCAGCAACTATCATCCGCACCATCACTCATATCCATGTTCATGTTCATGTTCATTTGCATACTAGCGTCATGACATGCTTTGCCATTTTCAGCAGGCATATTTGAAGTCGTCATTGAATTCATTGGCATAGTACCAGGCATAATCACAGACGCAAAAGTTTGACCGACAAACGTCAGTAAAACAAACATCATGATTAAGTGGATTCTACGCAAAATATATCTCCAACGATTTTCAAATAATAGTAGTGAAAAATACTGCATTTAGCAATGAAAATTTATTTGAAAAACATAATTCCCGATCCCGATTTCAGATAATAAGTGCGACATTCATGGAAAGGTGTAGAAGAGGAAGCCAACTGCTAAAAGTGGGACGCTCTTCTCGCCAAAGAAACAAGCAGTACTACCATGAATTATCAGCAGTTGACCGAAGGCAGAAGATACCAGATTTCTGCTCTTTTGGAACGGGGGATTTCAGTTTCTGAGATTGCTAAAACCGTTCAGTGCCATCGCTCCACGGTATATCGGGAGCTTAAACGTGGCAGCAAGGGCAGTCATTATTGCCCAAACGAAGCTCAGTCAGGTGTTATCACTCAAAAAACGCACATTAGCGCGTAAATACAGAATACCTCAGGAGCGTGTTGATTTTATCCGCCTCCTTTTAGAAGCGGATTGGAGTCCAGAGCAGATTTCCAGTGTATTAACTAAAGTCGGTGCCGCTGTCAGCTATGAGTGGATCTACCGATTTGTTGCGCAGGATAAACGCTCGGGTGGCAAGTTATATCGCCACTTGAGGCAAGGTCACAAGCGGTATCGTCGCGGTAAAAAAGAGAAAGCACCAGCGATCAAAAATGCGGTTTCTATCGATGATAGGCCAAGCATAGTTGACAGTAAGGAGCGATTTGGTGATTGGGAAATCGACACCGTATTAGGCAAGCACGGCACGGGGGCGATGGTGACTATTTTAGAGCGTAAAACACGATTTTACTTGGTGAAGAAAGTGCCATCCAAGTCAGCGGATGATGTCACTAGAGCAACCATAGAACTACTCATGCCTTACAAGGAGCATGTCCATACCATCACGGCAGATAACGGGAGAGAGTTTGCAGGCCATGAAACCATCGCAAAGGAGTTGGAGGCTGATGTTTACTTTGCCCACCCTTATAGTTCTTGGGAGCGTGGAGCCAATGAGAATGCTAACGGTCTTTTAAGGCAATATGTGAAGAAAGGAACCGACCTAACAACGGTAACAGACAGTGATATTGAATTCGCTTTATCGCGGATAAATTATCGACCGAAAAAGTGTTTAGATTTCAAGCAACCAGCGATTGTCTTTAAAGAAATGGTATTGGCTGCTTGATATTGGCGAGTGTCGCACTTCGCAGTTGAATTAGGGACAAACCTATCCAGTCGAACGAATTTCATTCGATTATGGATGATTTATATCAATCAATAATCTCGCATTAAGTCGACTTAAGAACAAAATAGCTAAATGTTAACAGAATTTACAAAGCATAATCTCACCCTGTGATACTCTGTGAGTTAGGGAGATATTTATGCCCGAACATGGATAAATGCAGCGTGTAACAACATCGGTGCAAAGGCAGCTTGCTAGCCACCTTTGGTTGACGAGCTAAGCGTGTAGCGAGATGTTATCACGTGAACCAGACTAGGCAAGTCTGATTCACTGAGCTAAAAAAATAATGATACAGGCACACCAAAGCGCTGACTGAGTGCTTCTATGTGGTGTCTATTAAGCTTCTTTCCTTCTGCGGGGCGTTGTTGCCTAAATGAATGAACCTTCCGTCTCAGATGCGATCAGATCCTGTGAATACCACGCAGAAACCGCTATCAGATGGGCAAATCTAAATCTCGCATTACCAATTGGCCGGAATATAACAAGGCGTTGACCAACCGAGGCTCACTGACTTTTTGGATAGACGAGCAGGCGCTCAACCTCTGGTGTCACACTGAACACCATGGTGGTCGAGGTCGGGGATTTCAATACAGTGACACGGCGATAGAAACCGCCTTAATGCTCAAAGGTTTGTTTAATCTCCCCTTGCGAGCACTAGAAGGTTTTCTCAACTCAGTGTTTAGTTTGATGAGTCTGCAATTAACTTCACCTGGTTACAGCTGCATCAGCAAGCGGGCAAAGACAGTCAAAGTTAACTACCGCCCCCCTTGCCGAGGCGCGATTGCTCACTTAGTTGTCGATGCCACAGGACTGAAAGTATATGGCGAAGGTGAATGGAAAATGCGTAAACATGGTAAGGAAAAACGCCGAACTTGGCGTAAGTTGCACCTTGCGATAGATGCGGCCACACATGAAGTCATCGCAGCCGAAGTCAGTTTAGAGAGTGTGGCAGATAGTGAGGTTCTCCCAACGTTATTAAACCCACTAAGGCGCAAGGTAAAACAAGTGTCAGCTGACGGTGCTTATGACACCAAAAAATGTCATAAGCTGCTGAAACGCAGAGGGTGTAAACCTACGATACCGCCGCGAAAAAATGCAGGTTATTGGGAAGAAGGTCATCCCAGAAACGAGGCCGTCAGCGCTCTGAAAAGTGATGAACTCAAACAATGGAAACAAGAGAATGACTATCACCAACGCTCCCTGTCAGAAACAGCTATGTATCGTTACAAGCAACTGATTAGCCCGAAATTGAGCCTGCGGGACTACAACGGCCAAGTCGGCGAGGCACTGGCTGGTGTGAAAGTGATGAACAAAGTCATAGGACTGGGTATGCCTATTCGCCAGAGGGTCAATTAATACCAGGAACCCTTTTAGGAAAAGGCATACCTAAGATTGATTTGGTCGCCTTGAACACTGTTAATTGCTCGAAATTGAATCAAATGCTAAAATCTAAGGTAAGGACATCCTTATGAGTAACTGCATAGTGTCACCTGAAACGTTTATTTTGTATTCATTAGCTGGTTTTTCTGTTGCGACTTTAATGCTCGTAGCAGTAGGTTGTTTCGCCATCAGGCAAGATAAAAACAAACAACCTAATAAATAACACAGTTATAAACAACTTACCCTTGAGGGACACTCCCTCAAGGGCGTGTGTTCCTCTAAATTTAGAGAGAAACACACGAACAATGATGCTTGGCCACATGGCATTAGTTCAATATCTCCAGAACTTCCCAATGCGTCTTATCTGTCGTCTGCAACTAGGGTGAAAACTATGCTAAATATTGATGATCCTACACAAACCGAACGAACTCATGCGTTATGGCGACTAGGCTTTAGACCTTTTTTTCTTGGGGGAGCAATATTAGCTGCGTTATATATCCCTTTGTGGTTACTAACTTGGTTTACTCCTCAATATAGTTTTTTTCCTTCATCTTTTTGGAGTAAAGTATTGCCCCTATGGTGGCATCCACATGAAATGTTGTTCGGTTTTGCAATCGCAATTGTCTGTGGTTTTTTACTTACTGCGGTTCAAAATTGGACAAATCAACCCACATTAAAGGGATGGCCACTTGCGTTGACCTTTAGTTGCTGGTTGCTGGCACGATTATTACTGTTACTCCCTATTCAAGTTCCACTAATTTTGCCGGCATTATTTGATTCATTGTTCCTTGGTATGGCAAGCCTTACCCTATGGCGCTGCATTTATAAGGTGAAGCAATGGCGCAATATTGGTTTTCCGATTATGTTGTTTGCAGCACTCGTGATTAACAATGTCAGCTATTACGCTTTATTTGAACGCGACTTCATCCTTGCCAATCAAATTTGGCAGGCCATGTTATGGTGGTTAGCCTTACTTATCACCATAGTTGGTGGGCGTGTCATTCCATTCTTTACCGCGATGCGCATTAAGGCCACTAAAGCAGATCCCTTAACTTGGGTTGAATACCCGCTGATCCTGACGATGATCTTGCTCGTCATTCAATCACTCATCCACCTTATACCTCAGGAAGTCGAGCGAGGCTTACTACTCATTACAGGGCTCTTGCATCTAGTCCGATTTGTACGCTGGTTACCCCATAAAACACTGACGGAACCTATGCTGTGGTCCTTGCATCTTGCCTATTTAATGTTGCCACTTAGCCTGTTAGCCATGAGTTGGTATCTCGATAATGAATATGCCTATCGCAGCCTGCTTCACCTATTTGCTATTGGTTGTATGGCTACCCTGTGCCTTTCGATGATCTCCAGAGTGTCACTCGGGCACACAAGTCGAAATATTTATGAAGGCCCGAAAATGATCTTAGCATTTATCTGCCTACCATTAGCGGCACTGCTCAGGGCATTGATGCCCATCTGGTTTCCGGCCCACTCCCAAGTATGGTTATGGTTGGCTGGCACTTGCTGGTTTATGGCATTTGCACTGTTTGTATGGCACTATTTGCCAATACTCTCTCGCCCTCGTATTGATGGGCGCCCAGGTTAATATTGATGTTATGACAAAAGGTTACAAAGTGAAAACTTATTTTAAAACAGTTACATTGCTAAAATTGATTTGCTTGTTCGTCATCACTACATGTACATCTGTAGCGGCTTCCGATACTAGCAATCAACAAAAATATCCTAACCAATATCAATCTTGGCAAGCCACCTCTGAACAAGTTGAACGCGAGGATATGCTCGCCAATTATCCCGCCAGCATCATACTCTGGGCAGGATCTTCCTATGCCAAAGAGTACCATAGCCCACGTGGACACCATTTTGCCGTTGCCGATGTGACGCATACTTTACGTACGGGTACGCCACCTAAAGCAGGAGAGAATGGGTTATCCGCCAGTTGTTGGACCTGCAAGACACCGGATGCCCCTAGATTGATTGAACAACTGGGATTTGAAGGATACTCCGCTAAAAACTTTACCGATCTGGGCAAAGAGATCCAAAGCGTAGTGTATTGCAGTGACTGCCATGAATCTGGCACTCATAAATTAGCCTTACCTCGCCCTCATGCGCAAGATGCGATGGCTAAAATTCATCTGCCATTCGATAAACAAGATATTAATATGCAAGGTGCGCAGGTTTGTGGTCAATGTCATGTCACTTACTATTTCCGTCCGGAAAAAAGTAATGTTGTCAACATTCCCTGGATATTTGGCAATACCGCTGATGATATTGAAAAATACTATGACACTCGCCGCTTCTTCGAATGGATCCATCCTCTTTCGAAAACGCCCATACTCAAAGCACGTCATCCTGAGTTTGAACACTGGAGTCGCAGTAAACATGCCGAAGTCGGTGTCACTTGCATTACCTGTCATATGCCTACCCAGCAGGATGCAAAAGGTGTTGAATTTACGAGCCATAAAGTTGATAAGGCCTTACCGCACTTTGATAGTAGCTGCAGCGGCTGCCATAGCAGCAAAACCAAAATCGAAACTAAACTCGCGGCGAATAAGTTAACTATTGAAACAAAAGCCCGCGAAGTGGAAGCTTTACTCGTCAAGGCTCATTACGAAGCCAAAGCAGCATGGGATGCCGGTGCTAAATGGGATAATATGAATGAGCCCATTATGGCGATACGACACAGTCAGTGGCGCTGGGACTTTGCCATGTCTTCACATGGTTTGTATGCACATAATCCACAAGAAGGTAAGCAGCTTTTAGATAAAGCCATTGAACAAGCGAACGAAGCACGTCATCTGCTCGCTGGAATATTGAAGCAACTTAACGTTACTCAAGTTAGCTATCCAGATATCAGTACTAAGGAAAAGGCCCATCAAGCAATAGGGTTAGTTGAGACTGATTTAATTAAAGAAAAACAAAAGTTTATTGAGAATGATGTTAAGAAACACTGGCAACCAGTTAGTCAATATGGTTATTAGTGAGATTTAGTATTGCTAGTAGGGCGTTCGGAATTCAGCATCAGGCTAAAATTAAATGTCTAAGCATGCTGTCTAAACGCCCTTTAATGTATTAGTTCAGACTAGATCTGACACATCGTCTTCAAAATATGAGAGTTGGAGACTATAAAAGGCTATTTATTATAACGACACACGGTTGCTGTACATGAGCATAAACTGCCTCATGGCAGGCTTCCAATCTCGTAGTGGCATTGTCCACTTTTTAGCAATCTGGTGTAAAGCCAGATACAGCAACTTCGGCGTTTTTCAAGCTAGTTGTCACCATCGACCGTTTTAAGCGGCCTTTTTTTCCACTTCTTTAACTGACTCTTTTTCCGGATTCAGTGTTGTCGGTCCCACAGGTTCGCAGTTCCGTACTTCTCGTTTTCCCCAACGACTTGGATTTTCTGCTTTCGCCGCTTCAATCCGTTCTTTGCGCTTTGCCAGCAGGAGTTGATACTGACCGGTATGACGTTAGTGCGGGGTCACGAACCGTAGTTTGCTGTGCTTGTGTTCGTAGTTGTACCAGCGCGTAAACTTCAGCACCCAAGTCCTTGCTTCATCGATACTTTTAAAACCTGCTGATGGCCAATCAGGCCGATATTTACAGGTGCGGAACAACGACTCTGCAAACGGGTTATCGTTGCTCACTCGTGGCCTGCTGTACGATGTCGTTACACCAAGCTCATACGCCTTCATTCGCATGGTCTGCGATTTCATTGGCGCACCGTTGTCCGAATGCAGCACGACTCCACTGTGTAAACATTTCTCCCGGACCAGTGTCTGCTCTAACAATTTCGCGGCGTTTTCTCCACTTTCCTGTTCAAACACTTCACAACCAACAATTTTCCGGCTGAACAAATCTTCCAGCATGTACAGGTAATAAAACTGCCCACGCACCGTGCTTGGCAAGTAGGTGATATCCCAACAGAGCACCTGGCCAGGCCCGGTCGCTGTGTAGGTCGTTGGCAGCCCCCCTGTGTCAGGATTGTTGTCACCCCTAAATAATCATTATGTTTAAAGACAGGGTGCGGCAAAAGAGAACGATATGGCTCGGTATTCACCAGAACGTAAAGAAGCGATCCTTAAAAAATTATTACCTCCTCACAACTTAACGGTCGCAGAGGTCGCTCGGGAAGAAGGCATCGCGGTGCAAACCTTGTATCATTGGCGAGATATTGCCAGAAAAGAAGGTCGCCCCGTGCCAGGTAAAACATTAACAGCCGATGATTGGTCGGCTGAAGCAAAACTTGCCGTGATTATTGAAACAGCGCCGCTGTCGGAAGCGGAGATAAACCAGTATTGCCGTGAAAAGGGCTTGTTCCGCGAGCAAGTACAGCAGTGGAAACAGGATTGTTTAGCTGGTTTTCAAACCTCAGAAGTACAAACTAAAACCATTAAACAGCAGGCTAAGGCTGACAAAGCCGAAATCAAATCGCTGCAACGGGAATTGCGCTATAAGGAGAAAGCGCTGGCTGAAGCTGCTGCGTTACTGGTGCTCAGAAAAAAGCTCAATGCGCTCTGGGGGGACGACAGCGAGGAGAGCTAACCCCCTTGCCTGAGCGCATAGCATTGATTGCCTTAATCCAAGAGGCCTATACCAATGGTGCTCGCCTTTATAAGGCTTGTGCTGAAACGGGCCTCAGTAAGCGTACCTATCGACGTTGGTATCGAGAAGGTCAAGTGCAAGCTGATTTAAGGCCAACAGCAGCTCGACCAGAGCCAGCAAATAAACTCGAAGAACATGAGCGACAACAGATATTAAGTGTGTGCAATCAAGCGGAGTACGCCAGCTTACCCCCGTCGCAAATTGTGCCAACATTATTAGATAACGGGATTTATATCGCCTCGGAATCCAGCTTCTACAGAGTGTTAAATGCTCATGGTCAACTTAACCATCGTGGCCGCACTCAGGCTGCGGTCAATCGAAGCAAACCGTTGAGTTATCGGGCAGATGGGCCGAATCAAGTGTGGTCATGGGACATCACTTATTTAGCCTCAATCGTCAAAGGCCAGTTCTACTATTTGTACCTGTTTGAAGATATTTACAGTAGAAAAATAGTGGGTTACGAAGTTCATGAGCAAGAAAGTGGGGAATATGCCGCTGCGCTAATCCAACGCTGTCTGTTACGCGAGCAATGCTTTAACACGCCATTAGTGCTGCATTCTGATAATGGGGCGCCGATGAAGTCACTGACCATGAAAGCCAAGCTGGAAGAGCTTGGTATTACGGCATCATTAAGTCGGCCGCGGGTGAGTAATGACAACCCCTTTTCAGAGTCGTTATTTAAAACGTTGAAATACCGCCCACAGTGGCCGGCATCAGGTTTTAGCTGCTTAGCAACAGCAAGAGAATGGGTGGAAAAGTTTGTAACCTGGTACAACGATGAGCATAAACACAGCCAGCTAAATTTTGTCTCACCAGGGCAACGTCATGCACTGCAAGATGGCGCTATTTTAGCGAAGCGCAAGAAAGTGCTTGAGGCGGCGAAGGAAAGAAAACCGATGCGTTGGTCTACAGAGATCAGAAATTGTGAAGCGGTTGGCGCTGTAACACTCAACCCAGATAAGGCACCAGAAGAAGGCGTAATAAATGCAGCTTAATATTTAAACAAAGAGTGACAACTATCTTGAAAAACACCGCAGCGTTGACCCTTTCGGCGCTAAACTCCGGCCGCGATGATGCAGCTGACCAAAGGCTTTTAATACCCGATAAAATGTTGATTCAGAACCATAATATTCATCTTCATCCAGCAGCGTTGGGACGATTTGCGATGGCGGTAAGCTGGCAAACTTTGGCCAATTACACACCTCGATGATTTTCGCCTGTTCTTTTTCCGTCAGCTTATTCGATGGCTGCGGCCGAATCGCATCCGGCCTTTTGTCTGCGGTGATCTGGCCATCCCGATACCAGCGCCGATAAGTGCGCAGTGTAATGCCAGCTTCTTCGCAAGTCAGATGAAGCCTGGCGCCAGCCTGGTTCGCTTCCTGTATCAAGTTTACACATTCAGTGCGCTCTGAGACCAAGGTTAATCGTCCTCGTTGTCGTTCTCCCAAAGCGCATTTAACTTTTTTCTAAGCACCAACAAGGCTGCGGTTTCAGCCAAAGCTTTTTCTTTGCGCCTCAACTCGCTCTTTAACTGTTTAATTTCCTTATGGTCGGCTTGGCGCTGCCGTTTAGCTTCCAATTCCTGCTCGCGGGAGCTCATAAACCCTCGCAGTGCATTGGCTTTCCAGGCCTTTACCTGATCAACATACAGACCTTTAGCTCGACAATACTCACTCAATTCGGCTTCATTTAAACTGGCAGTTTCAAGCACTGTGGCAAACTTAGCTTCTGCTGACCAATGTTCTGAGGTTGGTTTACTTCCGGGCACAGGACGACCTTGTTGTTTGGCTTTATCCCGCCAATTATACAAAGTTTGTACGCCAATCCCTTCTTGTCTGGAAACTTCTGCTACGGTCATGTTCGAAGGAGGCAGTAACTTGTTCAAAATCTGCTGCTTACGTTCTTCACTATAACTCGGCACAATTAAGCCTTAACGCCCCAACTGGTTAAATTTTAAGTAGTGACAACTATCCTGCCAGAGCGGGCTGAGCGTAAAACACAACCATTTATATAGTGTAATTTGTATATGTAAGAGCTAATCTTATTATTAACAACGATAGCTTTTATGCAGGTTAAGTATGTGTGTTGAATATGATAAGTTGGTAGAGGAAAAAAAGAGACGGCAGTTGGTTTATGCAGAGCTTGTATTGAGTGGAGAAAAATCGTCATGTTCACGGCCAAAATCTAGCTCAGAAAGCCCTAGAAAAAACAAAAATTTACTAAAAATCCCTAACTTTAAATTTTACTCAATGGAAATGAACTAACTAGATTGCCGAATGCCCTCTGCGTGTTGAATATCTTCCTATCTACTTGGGCTAGTTAAACGTCTTTGAATCGAATAATAATCATAATGAAAAACTCCGTTGGCTATGCAGACACAGTTAACGTGGACATAGCCATACAGATTAAAGATGTAAAATCTACTTATTTCATGTGGTTATCATGTTTTAGTTGGTTCAAAGTAATCAGTTTCATTCAAAGAAACGGACCATACTCCTACGACACAGGATGTATCAGATTTATACCAATTTTGTTTTGTACTAAAGGATTTTTTCAATAATGGTATTACCCTATACCCAGTCAACGACTCAATATAACGTTGTCTCCCATCATCAGGTAATTTTGAATCGAAAACATCAATTAATGCGCAAAATATCTTTAATGTATTTGGTTTTGTAATTTTACAGAGTTTAATTATGTCCTTTTCGTATGAAGTTGTTGTATCCCTGAGTTTGAACTCTATTACTAAGGTGTCTCCATTCTCCAGTTTGAATACAAGATCTGTAGGGCCACCATTACCAAGATTTTCCTCTCTAATCCAAGTAAC
Source organism: Shewanella sp. GD04112 (assembly GCF_029835735.1). Taxonomy (NCBI): domain Bacteria; kingdom Pseudomonadati; phylum Pseudomonadota; class Gammaproteobacteria; order Alteromonadales; family Shewanellaceae; genus Shewanella; species Shewanella sp. GD04112. The sequence continues at coordinate 1,623,104 of NZ_JAOEAL010000001.1, forward strand.
ATTTAAACCATCAAAGATTGTATGAGCTTCTTTTAAAATTGCTTTGCCGCATTGATAAGCAAATGCCAACTCTGGCATATGAAATATCCCTTGATTAGCAATAAGTGAAAGTTCTTTATCTTCCGATATTGCCGTTTCATAAATGATTTCTGCTATTCTATCTGTTTGCATTATTTCACCTTACCCTTTAACACTACAGCACTGTAACGCAGTGATTGTAGTTTTAGCATGATAATAAAGTAATTACTCACTATATAGTCTTTTTGTAATGTATTTCCTGGGCTATGATTGGAGACCATTTCTTCCAGCTGAAGTATGAGCTTGGATGCCGAATAAACAGTAGTTTAATTTCCTTTATTCCTTTATTCCTTTTTTTATCATGATTCTTCTTGGGTAAGATCTTCCCACCTTCTCTGGTAATTTTACAATTTCAAGGGTAAAGTTGTTTCGTTCAGAAAAATCAATTAAAGACTTGATTTTTTCTTTTTCTAATCCGTACACAATAACTTCATTTACATCAAGTAAATCAATTAACTTATTGAATTCGCACCATCCAGAGTAATAATCAGTATATGATGGTCTATGCTTTTTACTTTTTAAAACTCGAGTTACAAGATTGTGATAAGATACAGAATTCCAAAATGATTTTTTTTCTTCATCTGTTGGCTTTCTTTTATCATAAATTGCTCTCTCAATATTCCTTACAAATTTTGAGTTACGCTTGAAATCTAAAGCGTGATTTTTATGAAGAATTCTAAGATTAAGTGGGCTATTTATTTTTTCTATATGTCCAGGCTCTTTCGGATTCCAATCGTATACACTTTCACCAAGAATAAGTATCTTCATCTCCTGTTCGCGGTAAGCATTGCCTACCCATGGAAGTCTGTTAATTGTTCCTAATTTTTCAATTTCAGTATCATAGGAAGTGTCCCAAAAGCAATTATGTTGATTCAAAATTTTTTCCTTATATAGAGCAAATGATGCATGATGTTATTATCGTTCTACATAAATGCCTTTTTAAGAACGGATTTAATAAGTGTAAATATAAAATCAATCAAAGATAAAAGTCTGATTTTTATTTTTAAAGTTATTCAATGAAATGTATGTGGTTAATTTAACTATTTTATCCATAATGCTTACTCGTAGTTTTCAATAGTGGCTCGTAATCGTTTGACTACAAATTGTTTTAGTGAAGTAGGAGATAAACACACGACATCTTGACCAAATTTAAGGATCCAACCGATGAGATCGTATGTTGGGTAACAAGTAAAAGTCACCTTCCACCATGTTTCATCTATCTGTTCAAGCTGTTGGTCTATGGAAAGCTTATTGTGTTTAACAACATCCAGAGCGTAATGTTTAACTTTTAGCTCTACTGTGGTTAATGTGTCTTTTAAGAGCCAGCCTGTTGGATTTTTGGCGTAATACTCATCAAGACTGAAAGATTTGGGTTTGGTAATGCCCAAATACTCCTTTTGAACTGATATTATTTTGTGGAAAAGGAATAGCTGAGGCACCTCTGGCGACTCTTCCTTAGTGGCTACAAGGTAATGGCTTTGCTCTCTAATAATTAAACCTAATGGATTGAGAGTGTAATATTTTATATCATTCACCTCACTCGACTGATAGCCAATAGAGATGACCTTCTCATTAAGTACACTCTCATAGATGATTTTTCGGTATTGCTCGTCAATGTGACGCTCATCGTAGATGATGGGATAATTGTCCGAGACAACCCGAACTTTTTTCATCCAGTTCGCATAGAGGTGTTTTGAAGATAACGCTACATTGGCCTGATTTAACCATGCTTCAAGTTTGTCACTCTGATGTAGCGGTAATACTCTCCGTAGTAGCTGCTCAGACAGCACCAGCATGAATGCTTCTGACGTGGGAAGAATATCGAGCACATTTCGCTTTTTTAAATCTCTGAACCAGCGTCGATATCCTAGGTCATCGTCCTCATATCCTAGGTTTGCCCATTCAGAAAGCATTTTAAGGTCTCGTTGAATTGTCCTCGTTGACAGTTCAAATCCTTCATCTTCCAGTAAAGTATGAATTTCGGACAAGGTCATACCACGAGCAGGGAAAGTGGGAAGGTTATCCAACATAAACAAATTTCTAAAAATTGCACGTTTGCGACGGTGCTCGTTTGCGGGATCATTTTCTTGCATGTAACACCATAACCTAGAAGGGAATTTCGCTATTATTCATGACTAACGGCTATGATATATTGACCAGAGTCATATAATGTCATTCATGGTTCTAGAATTGTTTTAGCCGTTAGATGTCGTATCTCTAAGTAGTATCAATGAACCCCCAATCGGAGCCAGATATGAAATCGGTAACGTGTGTTATCAAAGAGATACTGGATATCTGTCCAACACTTGCCAGTATGAATGGATATATTTTTATTGGTACGTGTAGCCAAGAGCCTCCTTATTCAAATGCAAGTTACCAAAAGTGGCGTTTGGTTGATGGTGATGAGAATGTGCCATTTGAATCAAAAATCGCATTGGATAGGGTCTTTGCATCCATGCTGGATGATTACGGTATTTCCAAGGGGATGCCACATGGATTTTTCAAAATCGAAAAATCCATCATTTCTTTCCAATGGTCATCAAGTGATATCGTGGAAACAATGTTGGCTAAAGTAGGTGGGGAGCGAGTTGGTCGCCATTAATGTTGATTAAGCCAGCGTTTTACTATCAGCGGTACAGCAATAATTGCATCTAAGGGGATGAACTCAAAACCATAAGGTCGTTTGTTGACATGTTTAGAGACTAGAATTTTTTCTGCTCTTCCGCGTGCATATTTTGGAAGATTACATACAGGCTTTACGGTAAGGGAAGTGCCAACAATCAAAACCTTAGATGCTGTTTTAAATAGTTTTTTTACTTCATAAAGATTAGGAACCTGCTCCCCAAATAAAACGACGTGAGGCCTTTCATTATTCTCGAGCGAATAAAGCCTATCGCCGATGCTAAATGAAACATCACTCTCTAAATGCCGAGCCTCAAATAGACTTCCGTGAACGTGATAAACCTGAGTTGAGCCTGCTCGTTCGTGAAGATTATCTACATTACTGGTTACAACACTAACCCGGTATTTTTTTTCAAGTTCGGCAATGGCAATGTGTGCTGGATTAGGGTGTGCTGACAACACTTCCTGTTTGCGGAAATTATAGAAATCGATAACTTTTTCTGGGTACGCTTTTAAGGCCTGAGCAGAAGAAACCTCTTCAACCCGATACTTCAACCACAGTCCATTATCATCAGTAAATGTCGCTAGCTGATCCGCTGATATTCCTGCTCCAGTAAAAACGACAATATGGTTTGGATCAATCTCGGGTTTACTCAAAATAACTTCTCCTAAGATGTCATGATTTTTAATCGCAATGTGGAGTTATATATTGTTTTTTAATGGAACAGTTTTGTACGTACTTCTGAACATTGAGGCGCGCTTAAATACGGATCCAATGATGATTAGGGACTTCACTCTTACTGTTGGCTCCAGGATTTGAAATGCTGCACCCGCGAAATTTGGAGGCGCATTTCTCTGGTTGATGAACGTGACCTGTCAGTAACCATACAAGAGACAAGGTGCCTGATGTAATTGCCGTTGTTAGGTCCCTTGAGTCAAAATCTCTCCCCGATTGCTTCGCGACACTAAGCCCTGAAGGCGGCTCGTGGTGAAGCAGTACATTGCATCGAGAAAATGGTGTGAAGTCAGATGTACCATATGACGCGCTGCCGAATATCACCCCATTGATTGAGGCTATAGCCTGATCTGCGTAGATCCCCTCAATTTCCCTTAACCAGGTTGAATTGAGTTCATCACCTAATTGGTCATGATTGCCCGAGCATACAAAAATAGGACGATTGAACTGTTTTAACCAGCATGAGATAACGGCCACTTGCTCATCGATTGGTGTAGGGCAGTTGTATCGACTATCAATGAAGTCACCTGTTAGACAAACAACGTCAGCTTCGGATGCATTGTCGGTAACCCATAGCATTTGAACTTGGTTGAAATGCAGATCGGAAACATGGAGCAGTTTCATTGTCAGTCCTATTGAATAAAAGGCATATCGGTTGGTGTGAGTAGTGGATCATACAAACATATCGAGCCGTCAATGTGGCTATAGACTTCAGCCGTTACTAACACCGAATAACCTAACTTAATCATTTCGTTAGCCTTCTGTTGATAATGCATCCAAGCGTCGCGATCTCTCTGAAACGTCAAATAGATTTCAACATCAAAATTCTCAAAACAATTATATGCCTCTGCGATGATCCGCAATTCAAAATCTGCTGCGATCATGGGGATGCCAGCATGACTCGAGACAGTTCGACCAACGTGAGCTGGCAGGATTTGCTTGAGCCGACAAATTAGCTTCAGACTATGAAAGGCTGAAAGTTGGCCAAGCAGATGAAATGGATCGCCGGACAATAAAAGTAAAGGTGCAACCGTAGGTACAGTCATTGTGATTTCATTTCAGCTAAGCGGTTGATCTGTTCTACTGCAGCAAGCATTCTTATTCTTGCTGCAGGATTACTCGTATGTACATTAATTTTCGGAGGCTTAAAGCCTGTATCAACAATAGCTTGCTCAATCCAAAGCAGCACATCGTAGCCAGTACCTCTAGCATCATCCCCTAAATCATGGTCTAGGCTAATATCGGTTACCATGCCTTTGGCTAAATAGGAGATAACCTCATCTGGCCATCGAACTTGTAGCCAGCCAGTAGGAGCGACTCGTTCATCATCCAAAAATATTTTCATCTTAAGCAGTTTTCATCGTCCATTCTCATTAATGAACATAGTGTATTCAGCGAGACGACAAGTAATGTCGTTTGTCTATTTCTATTGTTCATAGCCAAGCAGTTTTGCTAACGGGAAGGGTATGCTCAAGCGAGACTATAAAATTTTCGGTGTAAGTGGCCTTCGAGGTCATGTGGATGCCAAGGAGGGTAAGATGTCAATTTGGATCTCATTAGGGCGCAACAGACGCCGGATATATGTCGTAAGAGTGTGAACCATTAACAACTGATCCCCCGTTGTGAAAGGTGAATTATCGACTAACGTAAATGTACTAGCCCAGACCTGCTTCAGAACAATGCCTGAATCGTTAACTCCTTAGGGTGATCTAAGCGTGATGTTTATCGTCAATCAATGGCACAAGCTATTGTGCGCATTCGCCTCAGTGTTCGCTTCGCCCTGCACAGCTTGTATTTCTCTTGCTCCTCATACTTAAAAAGGTCACGTTGCTCTACAGGTAAAGTTGTATACTTTCGGGCCTTTTATTTTTCTAACCTTTCTACTATGGGATAGGCGATATGCGAATACTCATTACCGGTGGTGCAGGGTTTATTGGATCGGCATTAGTGCGAATGCTGATTGAGCAAACGGAGTCAGTGGTGCTCAATTTCGATAAGCTGACCTATGCGAGCCATCCTGAATCTCTGGCGGGTGTTGCTGATAGTGAGCGCTATCATTTTGTGCAGGCAGATATTTGCGATAGGGCAAGGTTAGACCTGGTGTTGCAGCAATTCCAACCCGATCTTGTGATGCATTTAGCGGCCGAAAGCCATGTTGATCGCTCAATTGAAGGACCCGCTGCATTTATCCAAACCAACATTGTGGGCACCTATACGTTGTTAGAAGCTTCGCGCCGATATTGGCAGCAATTAGCGGATACGCGAAAAGGGTTATTTAGATTTCATCATGTTTCTACCGATGAGGTTTTTGGTTCACTGACCGAAACTGGATTGTTTAGTGAAACCTCAGCTTATGATCCGAGCTCGCCTTATTCAGCAAGTAAAGCTTCAGCGGATCATTTGGTTCGTGCTTGGCATCGAACTTATGCTTTACCGATAGTGATGACCAACTGCTCCAATAACTATGGCCCTTTTCAATACCCTGAAAAGCTCATTCCCCTAATGGTCACCAATGCGTTACAGGGTAAACCGTTGCCAATTTATGGTAATGGTCAGCAAGTGCGTGATTGGTTGTATGTGGATGATCACGTTAAGGCGCTCTATTTAGTTGCGACTCAGGGGGAGCTTGGGCAAACCTATAATATTGGTGGTTCCTGTGAGCAAACTAATTTGACGGTTGTGCGGCAAATTTGCGCCTTATTAGAGGAGTTAGTGCCTACTCATCCGCAATCTCTTGCAATGGGTAGTGCGGGTTTTGCTGATTTAATTCAGTATGTTGTTGACCGGCCTGGCCATGATGTACGCTATGCTATTGATGCCAGTAAAATTCAACGTGAATTAGGTTGGAGAGCGCAAGAGTCTTTTGAGTCAGGTCTCAGAAAGACGGTGGAGTGGATTATTAACCAGCAATATCCTATAACGAGCGACTAGTACTCGCGCAAGCTCACCCTAGAACATCACTATGTGGCTCTAGAATCTAGGTACGCCGCAAGCAGCTACAGAATGTCACTACGTGACTTACGGATAACGGAACGGGCTTCGCTCTCACGGTAAGCGAAGAGTTCTGTGAGTGAGCTTGCGAACGTTCCGTCAACCTTCAACGTTTCTTGTTCTGTCAACATCTTCACTCTGCTTTTATCACATCAATAAATTGCTCAAAATCCTCAAGATGATGCTGTACAACATGGACAACGATATCAAGGTTGAGTTCTTGGTAGTCATGTACTGCGATGTTTCGCAGGCCGACCATTTTCTTTAAGTTATCTGCGAGTGGCTGAGTAATAAGGTTATTTTGTGCGAGTAATGTAAAGCTATCACGGCTACTTTGGGGGATGCCTAGTTGTTGTTGGCGGTTAATATGATTGGCTATGTCGATACAGGCTTCGCAGCAGCGTTGTAAATTGAGGATAACGCTATCTTGCAAGGTGAAGTCTTGTTTGAACTGGCTTCCATCACCATAGACTTGTTGGATGCGCTTTATACAGCGTTTGATGGTGGCTATTTTATTGATAATAATGTCATTCAAAGTGACTCCCCCTATGATCTTTGGCTGCGGTGTTGGCCATTACATCATCAATAATTGCCTGTCTTTCGGCTTGTAGATGTTGGTACATTGAGATGGTCTTTACGGCAAAAAGTTCATCATCTTGTTGTGTTCCCCAAAGTTGCTTCCCTTGAGTGACTACCTGTTGGCATAACACTGTGGATGCTGAGCGTAAATCAACCAGATCAACATCTGAGTCCAACGCCGAAGCGAGTTTTTGGGCAAGTTCCCAGCGTGCAATATTGTCTAAAGTGTCAGCGGCGAGTACCGCGATATCGATATCGCTGTTGCGGTGTTGTGTTCCCTGCGAATAAGAGCCAAACAGGTAGATTAATTGCAACTTTGGGATGTTGTCTCGCAGTAACTTTATGATTTTCTTTTCATTTAGTTGTTGCATAGGTCCATTGCACGATTTGATGAATTCGGGGTGAGTATATAGCATATAAGGCGGAGCCAAAAGGACGGACTCAGGTTTTGAAGACGCCACTGTGTGGCTCTATAATCTAGAACTTTTTAGTGCATTCTATAACGATACGCAGTACCTGACATTGTTTATGGTTTAGTAGGGACGGGTTTTCTATATGTGTGTGCTTAAGTATTGGTCGTTCAGCGTCTGAAGAGGTTGCATCGGAAGTTTCAATTTCTTCTAATCGCTGCATTTTTGACGGCTGCGCTTTTAAATTCTGGCCTCGTAGGCATTGCACCATATCATAACGCTTAAGTTGAATAATTTGGCCTTGGTAAACTAAGTTCAGCGGTTCAAGGCACAATAACCACTGTTGCAACTCGTTATTGTGTACATTCGATGTTTGATGAGCATCATCAATATTGCTGGTTTCTATAGACTCTGGGCTTAACGAGCCATACGACTCCGGCCATTCAATATACGCGCGATACTTGCCGCGTTTAGTCATTACATTAAAGTCGATAATTTGCTTATCTAAGAGTTGGCTTTCGATCTGAGTTTCGCCGCTAAAACAAAATGCGGGCTCATTGGGGCGAAGGATTAATTCATTTGCCTCAGCCGCATCATTAGACATCATCTTAAGTTTTACGCCTGCACCTTCTAATATACACAGCTGTCTATCTATGCTGGGAAATTGTGAGAAGGGTCCATCACTCGAAATGGTGGCAATGCTGATCCTAAAATCAAAATTACTGAGGTCAGCATCCTTTGGCGATATTAACAGTTGTTTAGTACTGCCACCGCCATTTTTCCATAGGCTCGATTCGCATTCTTCATAACGGATAATTTGGATATTAGAGTTCACGTGTAGGTTACTCTTTTCAATCTGGGTGGCGCCGACGCGAGAAGATAGGACGCTGACAAGCTTGCTCTAGATCGAGAATCGCAGCGCTCTAACTCTACGGACGCCGCTAGCAGCAATGGAACGTCACTGCGTGGCTCAAGGTTTACGAAATTGCTTATCACCGACGGTAAGCGAATCATTTTTCTTTTACCGTTATCGGTAAGCAGAACGTTCTGTCAACGATTTTACTGTGAGCGAATCGCTTAACTTCTCACTGTCACGCTGCAATGTTCTTTTTACATCCCTTTCTTTTTCAATATATAGTGCTCAGCCAGTTCGCCGCTGATCCTGTTGCCTTCGTTATCTAGCATAAATAGCTGGTTTTCACCGACGAGGTATTTACTGCCATCGGATAAAGTAATTTTTGAGCCCTTGCCATCCCAGTCAAATTTTCCTGCCACTTTAAAGATGGACTCATCTTTACCCAAGTAAATACTTTTCAATTCAAAGCTATTATCCGCTTGTAGCGTGAGTGTGGTTTGGATCCCTTCGCAACTTGCACAGGGGATAACGCCTTCATATACACCGGGCCAATCGAGTGCATTTTGACTGGTATCGCCAAGTGGTAGGTTTGTTTGTGTATCTTGATGTGGCGCAGCGACAGGCTCATTAGTCACTGTCTGAGCCGGTTCACTGCATGCGGTAATCATTAAAGCGAGAAGGGCGAGTGGTATCTGTGAAAGTTTCATATTCATGTTAATCGTTTGATTTATTGACTGTCATGTGATGATAACCGCCATCATTACGGGTTCCAACCTTATTTATGTCTGGTGTTTCTTTCAGTGTCTTAATGTTAAAGGCAGACTTTATGTGTTTGAACTTCATTACGAGTTCAACAAACAATGTGCTTAGTGTTGGATGATTCTTTATCGGTGTGTTTAGGCAAAGCTGCACTAGGCATTGAGCTGCAAAACCAATTGTAACTAGCGACTGCATCTCAACTAGTGTGTTTGCAGATTGAATCTATACTAAAGTGAATCACTTAAGCTTAGATCACCAAGTTCATCGCCTCATTTTTAAGTCAGGCGGTACCACGCGGGGTAAATCTGCATTATGACACGTATGTTAGACAGGATTTTATTCGATGTAAGCCGTTCATCCATTATTGATGGTGGCGATCTTATTGAGGCCTCACAACTTATCGTGTCATCTGTGTGCCAAGGGTTAAAAATCACCCGTGCTGGCATTTGGTTATGGAGTGAAGATCACCAAAGCATGCATTGCTTTTACTTGCTCGATAATATGCACAGGCAAGAGGCGTTGATATTAACTCGGCGGGATTATCCACATTACTTCAGTCTATTAGATAATGAGCGCGCTATTGTCGCGAATTATGCGCAAACAGATGGGGCGACCCATGAGTTCGTTAGTGCCTACTTAGTCCCTAATCGTATTAGTTCTCTGTTAGACAGTCCTATACGTCATCGCGGAAAAATGGTCGGTATTATCTGCTCCGAGCATCAAGGTGTACCTAGAGAATGGACGCGTGATGAAAGGACCTTTGCTTCTGCTTTGGCCGACTTATTCGGCAGAGCCATGAGTGCAAAGGAAATTTTGGATTATCAAAATCAATTAAAGGCCATTAATGCGGATCTCGAGGCTCAGGTTGAACAGCGAACGCAAGAACTTGAAACCGCATTATCGGATTTACGCTCAATACAACACCATTTAGTTGAAAACGAAAAAATGGCTGCCTTAGGGAGTTTGGTCGCAGGGGTCGCGCATGAGGTCAATACGCCTCTAGGGATTGCCGTGACATCCGTAACCCATTGTTTAGATGAAGTGGCATTGCTTAAAACGGCATTTGAACAAAATGAGCTCGACGAGGAGAAATTTTTATCCTTTATTAATACCATGCAGGATGGTCTCGGGTTGATTGAGCGTAATCTTTCGCGAGCCGCGGAGTTAGTCCATAACTTTAAGCGCACCGCCGCAGACCAATCTGTGCTCGAGCGTGAGCGGTTTAATTTAAATACCTACATTTTTCAAATTTTCAGCTCATTAAGGCCGTTAATGCGTAAGAAGAATATTGCCTTAAATGTGGAGTTGGATGATGACATCTATATCGAATCTTACCCCGGTGCCATCGCACAGATTTTCACTAATCTAGTGGCTAATAGCTTTCGCCATGGATTTCCTGAGAGTTTTACAGGTGATAAAAGCATCACTATTCGAGTACAAAAACAAGATTCGAATATTTGTATGCAGTATCAAGATAATGGGGTAGGGATGACCGATGAGGTTAAACTGAAAGCCTTCGAGCCTTTTTTCACTACCGCACGTAAAGACGGCGGCACTGGTTTAGGCATGTCGATTATCTATAATCTGGTGACACAAAAACTACATGGCACGATTATGCTGACTTCATCTCCATATCTAGGCGTGAAGGTCGAAATACAGATCCCTGAGAAATGACCTATGTACATTGCTTAGGGCGACAATGTGGCCTTGTTGCAGACCTCGCACCATTCAGCTTTATCGGCATTTATATGCTACAATCCTCCCTTCACTTTGACTCACTAATCCTTGATATATCAATGAGAAAAGGCATTTTATTAGCGGGCGGAACCGGTTCTCGCCTTTATCCTATGACACAGGTTGTCTGTAAGCAGTTATTGCCTATTTACGATAAGCCAATGATTTATTATCCACTTGTTACCTTAATGCAGGCTGGCATAAAAGAGATCCTGATTATCTGCACTCGCGCTGATTTGCCGCTTTTTCAGGCATTACTTGGTGATGGCCATCGTTGGGGGATTCAGCTTGAATATGCGGTTCAGCCTTCCCCAAAGGGATTAGCCGAAGCACTTATTATTGGTGAAGCTTTTTTGGCGGGAGAGGCCTGTGCGTTAATTCTGGGCGATAACTTATTTTATGGGCAGCAACTGAGCACAAACTTGCATAGAGCTTCTCTACTCGAAGTGGGTTCAACCGTTTTTGGCTACCATGTGGCTAATCCGAATGCCTACGGCGTTGTCGAATTTGATACGAGCGGAAAAGCGATTTCAATCGAAGAGAAACCCCAAGTTGCACGTTCTTCCTATGCTATTCCTGGATTGTATTTCTTTGATAATCGGGCTAGTGAGTGGGCTAAAAAAGTGATGCCTTCGGCGCGGGGCGAGTTGGATATCGTTGATCTAATCAATCAATATCTTCTGCTGGGGGAATTGCAGGTAGAAATAATGGGGCGGGGCACTGCTTGGCTCGATACGGGAACGCCGGATGCGATGGCTGAAGCAACACAATTTATTGCTGCCATAGAGAAACGCCAAGGGTTGAAAGTGAACTGCCCTGAAGAGGTTGCTTTTCATTCTGGTTGGATAGATGCTGCGCAGCTTACCGCTTTAGCACAACCTTTGCTTAAAAGCGGTTATGGTGAGTATCTTTTGGGCTTATTAAATAAGCAGGTGTTCAATGAAGTGCATTGAAACCGAGCTTGCAGAAGTATTGGTGTTCGAACCTCAAGTTTTTGGTGATGAACGCGGTTTTTTTATGGAAACCTTTAGACAATCGTTTTTCTCCGAGTGTTTGAAAAGTAGAGGATTAAAGGTGCAGGAGTTAGTCCAAGATAACTTTAGCCGATCACAACAACACGTATTACGTGGCTTGCACTACCAACGTGAGCATCCGCAGGGAAAGTTAGTTCGCGTGTGTGCTGGCAGTATTTTTGATGTCGCTGTGGATATTCGCCCGCAATCTAAAACCTATGGTAAATGGGTAGGGCGTGTGCTCTCTGCTGATAACCATTTGCAAATGTGGATCCCGCCTAGCTTTGCTCATGGATTTTATGTGTTGAGTGAATATGCCGATGTGCTTTATCGCTGCACTGATTATTACGCGCCAGATGATGAATATGTGCTGGCATGGAATAGTGCCGAGTTTGCGATTGACTGGCCGCTGCTAAATGAAACGCCGATTCTGTCTGAAAGGGATGCTGCCGCTAGCGCCTAAGGTACTAGCGGCATTTTGTTTGCGTTATTTGACAGACTCACTTGTGATGCTTGCGCGTGTGAACCAAGGATCTCTAGCATCCATTACATCATATAGACTGTACTTGCGCCCTAATGTTTGACCACCATCGCGTGTCAGTGGCATCCAACTGATTGTCGCCCGGCTATGGGTTGATTTAATGGTCATCAAGTCAAATGGAATCGACACGTAGAAGCCTTTAGTAAAACTGCCCTCACCATACTCCTCTGATGAAAGATTAGTCTTAGTGGCGAAAGCGCCAACAATCACCCCACTATCGAATTGTTTTGAGAAATCAACTGTTACTCCTTTATCCTCGGCCAAATACTGGCCGGCACTGATTCTCAGTAAAGTATTGGGGAACCAGTCAGGTTGATAATAGATTGATGCGTGTCCTGTTACCGTACCCGTTTGCACTCGATAGGGGCGGTTAGTGAGTGAGTCAAATTGATGCTCATCTTCAAAGAAGCCTAGCATGCTGTCTGGATCGCGCTGCTTAACATAATTCACATCAACCCCAAAAGCCCATTGGCTGTTAAGTGGTCGATAGAGAACCTCTGTGCCCACACCACCATACATCATTTCTAAATAGCCGCCGTAGGCTTGGAAAGAAATGTTATCGGTTAAATTATCCATCCAGGTTAGTTGCAGGTTATTCACTCGTACAGGATTATCATGAATATATTGACGAACCAGGGTGCGAACACGTTTTAAGTCAGTGCCATCGGGTGGAACTTCGTATAAAAACTTATCAAAGTTATCGTAGAGGTTAAGATAAAGAGAGCTTGAAAACTCAAAGTTATCGGTAAATCGGTAACTTGCACTGCCAGTCATTCCAATACTAAACATATAAAACCCTTCGGAACCGCCGAAGGATTGGGACATGGTAGGCGAAACATCAAAACTAAGCTTATCTAGCCAATCTTTATCAGTATTATTGACTAGTTGTCCCTGAGGTAAGCTTGGAATACTCACAACACTAGCATCAGTGACTTTGGCATTGAGATAGCCATAACTTGCGACTTTGGCAAACTTCTGAGCATCAATACGGGTTTCCGTTATTGGTTGGCTATAACGAGTCTCAATTAGTCGATACTCTTTAATAAAGTTGGCATCAGTATTGTTGGCTAGAATGGTGGCAGCTCTTTTATGCGCTTCATTTCTATCGCGGAATTTTGTCTGTTCACCTACAACGGTAATACTGTCATTATCAAGGTAAATTTTGGCGTTTGCGTAACCAGCAATAGTTTGTAAATCCTGAGCAATTTTATTCCAATCCACCAGGGGATTCGCAGCAGTCTGACTGGATGCATTTACAAGCTCTAGATTTGCTACTTCATCATTTTGCACTTCTGATTTATGCGTTGAAGTTTCTGTACTCACAGTCGCTTGTTCGGCTCTTAGTGTGTTTACTTGAGCAGAGGATTCTGTTTGCGTAAGGGTTAATGGCGCGGCAGGAAGTGGCTTATATTTAGCTGCCTTTGGATCTCGTTTAATCTGTGACAAGGTATTAAAATTGGTCTGCAGACTAAAGCCAAGTGTCCAAGTATTGCCACGCTCATAACTTAAATGTAGATCGCCCCAGTCTCCAAAACGATAGAGCATTCCATAGTTAAACTTGCTGTCCTGAGGCATATCTATACCACCACGAACAACGGGAAAGTCTGATTGATAGTCGTTACCATCGTATTCGACTTTCAAACGTAAAGGTTCCCAAGGAGTCTGATATTCAACGCCACCAAAGAGGGATGCGCAGCCCTTAAACCAACGCTGGTAATCAACAGTGCCACCTTTACCCCCATAAGAAGTATCTCTATCACAGTTGTAATTAAGATCTTTTTTATCGGAAGTGAGATTACCGCTATTGCCGATATAGCCCCAACCTATACCTAGAGTAAAATCGAGTGGACCGACGCGCTTTGTCGCAGCAACAAATTCACCATCAAATAAACCAGTGCCACCAAAGTCCCTCACCCCAATAGAGGTTTCAGGCAGCCAGTTACTTTCTTCGAGTAGACGAACTTTAAAGTCTATGCCTTTATCCGTGTATTTAGTATTACCACTAAAGTTGGGGTCGCTACTGTAAAGCAGGTCTTGTACTAGGGTGTAGCGTATTGTTGTTTCAAACCAAGGGAAGAGCTGCACTGAAGCGCTAAAATGCTGATAGTCATCGTTGTAAGTCGTGGCAAAGTTAAATTCACCTTCAGGCGTCATACGGCCTGTTGGCATTTGCATTAAACCTACACCACCAAAGTCAGACTGTGAAGGCAACGATGTTGGGTAAGAAAATTCATCGGCGCTAACGTGTAATAATGGTAGCAGTGCTAAAGATAGCGCTGATAAACGCCCGAAAGAGGGAAAAGTGGGAGTCGAGTTTTTCATTACAGAGCCCGATTTTTGAGTAATTCAATGATGTTGTTGTTTAATGTGGAATAGTCATCAAAAAGGCCTGAAAACTCAACGAAGAGTGTGGCGCCTGGAGCTATATCCTGGGCCTGATGATTCCAATAGGCAATGGGTTGTCGAATAGCGTTACCATCGGGTTGGATAATCCAAACAAAGCTATTTTCAGCATTTTCCAATAAACCAGCCTGTTGAAGATATTCTCTGCTACTTGTTTGAGATTGCCACGCTTGCTCACCAGTTTGTGATACTGCACCAACCACTGTCACTGTGCTTGGGCGTGGAGGCAACACTAATAAAAATTGACCATCAATTATGGGATTGTAGGCATCGGTAATACGAATTAAATCGAGATCTAATGGCTGATTAACTCTTTGTCCAAGTTTTATATTACGCAGAAATTGTGCAAACTTGGAGAGCTTAGCAATATACTGACTATTGTTGTCTGCCTGCTGGCCCATATTGGCTAATTTTTGTAACACTTGCTGACGAGTCGTTTCCAGTGCCGCTGTATTGTGAATGTCCAGTAGAGCTGCACCTAACCAGTAAATCGGTATTTCTTCGCTTTTAGCACTCTGATTATAAAGGGGGAGTTGTGCTAAACCATCTTGTACAGCTTGGCCAACTCGGATTGTCGTGGGATAGGTTATTTGTACCAGCGGCTCTTTAGTCGAAGATATACTGACATAAAGTTGGATATTTGCTTGGGCTGTTGATAAAGACAAGGTACTGAGCAGTAAAGCCACAGGTGTTATATAGGATCTCATTATGGCTCCACTATGCCGCAAAAGGCTTTAGTAATGTGATGTCAATAAATGGCAGATTAGGTGCAATCTTTTGACGACTCTTAAGGACGTTACCATTTTGTGGATCTAGCCAAAAATCATTTTGGTATTGGATATTGAGGGTATCCACAGAGACATATTCACTAAAATGTAGGGCTTGCGTAGGAAAGCCATTGATTAGAATATTCTCTTCGGCAATCAATTTAAATTCTGACTTTGCTTTGTAGCCATAATGATAACCGGGTTGCCAGTCCAGTGTACGAGTCCAGAATTTGGGTGTATTGCTTAAGTGCAAACCTAGTAGCAAAGGGTCCGGGTCATCACTTTCAACCGCACTTAAATTACCAGTGAGTAGATTGTGGGTTTTGACTAAGCGGCCGTTTACCGTAACTAACATACCTTTATCCGCAGATAACCATTTAAGCTCTAGTGCTTCAGGTACCTTTTTTACTGCAGATAGACTAGTTTTAGGTTCAGCAAAAGCTAGCACCACAAATGCCTGAGGTGTATCTTCAATTTTTACATAGATGCTGGCATAGGGATTTGCAGATATTTGCTCAGGGGGGAGAACAACATCCTCACTTCCTAAAAAGGCGAGTTTGGCGGTTTCGTTCAGAGCATTAATTCGTTGGCTACAGCCCGAGAGCCCTGCAATTATTGCCGAAATGGCAAAAAAGGGGAGGAGTTTTTTATATACACGCATCCGAGTTGCTTATTCTCAATAATGATAGATAACCAATGTAAATATATGGCGAGATGATTTCAAGTTTTCACTATTTTGATTAGGAAATTTAAATACCCTAAAAAAAACAACCGCCAGAAGGCGGTTATTAGCGATATGTACTAACTAATGATTAGTTAGATGACACTGATGTAGAGTTGCTGTTAGATGTTGTGACAGGGTTGCCATCTGAACCATTTGCAGCAACTAACGCTCCTGTTACAACTGCCCCTGCTGCGATACTACCCGCAACAATAGTACCAGTAGCGCCGCCACTCGTAGTACCACCAGTAGTCGTTCCACCAGTCGTTGGGTTAGCATTAGCAGCAACTGAACCTAACATTGAAATAGCAGCAATAAGTGCTAATGAAGTTTTTTTCATCGTGATTCCCTTTTAGAAAAAATTAACCTAATTTTTAGCTAATCTAGTACAGCATGATAGGCGATTCAACTTAAATGATCAATGTTAAATCTGTTTCGCTATTCAAACTTTAGACTGATTTGCTGCCGATTCGCCTTCAAATAATCCTTAATTTAGAATGGGTTTGCCACATTCACGGGATAACTCTTAGGCTACTCCTATTTTATACCACGCAGAAGGTGGTGCTTCAAATCGATTTATTTGGCCGTTTGTAACAAGTCTTAAGCCATCCTCATGTCAGATTAAAAAATGCTTTTATTTCATCCATTTGAGCCATACCGTCTTTATAGCCTAATTCGATCAAGGCGCTGGTGTAGGACTTTTCAAACAAAAGATAGGACACAATACTTGAGTCTGACTGCCTGTCGATACCGATAAAGCCCAGTAAGGTTTTAATCGCCCAAGGCATATCATCATAGAAACGGGCGGCGATTTTACTTAAGTCTTCACTGGGTTTTATCACTAGGGTCTGTATGGGATGTAATGACAGTTGAGTACGGCTCTCTTCGGGAATAAGCGACAGCGTGTGATTAATCCGCTCTAGGCGCTCAAGATCGCTATTTAAGGTATCGGAAAAGATAGTATCCAGCAGATGACCAGCAATGGTCGCTGTCTTCGGGTGATATTCTAGCTCCATAGGAAAATGCTTATGGGGACTGTCTAGGTTGATTACTAATAGCTTATTGGCGCCTAAATGAATTGGGCTTGAGAGCGGCGCGAGTTGGTGGACTGAGCCATCACCATAATAAGCTTGATTGAGTTTAATCGACGGAAACACCATAGGGATCGCCGAGCTTGCCAAAAGATGTTCGGTATTTAACATCCGTCTCTCACCGCTGCGCCTAGCGCGAGTCCAGTTTTCAATATCCCTGGCCGCTTGAAAAAACGTCACCGAGCGCGAGTTGTTATAGCACGAGGTATCGACACTGAGCGCCGTCAATGCACCGTTGCGGATATTGCGATCGATTCTCTTAAAATCGATAAGTTCATTCAGTAAATGCCGTAAAGGCTCGTTATCGAGTAGGCTACCCGCGTCGGTATTCACCTTATCATCTTGCAGGCCCTTGAGCGCCATCTTGGCTAAATGACTTAACACGCCTGGGATGGAGGCGCGATATACCTTTCTCGTTTCAAAATGGCGCCAAACCCACTCTAGTTTTTTGACGCCTAAATGAAAGCAGGAGGCGTGGGTGGCGATGGAGGTGCCATTAATGGCGCCCGCAGAGGTGCCACAAATGATTTTAAAGGGCACGCCATGGTTGCGCGGATAAAGCTGGACCAGTGCTTTTAACACTCCCACTTGATAGGCGGCCCGAGCGCCACCGCCACCGAGAACTAATGCTGTTGATGTTGGCAATCTTATGACTCAACGACTTGTTATTATGATTTTATTAAAGCAATGCCTTATCTAAAAAAGCAAGTCTGAGCTGTTATCTCAATGACATTTCTTTAGTTTGTCTTGAGTGGGCTCGTAGAAGGCAATCTGTTTTTGGGGCGGGAATAAAAAACGCACTTGAGGGAGACTCAAGTGCGTTTGCATTTATATCGCGAGAATCTTATTTAAGCATCTGCTCAAACGGACTGTGTCGGCGCACTAAGTTCGGCGCAGTAAGCCTTCGCTTAAGCTTGCAGATTTTTTAAGAAATCGACGATTTGGTCGAATGGCACATCTTGCTTTTCACCGGTGCGGCGGTTTTTGTATTCAAATACGCCAGCGTCGATATTGCGATCGCCAATCACCACAGTGTGTGGAATACCAATCAGTTCCATATCGGCGAACATGACGCCTGGGCGCTCTTTACGGTCATCCAATAGCACATCGATACCCACAGCACTTAAGTCTTTGTATAACTGCTCGGCGATATCGGTCACGCGGTGTGATTTGTGCATATTCATTGGCAGAATGCCTACACTGAATGGGGCAATGGCTTCTGGCCATACAATGCCGCGATCATCGAAGTTTTGCTCAATGGCTGCCGCCACGATACGGCTCACGCCCACACCGTAACAACCCATCAGCAGCACTTGTGATTTACCGTTCTCATCGAGAACAGTCGCATTCATCGATTTAGAATAGTTAGTACCGAGTTGGAAGATATGACCCACTTCGATACCACGCGCCATCGCGTAAGTACCTAAACCATCAGGTGTTGGCTCGCCTTCAACCACGTTACGGATATCGGCTGCTTGTGCCAGAGGCAGATCGCGCTCCCAGTTGATGCCAAAGTAGTGTTTGTCATCAAGGTTTGCGCCGGCGGCGAAGTCGCTCATTACGCTAACGCTGTGGTCGATGATGACAGGCATATTCAGGCCGACAGGACCTAATGAGCCAGGACCTGCGCCAATGGCATCACGGATCAGGGCTTCTGGGGCAAATTCTAATGGTGATGCCACTAAATCTAGCTTGTCTGCCTTGATTTCGTTCAGCTCGTGGTCGCCACGTACAATCAGCGCTACCAGCGGTGCTTCTTCCGTCGCACCTTTCACAATCAAGGTTTTCACTGTCTTAGTGATATCCAAACCGAATTGCTCAACTAACTCGGCAATGGTTTTCGCATTTGGGGTATCGACTAAACGTAATGCTTCTGTTGCCGCGCCACGCGCTTCGGTTGGCATTGGCGATTCGGCTTTCTCGATGTTAGCGGCATAGTCGCTGCCAGTAGAGTAGGCGATTAAGTCTTCACCGCTTTGCGCCAATACATGGAACTCGTGTGACATGCTGCCACCGATAGAACCTGTGTCCGCTAAAACAGGGCGGAAGGCTAAGCCCATGCGCGACAGAATGTTGCTATAGGCTTGATACATGGCCTCATAGGTTTCATTCATGGTATCCACGTCAAGATGGAAAGAATACGCATCTTTCATCAGGAATTCGCGCGAACGCATCACCCCGAAACGTGGGCGGACTTCGTCACGGAATTTGGTCTGGATTTGGTAAAGATTCAGCGGTAATTGCTTGTAAGAGCTGACTTCTTTACGGATTAAGTCGGTGATCACTTCTTCGTGGGTTGGCCCCAGCACGAAGTCACGGTTATGACGGTCTTTAAAACGCAGTAGTTCAGGACCAAATTTGTCCCAGCGACCCGTTTCTACCCATAAATCAGCCGGTTGCACCATAGGCATTAGGATTTCAATCGCGCCCGCTTTGTTCATTTCTTCACGAACAATGGCTTCGACTTTACGCAATACACGCAGGCCCGTGGGCAGATAGCTGTATAGACCTGAAGCGTTACGGCGGATCATACCCGCACGTAGCATTAACTGATGGCTGATGACTTCTGCATTCGCAGGTGTTTCTTTTTGAGTAGAAAGTAGGTATTTGCTAACGCGCATTACCGATGTCCAAATTTGAGTTGAATGGGCGCCATTTTATCACCTGCTTTGATGATGTCACCTATGGATTTAGGTTAAATTCAACTAGCTGGGAGACAAATAGCATTTTTGATGCTGGATAACCGATAAAGCAAAGATAAGCGCTGCGCCGTTAGGGTGCGACTTCGTCATTGCTCGTATCTAGATTCTCGTCGCTGCTTACTTATTTCGCCGATCGCCAATCACCCGTGCAGGATTACCGGCGACGATAGCCCATGCGGGGACATCTTTGGTGACAATACAGCCCATGCCAATCACCGCATGGTCGCCAATGGTGACACCATCAACTATCCCGGCCTGTGCGCCAATCCAAACATCTTTACCTATCACGACGCCTTTAGAGTGGGAGGCTTGTTGATAAATGGGCGTATCGGGCGCCATGCCATGATTAAAGGCATAGATAGTGACATGATTAGCAATGCGAGTTTGGGAGCCAATTTGAATCCCCACTCGACCGCCATCGAAGGAGCAGCCATGATTGATGGCGACTTCGTTACCAAGGGTAATAGGGCCATGTAAAAAACATTCGGCGGCAATCATGCAATGATTACCTATCTTGATATCGCGATTGGGCTCAGCAAATAATTGTGCCTCGGGGGCGATAAAACAGTTATCACCAATGGTGACGGTTTCGAGGGCGCAAAGGTTGGTTTGAATTTCATCCTGCCAAGGTTTAGCCCAGACTAAGTGTTTTTCTTTGAGTGAAAAATACAGCCAGGGCATCCAAGACAGACGCTTTTTGTGTTGGCTCTGATAATCAGGCAATGCGGTTGTGTTTAGCGTCTGCATTTAGCCACATTTCCCCGGTTTGAGTTCGAGCACTTGAATATATTCCCGATCATCCTCATCAACCGCCATCCGCCAAAAGATATCTAAGTCATACAAAGCCACTTGATATAGCTTGGGATCATCCTTGGCTTTTTTATAGGCAGGGCGAGGGTCTTGTCCGAGTACGCCGCGGATAAGTTCGGCCAAATCAGTATAAGCGTCCTGTTTGCTATAGGCGTTAATCTGCGTTGCCGCGAGCTCGGAAAAAACCACGCTAATCAGCTTAGGCGCTTCTTGAGCGATACCGCCGACGGCACCTTCAATCGAATCTGAGAAGGGAATATAGGGCTTTATATCGATAATCGGCGTGCCATCGACAAGATCCATGCCTGAAATCTCCAGGCATACTTTGCCTTTACGTTGCACCACTCGGTGGAGTTTTACCACGGATTGGCCAATGCCGTTTGGGCGAAAAGTCGAGCGGGTTGCGAATACACCGAGTTTTTCATTACCGCCTAAACGCGGTGGGCGTACGGTGGTTTTCCAGCCTTGGGCGAGATTTTCATGGAAACAAAACAGCAGCCAAAGGTGGGAATATTGCTCGATGCCACGCACGGCGTCGAGATGATTGATATGGCCTTCCAGCTCAACATAACCGCGTGCTTCCACCAAACCAGGTTGCCTTGGAATGCCAAATTTTTGTTTGTAGGGGGTACGGCAGGTGGCCACAGCGGTAATTTGGTTGGTAAATGTCATGCAAAAAATACCTAAAGCAAGGACAACAACCCAAACGCCGATGGTCTAGGTTGCTAAGTACATCAATATTGGCGTGCAGTATACACGCTTTGAACTAGTCGGCAGAGGTCATTTTGATGGCTTGGCCAACGCAGAGGGCGCGGCTGACGCAGCCTTGGGCTGCTTCTTCCATCATCACGCATTGTTTGATGATGATGCCATTGGCGCCTTTATCGGCCGCCGCGCGGCGGGCTTCGGTTCTTGCTTCACTTAAGGAAGCGGGCACTGCATTCACATCGGCTTGGCATGATTCGCCCTGTACCAAACCTTTTAATTCGTAATGACCTTTAGGCAAACTATCGCCCTCAAACAGCGTGACATCGCCCGCCTTGAAGTAGTCATTAATCGCCTCGCCGTCCAAATTGCTGTTAAAACTGTAATCGCTGGCACAGGCGCTAAGCATTAGCACTAATGCACTTGAGAGGATGATTTTCATGGTTTGACCTGAGAGTAAGGGTAAATAAGCGCAGTCCAACGGACTGCGCGTTATCGAGCGATTTATCTGAGCAAATTCTAGCGCTTAAGATACTTTTGATAAAGCTGCTGGTGGCGATTATTCAGATCTATTTGCCGTCCTTCAATCCAGATCGCATTAATTTTGTTGCTTATAGGGTCGAGGATATCCCCGTCACTCAGCACAACACTGCCCTGATAACCGATGGCTATGGCGCCTAAATCGGTGATCCCCAGCAGTTTTGCTGCATCTAAGGTCACCGATTTTAATGCTTGCTCGGGCGTGACGCCGTAAGCGGCACTGTAGCCCGCGGCATAGGGAAGGTTACGACTGTTCCAATCCGATGAAAATCCAAGGGCATAGGGAATGCCTGCACTTGCCAGTAACGAAGGGATTTTAAAGGGTAAATCCACAGGTTCATCTTTTCGTTTGGGCAGACTCAGGGTGTGCGGGTAAATCACACTGGCGTTAACTTCCCTCAAGCTTGAAGCTAATCGCCACGCATCATAGCCTCCGACAATCACCAATTTAAATTGATATTTTTTAGTCAGGGCAATGACTTGCTCAATTTGGCTGACGCTGTCCGCATGGGCAAATAGCGTGGCCTTGCCTTGGTATAGGGGCAACATGGCCTGCCAACGTAAATTGGTTGTCTTGGCCGAATCCTTTGCTTTATGACTTAAAAAGTAGCGATAGCCATCCTCAAAGGCTGTGGTCAGTTTATCTATGGCCTGCTGATTTTTCTCTATGGCCTTGGCTTTTTCCTTTTCATCTTCAGGCATGCGCTTGATTTGTGGCCAGTAAACATGGAATTGGCCTTCGCTTGGTTGCAGGGCGTCCTCAATCGTCCAAGCATCGAGGTCGACGATCACAGATTGGCCGGCTAATCCATCCCCACTGGGGACGATTTGGGCGTGGGTGATGCCATTGTAACGAATGGTCGGCAATAACTCTGAATCTGGGTTGTAAGCCGTCGCCGCGCTAATTTGCGGATTAAAATCACCGACTTCTGCATTATCGACGGTTGGGCGCACCATCTCGATTTCGACTAAACCGAGACTGGTATCGAGTGCGATAAGGCCGGGGTATAAGTGTTTACCCGTGGCATCGATGACCTGCGCTTGGCTATCAGCGCCATTGACGCTTAGCTGTGGCCCGATGGCGCTAATTTTACCTTGCTCAATCAACACATCGGTATTGGTTAATGTCCCTTGGCTGACGGTATGCACTGTGGCA
The DNA here is from genome assembly GCF_029835735.1 of Shewanella sp. GD04112. Lineage (NCBI taxonomy): Bacteria > Pseudomonadati > Pseudomonadota > Gammaproteobacteria > Alteromonadales > Shewanellaceae > Shewanella > Shewanella sp. GD04112. The sequence continues at coordinate 1,646,318 of NZ_JAOEAL010000001.1, forward strand.
TTTTTAATCAACACGCTCTGGGTTTGCTTGGCCGCAGGGACGAGATTATGTGCCTGGGCTGACAGCGCGACAGCCAGTGTCGACAGCAGCAAGCTAGTGGGTAAGTGCTTCATTATTTTGCTCCCTGATGATGTTGGCCCCAAGCTTGATAATGGGTATCGCAGTGCCATTGTGGCTCGTTAAGCGGTGTGACTTTCTCACCCGCCTTGGCGTTATCATCACTACTGAGAATTTTTTGGATAAGGGCGGCGCGCTCTGCGACGACCTGCTGCTGGGCAAGTTGGTCTTGGTCGCGATCGAAATAGCGTTTGCCTTCGACCCAAGCCTGCGTCACTTTGGCGTAAATTGACAGCGGCTCGGCGTTCCAAAGCACGATATCGGCCATTTTGCCTGGGGTGAGTGAGCCAACGTACTCATCGACCCTGAGTTGTTTCGCCGGGTTGATGGTCACCATATTCCAGGCATCTTCTTTAGACATATCGCAATACATCATTGACTTCGCCGCTTCTTGGTTGAGTCTGCGCTGCATTTCGTAGTCGTCAGAGTTGATGCTGGTGAGCACGCCCTGTTTCTGCATCAGGCAGGCGTTTTGTGGAATCGCATCATAGACTTCGAACTTATAGGCCCACCAATCGGCAAAGGTCGAGGCGCCTGCGCCATGGGCGGCCAGTTCACTGGCAACCTTGTAACCTTCGAGTACGTGGGTAAAGGTTTGCACCTTAAAGTGATAGGCTTCGGCTAATCGCAAGAACATCAATATTTCTGACTGCACATAGGAGTGGATATGCACATCACGCTGCTGCTTTAACACTTCGGCGACCGCCTGTAGGCGATAGCTTGGACGTGGTGCAATGGTTTTCTTCTTCTCGCTGCTGCGTAAGTCATCATAGTCCTTCAGCCCTTTCTCATAGGCGATTGCGGCATCGAAGGTTTCTTCAAATAAGGCTTTTACGCCCATGCGCGTCTGTGGGAAGCGCTGAACAAACTTTTCACCCCAGTTACTCTGTTTGACGTTTTCGCCAAGGGCGAATTTGATACTGGCAGGGGCGTTAGCAAATTTAAGCTGCTCGGCACTTTCACCCCATTTCATCTTGATTAACTGGGATTGACCACCAATTGGGTTAGCGCTGCCATGGAGTAATTGTGCGCTGGTGACACCGCCCGCGAGTGCGCGATAGATAGAGATATCTTCGGGATTGATCACATCGCCAATCCGCACTTCTGAGGTGACCGCATCTGTACCTTCATTAGTGCCACCATTGATAGCAATATGGGAATGCTCATCTACGATCCCCGCAGTTAAGTGCTTACCCGTTGCATCGAGGACTTGATAACCCGAAGGCGTGCTGAGTTGCTGACCGATTTTTTCAATTCGGCCATTGGCCATTAACAGATCCGCATGTTCTAAAATGCCCTGTTTATCTGAGGTCCACAGGGTGGCATTTTTAATATGGAGTTTCTCGGCTTTTGGCGCTTCGCTCAAACCATAGGCAACGTTAGGGTAGGTGAGTTGACTCACTAAGGTTGGTGCAGCATCGGTTTTAGGCGTGCCTTCTTGTTCCGTCTTTGGACTCGAAGCGATGGCAATACCCGCCACATTAATGCTGCGACTTTGGGCGTCCACCATACGGCCTTGAATGCCATCTTTAGCGAGCCAGAGGGTAAAACGGCTGATGCCATGAATGCCCGCATCGCTTAAATCGGCGTTAAAGCTCACGCGGCCGTCGTCTTCAAGCTGAAGATTGGTGAGTGCAATGCTCTTCTCGCCACTGCTCAACTGACCCTTGAAGGTGGTTTTGCCTGCTTTGCCCGTTTCTTCAAGATTTAGATCTAAGGTGAGATTATTCAGCGTGAGCTGATAGTCACCCAAGAGTTTAGCCTGTGGGAGTGAGCGAATGGACTGCTCTTCGCCCTGCAGCCAGACGCTATAAATCTGGCCATCCTTAAAGATATTGCCCTTAGTAATCACAAAGTCGGCCATATAGCCGGGGGCAAGTTTACCGGCGAAGTCGGCCGTACCCGCCATCTCGGCGGCTTGAGTCGTCAGGGCTGCGAGGGCATTGTCCTCACTTAATCCCTGCGCGATGGCTTGACGTAGGCGAGGCCAAAATGCCTCGGTCTTAATGCCAAATTGAGTAAAGGCAAAGGGGATGCCCGCATTCGCCACTGCCGCGGGGTTTGTGGGCGCGCGTTCCCATTGTCTGAGTTCTGCAAGGGAGACTTCACGGTCAGCATCATCGGTGCCAACATCGGGTGCTTGCGGATAGTTGAGCGGCAGGATCAGGGGATAATGCAGGGCCTTTAATTCATTGATGCGCGCATATTCTTGACCACTTGCGAGTAGGTTGGCGGGTTGCTGGTGTTCTTTGAGCAGGTTCGCAGCGCGCAGTAAATCGTTGAGGTTTTTTGTTTCAAAGACGATTTGTTTCTCGGCTAAGTTATCTAAGCGTTCGAAGGCAATATTAAATTCAATTTGAGCACTTGCTGAATTATTAACCGATTTGTGCTTATTTTGGTTATACCAGTTAGCATCGGCAAAGGTTTGTCGGATAAGTGCAATACTGCCCATCAGAGAATTGGGGTAGTCTTGTTCAGACGTGCCTTTATCGAAGGCCATAAAAGGTTGGCTGCGAGCGCGATAAATCACCTCGTTGGCGGTTTTATCGGCTAATGAAAGGCTCACACCCGTACCGCGGAAAATACCGTCGAGTTTACTGCTTTGTACGCTGGTAAAGCCGTTATTGATCCAATCTCTTGCGCGTTCTTTATTTGGGTAAACGTAATTAAACCATTCTTTTTCAGCGTGAATTGCGCCATTTTCTGCATTACCGCCGATACGCTTAATATCATATACCGGACGAGTCAGCCCCAATTTGGGATATTCAAACTCGATACCATAATCGGTAAAGGGATCGATAAAACCGGGATAGATAGTATAACCACTGAGATCAACTTTTAATGCCGCTGCTGGGATATCCCCTTTTTCAATAATGGCTTTGATCCGATTGTTTTCAACTAATAATGTGGCATTTGTGAGTCGCTTCCCTGGCGCCATGATTAATTCAGCATTGGTGAAGGCCGTTAACTTATTGACGGGGGCGATGGGATTGGCCTCGGCAAAAATGTTGTGGGATACAAAACTACTTATAATGCCGCAGCTTATTATTATCTTATTGTTTATCTGCATTTTTTATTCACTTAGACGGAGGGGGAATAAAGAGTAACCTAAAGCAGATGTAAATACTAAAGCTGAATTGTAACGCAATTTAAGCATTTGCTTGAATGCAATGGTGGTGGCATTCAGGCATAAAAAAGCTCGCAGGGCGCGAGCTTTTTTATGTTACTCAGTGGTAATAGCAAACGGCTATTACCAGCACGGTATTGGATTAGATTAAGAAATCATCCATAGAACGGCCTTTATTGACTTCGTTCTTAAATACCGTTGGCATACGACCTTGACCAGTCCACTGGATCACTTCGCCGTTTACTTCGATTTGGTATTTTGCTGGACGTGGAGCGCGTTTTTTACCTGCAGCTTTAACTGCAACGCCACCTAAGTCGTCGATTGATAAACCAACTGCTTCCATTTGTTGGCGGATTTCTTCGATTTTAGCATTACGTGCAGCAATAGCTTGCTGCTCTTCTGCTGCCATTGACTCACGCTCAACTAAAATTTTATCTAGCTTAGCCGCTAAATCTCGCAGTTCTTCAATGCTGAGATCTTTTACTGCAGCTTTAAAACGACGACCGTGAGTTAATATCTCTAAAAATTCGCTCATATCTATTTTCGTCCCACTCTATTTTTATTACAGGATAATGGTGAACAACAGCTAAATGATAGAAAGTAATATAGCTCGAATCAAATAAAATTATGCAATAAACAGAAATTAAATATTATTTAATTTTTGAACTTTTTAAATATGGCAGATAAGTGTTCAAAAATGTGGCCAATACCACAGTCTTAAAAAATGCAAACAGGCGTTTGAGTTTGGTTGACGTTAACGTTAACAGGACGTAAAGTGGCTCTATCCTGCATTGGTGATGACCAATGTTTTGTCCATGTACATGAAATTGTAGGAAGGAAACCCTATGAAAGTATTGGTGCCTGTTAAGCGCGTAGTTGATGCCAATGTGAAGGTCAGGGTAAAAGCTGACAACACCAGCGTTGATACCGCAAACCTCAAAATGGCGTTGAACCCTTTTTGTGAAATTGCAGTAGAAGAAGCGGTTCGTTTAAAAGAAGCGGGCAGTGCTACTGAAGTAGTGGTCGTCAGTATCGGCAATAAAGCCGTTCAAGAACAATTGCGTACCGCGTTAGCACTAGGTGCTGACCGTGCGATTCACATTGATACTGAAGAAGAGTTAACCCCAGTATCGATTGCCAAATTACTCAAAGCCGTACAAGAAAAAGAACAAGCGCAATTAGTGCTGTTTGGTAAGCAATCTATCGATGGCGATAATAACCAAACTGGCCAAATGTTTGCGGCATTAACGGATATGCCACAAGCCACTTTTGCTTCTGAAATCAAAGTCGAAGGTCATTCAGTGCAAGTGGCTCGCGAGATAGATGGCGGGATGCAAACCTTAAGTCTGCCGCTGCCAGCTGTGGTGACTGCCGATTTACGTTTGAACGAACCTCGTTACGCTTCATTGCCTAACATCATGAAAGCTAAACGTAAGCCATTAGATGTGCTCACTGTTGCGGATTTAGGTGTGACGCTAAAAGCCCATCAAACTGTGGTGAAGGTGACGCCACCTGCCGAACGTAAGGCGGGCATCATGGTTGCGTCGGTAGCTGAGCTGGTTGAAAAGTTAAAGAATGAAGCGAAGGTGATCTAAATGGCCATTTTAGTATTAGCAGAACACGATAATGCGGCACTGAAACTGGATACCGCAAAGGTTGTCACCGCTGCGTGTGCCATTGGTGATGATGTGCATGTATTGGTGGTAGGTCACCAATGTGGCGCCGTGGCACAAGCCGCGCAAGCCTTACAAGGTGTCGCTCAAGTATTAGTCGCCGATAACAGTGCCTATGAAGCGCATTTAGCCGAAAACGTAGCTAAATTGTTGGTGGACTTAGCACCAAACTACAGCCATATCTTGGCTGCAGCATCGAGCGCTGGCAAAGATACGCTACCACGTGTGGCGGCCTTGTTAGACGTTGCGCAAATTTCTGAAGTGATTGGCGTGGTGAGCAGTGATACTTTTGTTCGCCCGATTTACGCGGGTAACGCTTTAGCGACAGTACAAAGCCATGACGCGATTAAAGTGATGACAGTCCGTGCCAGTGCCTTCGATGCAGCGGCGCAGGGCAACAGTGCCGCCGTGACCACCTTAGATAAAGTATTTGAAGCCAAAACCCAGTTTGTATCTCAATCATTGACCGTTTCAGCACGTCCAGAGTTAGGTAATGCGGGCATTATTGTTTCTGGTGGCCGTGGTATGGGCAGCGGTGAAAACTTCGGTATGTTAGAGCAATTGGCGGACAAACTCGGTGCCGCGGTTGGGGCTTCTCGCGCCGCGGTTGACGCAGGTTTTGTGCCTAACGATCTGCAAGTGGGTCAAACCGGTAAGATTGTGGCGCCAAATCTCTACATCGCCGTGGGGATTTCGGGTGCGATTCAGCATTTAGCAGGGATGAAAGACGCTAAGGTGATTGTGGCAATCAACAAAGATCCTGAAGCGCCAATCTTCCAAGTGGCCGATTATGGTCTCGAAGCCGACCTGTTCGACGCCGTTCCAGAGTTGATTTCAACTCTAGGTTGATTTTATCCGTGATCTAAGTCAAAGTAAGCGGCTTTGCGGTGGCAACTGCTTAGCCGCTTATGTTTTTATGTGCCTCACGCCCGTGCATGGGCGTTCTTAGAAGTAGAGGCGCACCAAATATCAGTAGTGATCAGTAGGGTGATTCCGTTGATCGTTCACGAAAGGATTTGGTGCCGAAGTGGTTTGATTTATCAAGATCAACTGCTGGGGTTGTGCCGAATAGGTACAGCACTGCCATAGTATTTTCTGATACGGATATTAGGAATAGTTACTATGGAGCGCTACTGATAGGACAGGTGATCTTGGGTATCTATTGCCTTTTCCCACCAGTTCAGTCGCCCTCCATTCGTATTTTGACGAAGAAATAATCAATGACTGTAGTAAGTTACGCCGATTCGGCACTTTCTCTGCTGCCGCCTGTGGTCGCAATTGTGTTGGCGATTTTCACTCGCCGTGTTCTCCTTTCCCTCGGTTTAGGTATTGTGATTGGGGTGTTATTACTCAATCAATTTTCACCTGTGGCCAGCGGTGAGTTTTTATTAAACAGTGTAAAAGGACTTTTTTGGTCAGAAGATGGCGTAAATTCTTGGAATTTATACATTCTCGGCTTTTTAATTGTATTAGGGATGATCACGGCATTAATTACCGTCAGTGGTAGTGCTAGGGCATTTGCCGATTGGGCGCGCCTGCATATTCGCAATAAACGCGATGCCAAATTGCTGACCATGTTTTTAGGCTGTGTTGTCTTTATTGACGATTATTTCAATAGCTTAGTCGTGGGTTCTGTCGCAAGGCCCGTCACTGACCGTTATTATATTTCCCGCGCTAAGTTAGCCTATTTATTAGATTCAACGGCGGCACCGGTTTGTGTTATTTCGCCGGTATCTAGTTGGGGTGCTTATATTATTGCGCTGATCGGCGGCATATTAACCGCTCACGGTTTTGCCGACTCTGGTCATTTGAGTGTGTTTATTCAAATGATCCCTATGAATTTCTACGCTATTTTCTCTTTATTATTATTACTTTGCGTTGCATTTATGGGCTTAGATATTGGCCCTATGCGTGAGCATGAATTAAATGCACAGCGCGGTAATTTATATGATGAGAATAAAGGATTACCGCCCGGAGCGAATGCCGATTTACCCGAAGCCGAAACGGGTAAGATCCTTGGTTTATTCTTACCTATTACCGTGCTGGTATTTGCGACCCTGTATTTTATGATCGACAGTGGTGCCCAGGTATTAGCGAAAGAAGGTATTGAATTTAATATTATTTCAGCTTTTGAAAAAACCGATGTTAGCTCGTCACTGTTCTTTGGTGCCCTGATTGGTTTAGCGGTTGCGCTGGTGCTTAACCTAGTGCAAGGCGTTGAAAAGTCGATGGTCGTCAAAGGCGTAGTGCAGGGCGCTCGCTCTATGCTGCCTGCGATTTACATCCTGTTATTTGCTTGGACCATTGCCGGCGTGATTGGCCAGCTTGAAACCGGTAAGTTTATGGCAAGCCTCGCCACAGGCAACATTCCCTTTGCCTTCTTACCTGCGTTGATGTTTGTGTTAGCGGGTCTAACGGCGTTTTCTACCGGCACCAGTTGGGGCACGTTCGGTATTATGCTACCGATTGCCGCCGATATGGCGATGGGCAGCCATACAGCCATGATGTTACCTATGCTGGCATCGGTTTTGGCGGGCGCGGTATTTGGTGATCACTGCTCACCGATTTCAGATACCACGATTTTGTCGTCAACTGGCGCGAGCTGTCACCATATCGACCACGTTGTGACTCAGTTGCCTTACGCTGTGATTGTGGCGCTGATCAGCATGGTAGGTTATGTGGTGCTTGGTTTTACAGAATCTGTGAATGCGGGACTGCTGACCTGTGGCGTGCTGTTTGTCTTAAGCATTGTGTGGTTACGACTCAAATCCCAAAGCAACGCGAAATAAGCTTGACGTAAGCGAGCGCTTTTTTCGCGAGTCTTCATTGTTAATTTCCCAAGCTCTCAAAACAAATCAGCCAGCATTATGCTGGCTGATTTTTTATCTATCACACCTGAACTCGGGATAAAAAAATTTGAACTAATAGCCCTCCAAGTGATCGGATCTTTCGACCAAGAGAAACCTCATCACACCGGAGGGCCTATGCATAAATTAGTGGAAGTGTTTTGTGATGTCGATGATTTTTGCGCTGTTTTCATTCCTGAATGGGAAAAAACGCTGTTAACCGATGGCACACGCAAGCGTCAACGCGCTGGCCGTATGACGATGAGCGAAGTGATGACCATCATCATACTTTTTCAGATGTCCCACCACCGTGATTTCAAGAACTTCTACATCGGCTATCTGGCTCATTTCTACAAATCTGCTTTTCCTAATTTACTCAGCTATACCCGCTTTCTTGAGGTGATGCCCACGGCTTTAGTGCCGCTTTGCAGCTACTTTGCCAGCCTCAAGAGTGCTCCCACTGGCATTGAATTTGTTGATTCAACCAGCATCAAAGTGTGTCATAACCTACGTATTCATCGCCATAAAACCTTAGCGGGACTGGCGTGCAGAGGAAAAGGCACCATGGGGTGGTTCTATGGCTTTAAGCTGCATTTGATTGTGAATCATCAAGGTGGAATCGTGGCGGCCAAAGTGACACCAGCGAATGAACATGACACAAAACCGGTGAAAGAGATGGTGCACAGTGATATGAATAAACTCTATGCAGATAAAGGGTATATCAGTAAAGCGCTATCGAGTGAATTACTGGAAAAAGGCGTCACACTGGTGACAAACGTGCGTAAAAATATGAAAGCGAAGGCAATGTCGTTGTGGGATAGAGCGATGCTGTCGAGACGTTTCATCATAGAAACCATCAACGACCAGTTAAAAAATATCTCTCAAATAGAGCACTCTAGACACCGCAGCGTGCATGGTTTTATGCTCAATATGATTGCGGGACTTATCGCCTATCAATTGAAAGACAATAAGCCACAACTGAACATCACTCACGCAGAGTTTAATGCTATTGCAGTTATGGCTTGTTAAACCGATATCAGGTTATCACACATCCCAAATTACAGGGCGGTGTTGAGTCCACGGCGGTTCAATAACCCTTCGGTGGTAGGCTCTTGACCACGGAAGTTTTTGTAAGCTTCCATTGGTGCAATGCTGTTGCCCACTTCGCGAATGGTCTTGCGGTATTTCATGCCGATTTCACGGTTTAAGCCACCTTGAGTTTGCACGTAAGCGTAGGCATCTGCCGCTAAAATCTCACTCCACATGTAAGCGTAGTAACTTGCTGAGTAACCACCTGGGAAGGCGTGGGCAAAGTAAGTTGACTTATAACGTGGTGGCACGGCGGTGATATTTAAGCCGTGTTTTTTCAGCGCATTGGCTTCAAATGTCGCCACATCTTGCAGTGGGGCATCTGGGCTTAATGAGTGCCATTCCATGTCGACGAGCGCCGCAGCCATATACTCTAAGGTATCGAAGCCTTGGTTAAAGCTGCCGGATTTGAGCAGTTTTTGCAGCAAATCATCGGGAATTGGCTTACCTGTTTCGTAGTGTTTGGCGTAGTTGGCTAACACTTTAGGGTGGGCTGCCCAGTCTTCTTCGAAGGTTGATGGGAATTCCACAAAGTCACGGGAGACAGAAGTACCCGCCAAGCTTGGGTAAGTCACCTTAGAGAACATACCGTGGGTACCATGGCCCATTTCGTGGAACATAGTGGTCACTTCGTTGTAGCTGACGAAGGTCGGTTGTCCCTCTGGCGCCTTTTTAATGTTCATCACGTTGACCACGACAGGCTTAGTGCCTTCGAGGAAGGATTGACCCGCGAACGAGCTCATCCATGCGCCGCCGCGTTTGCCTTCACGGGCAAAGTAGTCGGCGTAGAAAATCGCCATGCTTGAACCATCGGCATCAAACATTTCGTAGGCTTTCACATCCGGGTGGTACACGGGTAAATCTGGGCGCGGCTTTAAGGTGACGCCATAGAGTTCTTTGAGGGTGTAGAACACACCGTCTTCGAGTACGCGGTTAAATTCGAAATAAGGGCGAATGCTATTGGCATCGAGGGCGTATTTCTCTTGGCGAACCTTCTCAGCGTAGAATTCCCAGTCCCATGGCGCGAGTTCAAACTTGCCGCCAGTCTTGTCGATCATCGCTTGGATATCGGCAGCTTCTTTTTCGGTATTAGCGACGACGGCAGGCACCATTGAACCAAACATGCTGTATACCGCTTCAGGCGTTTTTGCCATTTGTGGCGCGAGGCGGTAGCTGGCCCAGTTTTCATAACCTAATAGAGCGGCACGCTCGGCACGTAATTGCGCAAGGCGAGACACTAAAGATGCGGTTTCGTTTTCACCCGTTAAGCCACGGTTTGCCGAGGCTTCCCAAATGCGTTGGCGCAGTTCACGGTTCTCTAAAGAGGCGAGAACAGGCTGGCGAGTGGTGTTGGTGATGTTGATTAAGTACTTACCTTCGTGGCCTGCGGCCTTGGCATCGTTTGCTGCCGAGGTGATTTCGCTGTCAGTCAGGCCCGCCAGTTGCTCTTTGTTATCGACAACGATGGCGATTTCTTTGGTTAAGCGCAGTAAACGTTGTGAGAACTCGTTGGTCAGCGTCGATTGTTCTTCGTTCAGGGCACGGATCTTCACTTTCTGCTCATCGGTCAGTTTAGCACCGGCCATGATAAAGCGTTGGTGATACACCTCAACCAAACGTACCGCTTCAGACGTTAAGCCTAAGTTATTGCGGTCGTTATAAATAGTTTCAATACGGGCGAATAGTGCTGGATTGAGGTTGATGTTATCTGAGTGCGCTGCCATTTTCGGGGCCATCTCACCTTGGATTTTACGCAGGGCAGGATTGCTGTTTGAACCCGCGAGGTTGTAAAACACGCTCGATGCACGGGTCAGCAGGGCACCGCTTTTTTCCATGGCGACAATCGTGTTGTCGAAGGTTGGGGCGGCAGGATTGTTGGCAATGGCCAAAATCTCTTGATAATGCTCTTTAATGCCTTGCTCTAATGCGGGCTGAAAATGCTCGTCTTTAATGACACTAAAATCAGGCGCTTGGTATTGCAGCGTGCTGGCTTGGAACAGAGGATTTTGGGTTTGAACTGCGGTCACATTCGTCGCTTTAGTATCTTGAGTGCTGCAGCCTGCGAGTGCGCCTGTCATCAAAGTGGCGCCAATGGCGATGGCAATAAAACTTTTACGCATAGTTGAGTGATTTCCTTAGAATTGTAGTTTTTTGTGACTCTAGCGTTACTAACTTAAATAGGACTGAAAACCTATGGGGTGAAGTTGTAAGTAAAAGTAAACAAAAAAAGCGCCCTACAACCGTAGGGCGCTTGAACTATTTTCTTGCAGGGAAAATAGCGGGACGACTAGTTATTTACGGGTAAAGTTATGGTACTTGTCGATACCAGAGCTGCTACCTGTGTTGTGGCACACGGCACAAGATTCACCCGTAGGTTGCTTGAACCAATCGCCAGTGGCTGGCACGCTGATCTCGCCACCGTTGCTCACCATGTGGGCTTTAACTGCATCGCCAGTATGGCAGGCATAACAGTTAGCGGTAACAGGGCTGGTCATCTTGCTGCCGGGTTCAAGAATGTATTGATTTGGCACTTTGTTTAAATCAATAGCGGTTTCGTGACAGGCAACACAGCTAGTGACTGGGTTGATAGCGCCTGCGCCGTTCGCTGTCTTGGCTTGGGTGCCGTCGGCCTTCATCTCACCAACATTTGCACCATTACCCCAGTGCCAGCTGTGGATCATAGGACCAAAACCTGCACCCAGTGTGGCCGAAGTCCGAGCCATGCCGTTATCGTGGCAGGCAATACAGCCGTTACCGCCTTGGTCGAATGCACCGTTTTTGTGGAAAGCGGTGGCATCGTTGTGGCAAGTCGTACAGCTGTTATCGCTGATCACAGTGCGACGTTCAAAACCAGATACTTTCTCAGCACTTACTGGATTAACTACATCTGAGTAGGCGGTGAAAGAAACACCCATTGAACCGTCATAGCCCTTGGCTCTGAGGTTACCATTGCTTTGATAGCGTTGATTACCGTCGTATTCCATCCAGCCTGCGGTGCTGAAGGTGACCCGTGCAGAGTAAGCATAGTTAGCATTCACTGCGCTGATATCCGTCAGTAGGTGACAGATATTCTTAGTACCATCGGTGTTGTAACCATAGTAATAGTTTGTACGGTTACCTGGGCGGCCTACTAAGGTGTTGTTGTCATAAGCATGCAGATAGGCACCAGCGTAGACAATCGGCTTCTTGGCATCAAATACCAGAGGATCTGAGTAGTTGAAGTTATCTTTAATGCTAAAGATGTTGCCGTCAGTGTCTTTCACTGTGATGGTGGTACACCAACCGGGTTCCGCTTTCGCTACGCTTGAGCCATCGGGCGCATAGTGGTCGGTTAAGGTGGAAATATCATCTACTTTAACGGGGGTTGAGAGTGTTACTTGGTACTTAGCACGGATAGCTTGACGCTCGGTAATGCCTTCTTTGCCTTCATGCATTGGGCGCACATCGGCACCGTTACTTGGCACAATCGCACCTGGTACGCCGCCAGTGTTGTGGCAGTCGATACAACCAGGGCCTGAAACGCTGATATTGGTTGGCGCTTCAACGTGGCAAGAAGTACAGTTCATCACGCTGAAATCTTTAGTGAATTTCTGGTGATTAATGTGGCCAATTTTAGACAGTGTATTGGTGGCGTAACCGCCGATAGAGAAGCCTTCGGCATTTTTCGCGCCGCGGCTCACCGAGCCGTGACAGACCAAACAGCCTTCAACGAAAGTGACTTCGCTGTCCATACCTGTAGCGACATAGCTAGCATGGCGACGTGGGCTAGTGGCGTAATCGACGTGACAAGCATAGCAACTGTCGGTGGTGGTTGAATGCGTGCCTTCAGGCTTATTCACAACCATTGGCGCAGAGCGCGCAATACCGCTTTCGCTGTTACCGCCGACTCTGAGCCAGACGATGCCTTCAGTACTGGCGTTGACACCTTTCATTGGAGCTTTAAAGCTGTAATGACCATCGCCTAGCGACTTGATTTCAGCGCCTTCAGTGGCTTGAGTTGCAGCGCCGCCGATATGCACGTTGTCGGTGACATTGTTAATGTCGGCTTCGTCGCGGTTATTGATAAAGCCTTTGTCGGTTAAGGCGGCGACTTTAGCTTCTGCATTTAACAGGCCATTGACTAAGTTGCCGTTTTCGTCGGTGACTTCAAATTCATAGGTGATACTGCCTTCGCCAAAGCTGTAGCCCAGTACTTTAACATTGGTCACCGCTGAACTTGTAACTGGTGGTGGCGTCCATGGGTCTCCAGGCTTACCGGGTTGACCTGGATCGCCGGGTTGGCCTGGTGCGCCGTCTTTACCATCACTGCCACAGCCTGCTAGAGCGCCAGTTAGGGCGATTGCGACTAGGTATGCCAGTTTTTTAGATGTGAATATTCTCATCATAATCTCCATTTAATCCAATACGCATTTAAAGGCACGGATTGCAGCACTAAAGTTTGCAGGGGAGATTAGTGCTTTGAGCCGCTGATTTAATTTGCAAGCGTTCGAATAACTTTTTTTGTTTTTGTGAGTACATTTGTCTCGAGCAAATATTACGGATAATGGAATGTTTGTTTTTTGAACCAAACCGCATTTTAGCCTATATCTTTGGAGGTAGATCTCAATTTTAAATATTTGTTAATGTGTCATTTCTTATATAAAACAATATTTAAGGTTAAATTAAGCTTATTGTAACAATTGGGCTGTGACAGGGTTTGTCTGATGACTATTTTCTGGTTTGGACGGAAATACGAACAATCATGTTAAGCCGAGGTAGAAGAGGTCGTTGGTTTAATATCCGTTCGAAGCCACAAGATTGGGATTTCAGTAGAAAAGCTGAGATTGGCCTAGTGTGTTAGGGCACGGCGCAATGGTAAACTAGGCGCCATAAGCTCTGGCAACAGAGAAACAATAAATTTAAGTTAAAAAAGGGATTCGTTTTGGCGCAATTGTATTTTTACTATTCAGCAATGAATGCGGGTAAATCCACCTCTCTATTACAATCTTCCTATAACTACCGCGAGCGCGGCATGAATACCCTAGTGATGACGGCCTCTATCGACGACAGATACGGTAAAGGTAAGGTGGCATCACGTATTGGTATTGAAACCGATGCCCAGGTATTTAGCAGCCACGACAATCTGATAGACATGATCACCACGGCGCACCAACAGAATCATTTGAGCTGTGTGCTGGTGGACGAGTGCCAATTCTTAAGCAAAGAGCAAGTTAAACAACTTACTTATGTTGTTGATAAAATTGATATCCCAGTTTTGTGCTATGGTTTACGTACCGACTTCCAAGGTGAACTCTTCACTGGCAGTCATTATTTGTTGGCATGGGCCGATAAGTTAGTCGAGCTGAAAACCATTTGTCACTGTGGACGCAAAGCCAATATGGTGGTGCGTCTTGATGGTGAAGGTAAAGTGATGCGCGAAGGTGAGCAGGTGGCAATCGGCGGTAATGAAAGTTACGAATCGGTTTGCCGTAAGCATTTTCGTGAGTTTATTTGGGATTGATTGAAGCCTCAAGCGCGGTTAGCACTTGCGATAAGTTGCTAAGTATTTTTGCGCTAACCACTTTGAGGCGCGCTGCCAACTCATTAAAATACGGTGAGATCTAACAAGAGACGCAATGATCCTGTGTTGTTAGGTCTTGCTCAATGAAGGCAAAGGAATGTATTTGCAGACTCATGCACAGTGGACGAACTTAAGTGTGAGTTTTGCCCTGATACTGGATGTGTTGAGCATAGGTTGGGAACTTTCCCACGTAGAAAGGATTTGTTAAGTGATTTTTGGGAGCCGTTTTGCCTAATTCTACGCAAGAAATGCAATTCGAAAATTATCGTCCTCGTCCGCCACAACCCGAACCTAAGGCTAAGCGTCAGCGCAAGCCGAGATCTAAGGGGCGTGTCTGGTTCCTGTTTTTTATTCTGATTATCTGTGTGGCGATTTTAATTGGCCAAGAGGTTAAAACCTCTTATTTCCAGTCTAAGTATGTTCATCAATATGCGCAGACCTTGACCTATGAGCTGAAAAATCAGCCCACTCAGTCAATTATCTATCCAAGTTACGGACCCTTCGATGAACGTCACGGCTACAGTAAGTTGCCCCAGTACATCGATAGATTGCTTCAGCGTAATTTCCAAGTGACGCAGCAAGTGGAGTTTTCCCCTGCGCTACAGGAATACGCCCAAATGGGCTTTTTCCCGCCTTACCATGAGAAGGCGCAATCGGGGTTAGCGCTGCTGGATTGTCGCAATACCGATCTCTATGAGTTTGCTTATCCTAAACGTGTGTACCAAGATGACGATAAAATCCCCAATGAAATCGTCAATACCTTGTTATTTATTGAAAACCGCGAGCTGTGGACGACTGAGCCTAAACTTAATCCGGTGATCGACTGGCCACGCTTTATTGTGGCGGGGATGAGTCAAATCGCTGAAATGGTGGGGATGAATGTTTCTACCGCCGGTGGCAGTACACTGGCGACGCAAATTGAGAAGTTTCGCCATTCCTCCCAAGGGTTAACCTTAAGCATTAAGGATAAGCTGCTGCAAATTGGCTCGGCCACAGTGCGGGTTTATCAGCAGGGGGAAATTACTGAGCCTGCCCGTAAGCGGATTATTCAAGATTATTTAAATACTGTGCCTTTATCCTCAGCGCCTAACCACGGTGAAGTACATGGCATAGGCGATGGCCTGTGGGCGTGGTTTGGTACCGATTTCGATACCGCCAATAAACTGCTTGCTTCGCCGCAAATCAAAGCCAATGCCGCTAAGCGTGGCCAAGTGTTCCGTCAAGTGGTGGCCTTGATGATTGCCCAGCGCCGTCCTTCCTATTATTTGTTACAGGGACATGAGGATTTAGAAAATCTGGTCGACAGCCATATTCGTTTACTCGGCCAATACTATTTGATTGACCGCCAACTTAGAGACGCAGCGCTTGCTCAAAAACTGCAGTTTAAGGTGGCTAAAGCCCAACGTAATACCCAGTCGGGAGCGGATAAGGGCGTTAATACGATACGCATTCGTACTGCGGGCATGTTAAATGTCGGCCTGTATGATTTGGACCGCCTCGATTTGACCGTCAACAGCAGCTTGCACAGCGACTTACAACAACAGGTGAGTCATTACTTACGCAGTCTTGGGCAGGCCGCTACGGCCGAGAAGGTAGGCCTCTTAGGTGAGCGATTACTCGAACCCAGCCAACTGCAAAACGTGCTCTACAGTTTTACCCTCTATGAAAAAACCGAGACGGCGAACCGTGTGCGGGTGCAAACCGACAGTACTGACCAACCCTTCGATATTAACGAGGGCAGTAAGTTAGAGCTGGGCTCGACGGCCAAACTCAGGGTGCTCGCAACTTACCTTGAGATCATTGCCGAGATCCACGACAAATACTCGAAGAAACACGGCATTGAGTTGGAGTCGATTGAGATTGAACCCCGCGACCATCTCACGCGCTGGGCGATTGATTACTTGATTGTGAATCCGGATAGACGCCTCGACCGCATGCTGGATGCGGCGTTGCAACGGGAATACTCAGCCTCACCGAATGAGCAATTCTTCACGGGTGGCGGTTTACATGTGTTTAATAACTTTAAAAAATCAGAAGATTTTAAAGTGCCGACCATGTACGAGGCGTTGCAAAACTCCATCAACTTACCCTTCGTTCGTTTGATGCGTGACATAGTCAACTACAGCAGTAGTATGCAAAACGAAGGCAATATGGCGCGTCTGCTGCGCAACGATAAGGATCCACGCCGTGAGGAGTATTTGCGGGTGTTTGCGGACCGCGAAGGCAATACCTTCGTCAATAAGTTCTACCGTAAATATAAGAAAGTGGCGCCCAATGAGCGTTTAGAGCTGTTCTTCGATGGCCAAACCCAAGCGGAGCAGCAGCTCACTGCGGCTTACCGTTATTTGCAGCCTAATGAGTCTGTGGCCTCGTTTAAGGCCTTCTTGCAGCAGCGTTTGCCGCAAAACAATTACACAGATAAGCGCATCAAAGAGCTGTATAACAAGTACGGCCCTGAAAAATATAATCTGCCTGACCAAGGTTATATTGCGCGGGTGCATCCACTCGAGCTATGGGTGCTCGATTACTTGAATCAACACCCTGAGGCTAATCTCAACGATGTGAAGGAGGCCAGTAAATATGAGCGCCAAGAGGTTTATCGTTGGTTGTTCAGAACGCGCCATAAAAACGCGCGGGATGTGCGGGTACAGGTAATGCTGGAGGTGGAAGCCTTCCTCGACATTCATCAACGTTGGGCGCGTTTAGGCTATCCATTTGAATCTATGGTGCCTTCTTTAGGCTCGGCACTTGGCAGTTCGGGTGACAGACCCGCGGCGCTGGCGGAATTGATGGGGATTATTCAAAACGATGGTTATCGTTTACCGACGGTGCGGATTAATCAACTGCACTTTGCCGAGGAAACCCCCTATGAAGTTCGGCTCGAAAACCAAAATACTCAAGGTGAACGAGTGATGCGCCATGAAGTCGCCCAAGCCTTAAAGGCGGCGCTGGCAAACGTCGTTCAAAACGGTACTGCACGACGTCTTAAGGGCATCTTTACCGACGACAACGGTGAGATGCTGGCAATTGGTGGTAAAACGGGGACGGGTGATAACCGTATCGTGACTCAGATGCAGCAGGGCCGCAAAGTGGCTACCACTGCGATGAACCGTACCGCGACTTTTGTGTTCTACTTAGGCGATAACTACTTCGGCACCTTAACAGCGTTTGTGCCGGGCAGTAAGTCGGACGATTTTAGTTTTACTTCGGCTCTGCCATTACAAGTGATGAAAGGCATGATGCCAATTCTCGCGCCTTATGTGAAATCTTCGAAGGGCATGTGTGTGCGGGATGAGTAATGACTCACTTTTGCGATATGCGTTTTTGATACATCAGCATTGAAATGCTAGCTTGAGGTTCCTTAGATAAAGCAAACCCCGCAGCCGTGAATCGGTTTGCGGGGTTTTTATTGGCACCGACAGTATTACTCGTCAGCGTTGATATATTGTTTGCGGTCTAAATCGTACTTACGCATCTTGTCGTATAAGGTTTTACGCGGCAGTTCGAGTTGTTCCATGGTCTGCTTAATGCTGCCCTTGTTATGGCTTAAGGCCTCTTCTATCAATACCCGCTCAAAAAACTCGACCCGTTGCAGCAGCGACATACTGGTATGCAGGCTCGGTGCATTACCTAAGCTGCCGGCGAAGGCCGCTTCACCACCGAGTAATACATAACGTTCGGCCAGATTTCGCAGCTCACGCACATTACCCGGCCAGTCGTGGGAGGTGAGGATAGCATTCTGCTCGGCATTGAGGGCAATCAGCGCCTTGTGGTAACGTGCAGAAGCCATACGGGCAAAATGTAAGAATAATAAGGGAATATCTTCGCGGCGATCCCTGAGTGGTGGAATCGGCACTGTCACCAGATTTAAGCGATAGAGCAAGTCTTGGCGAAACTCTCCGGTGTCGCACAGGGACTTTAAATCCACCTTAGTGGCGGCAATCACTCGAATATCCAAATGAATGCTCTTATTGGAGCCTAAGCGCTCGACCTTGCGATCTTCGAGCACCCGCAGCAGTTTGACCTGTAACGACAGTGGCGTGCTTTCGATTTCATCTAAAAAGAGTGTGCCGCCGTTGGCATACTCAAACTTACCGATACGCAGTTTATCGACACCGGTAAAGGCTCCGGCTTCGGCGCCAAAGAGTTCGCTCTCAATCAAGTTTTCGGGAATCGCGCCGCAGTTAATGGCGACAAAGTTGGCCTGATTGCGACTGCTGTGGTCGTGTAGATAGCGGGCGACCAATTCCTTACCCGTACCCGTTTCACCTTCGATAAGCACATCGGCGGGGGTATCGATTACTTGGTCTATGATATGACGCATGCGCAAAATGCCGACACTGTGGCCTAATATTCTTGGCCCGGGCACGTTATGGCTTTCTAACTCTTTCTTTAATTTACGGTTCTCTAGGGTGAGACTGCGTTTATCTAAGGCGCGTTTCACCACATCTAACATGTGTTCGTTGTTAAAGGGTTTTTCGAGAAAATCGTAGGCACCTTGTTTTAAGGCATTGACGGCCATGGCGATATCGCCAAAGCCTGTGAGCAGCACCACGGGTAAATCGGGGTCCTGTTGACGAATTTGTTGCATCAGGCTGATGCCATCGAGTTGCGGCATATTCACATCGGAAATCACCACGCCCGCCCAGTCCCTGTCGAGTAATTTGGCAATCCCTTTGGGATCGGTAGTGGCGAAGGCTTTAATGCCTTCAAGCTCAAAAAGCTGTACGAGCACTGTGCCAATATGGGGCTCATCGTCGATGATCAGTACGCTATAGTCTTGAATTGAATTGGGCAGACTCATGATGACTGACGTTCCTCGGCTAAATAAATCGGTAAAATAATATGGAAAATGGCGCCGCCGTCCTCGGCATTGGCAACATTAATTTGCCCCTGCATAGACTCGATAATGCGCTGGGAAATGGATAAACCCAGACCAAGCCCTGTACGCTCGCTGGTGGTGAAATAGGGCTCGAAAATCTTCTCCATCTGGCTCTCGCGCACCCCGGGGCCTGAGTCCTGAATACTGATACAGAACTTGTCCGCACAGTTTACCCTAATACTCAGTGTCCGTTTTGAAGATTGCTGCATGGCGACAATCGCGTTGCTCATAATATTCACAAACACTTGCTGCAATCGCACTTTATCACCCCAAACCTGATATTGGCCTTCTGGCAACAGCACATCGAGCTCAACCCCTTGCTTGTCGATTTCGGGCTGGACTATGGTCAGGGCTTGCTTGATACAGCCCTTGAGATCGGTCGCGCTATCCGTGCCTTGGCTCTTACGGGTAAAACTCTTAAATTGGCCGACAATATCGGCTAACCGGTCGGTCAGTTCGATGATAATTTTAAGGTTATCAGAGGCTTTATCCGGCATATTGCGGGCGAGGAAGGTCTGGGTATTTTGCGCATAGCTGCGAAGGGCGGCTAAGGGTTGATTCAGTTCATGGTTGATACTGGCGGATAGGCTACCTATCACGGTCAACTTAGCCGCTTGAATGAGTTCATCCTGAGTATCTTTGAGGCGATCATTGGCCTGTTGCAGATCTTGGGTGCGCTCTTCCACTCTTTGCTCCAGTAAACTCTGGGCGAGTTGCATACGTTGCAAGTTGCGGCGCCGCTCGCTACTAAAGAGTAAGCCTAAGGCGAGCAGTAAGTAGATAGAGGCCGATAACAGCATAAGTGCGGGCATGGATTCGAGCAGGGGTTTCATCGGCGCCAGAATATGCACCCGCCAACCCGCCTTGGTCATCAAATGATGGGTGTCCATATATTGCGCCTGACTGTTGCCGGAGCGAATTTGATAGATATGGCCATTACTCAGACTATCTTCTTGATATTGTGGCTTTATCAGTAATTCGCCAATCGGCCGCTCCGCGTAACGTTTTGAGGCATTTAAGGCATATTGTTTGGCCTGAGTTAGCGGCGTGAGTGAGGCTAAGCGCCATTCATCGACACTGGAGATAAATACGATATCGTCGGGGTCGCTGATGAGGAATTGATATTGCCCCGCCATCGCAATGCTGGTGCTTTGCTGCTCGATATCGGCGATATCCACTTTTACAATAATGGCGCCCAGAATGCCTTTGGCGCCTTGCTGATAAATAGGGTAAGAGAAGTAAAAACCACGTTTATCCGAACTGGTGCCCACCGCATAGTAGCGGCCTAAATTGCCCGAAATCGCGTCGGTGTAATAGGGTCTGAAGGAGTAGTCTTTGCCGATAAACGAAAAACTCTGCTGCCAGTTGCTGGCGGCAATCGCAATGCCTAGGGCGTCGATAAGATAGATATCGGATGCCTCAGTGACATGCTGAATTTCTTCCAAGTACAGGTTGAGCTCTTGCACCTTCTTGGGGTTTTGTTGATCGTTGAGCACATTAGCGAGCATAGGGTTAGTTGAAAGTACGTGGGGGATACTCTCGTAACGCGACAGGGCGCCATCTAAGAAGCTAACCAGCTCTTTGAGTTGTCGCTCGGATTGTTGTTGTATTTCAATTTTGCCCTGATGAAAGTGCACCCAGTAGGTCAATTTTAAGATGGCAAATAAGCCCGCAAGTAGCACTATGGTCATTAAAAGACGTTGTTTGGCCTTGGGCGTCATGGGCAACATAGCAGGTAATCCTGTCCACACTGAATAAAACAAAGCGAGCCTGAGTAGGCTCGCTTAAAAACTATCTAGAATCAAGGAATAATCCTTATTCCTTGAGATTAATATCCGTTGAGCTTATCCAGAAATTCTGGCAAGAACAGGGAGATTTGTGGCACGTAGGTGATAAGCGCCAAGAAGGCCAACATCAGTGCTAACCAAGGTAGTACTGATTGGATCACCCAGCCGATACTGCGGCCTGTGATCCCCGCCGTCACGAAGAGGTTAAGCCCCACCGGCGGTGTCAGCATACCAATCTCCATGTTCACCACCATGATGATGCCTAAGTGGATAGGGTCGATACCTAAGTGGGTGGCAATCGGGAACAAGATTGGCGCCATAATCAGCACGATGGCCGATGGCTCCATAAAGTTACCCGCCGCTAACAGCAGTAAGTTGACAATGATTAAGAAGCCCCACGCAGGTAAGCCCATGCCCACAATATGTTCGGCAATGATATGGGGAATACGCTCAGTAGTCAGCACGTGGGCGAATAGCATGGCGTTGGCAATGATAAACAGCAACATGATGCTGACCTTTGCCCCGTCGCGCACCACATGGCGGATTTCTTTGTCGATTGGGGTTTTAATCAGTCCGAGCGCCATATGGCCTAAGTTACGGACAATGGCGCTGGGGATCGGCTCATTAGGGTTACGCCATGCGACATTTTTCAATGGGCCAATATCGCGATAACCAAATACCGCAATGAAATAGGCATACATACAGGCTACGGCAGAGGCTTCGGTTGGACTGGCTACACCGCCATAGATTGAACCTAACACGATAATGATCAGCGCCAGACCACCTAAGGCTTTAGCACTGGAAATCCCCAGTTGTTTAAAGCCAGGGAAGGGGCGTGATGGCAGATTTTTAAAACGGGCGACGATATAAATCACTATCATCAGCAGGAAACCCATCATCAAACCTGGGATTAAGCCCGCCATAAACATTCTGGCAGCCGAGACTTCCGTCGCCGCCGCATACACTAGCATCACGATTGAAGGGGGGATCAAAATCCCTAAGGTGCCAGAAGTGGTAATCACACCGGCGGCAAACTTTTCGGGGTAACCTGCTTTCACCATACCGACGATAACAATGGAACCGATGGCGGCCACAGTTGCTGGAGATGAACCCGATACCGCGGCAAACAACATACAGGCCATCACAGAGGCCATGGCTAAACCGCCACGGATATGGCCGATACTGTCCATCGCAAAGTCGATGATCCGTCGTGCCACCCCACCGGTTGACAGAAAGGCTGAGGACAGAATAAAGAAGGGGATCGCCAGCAGGGTATAGTGCTCTGACGATGACTCATAAAGTTTTAACGCCACTGAGGCGAGGGAGTCGTTGGAGAAGAATAAAATCGTCAGCATGCTCGAGAAACCTAACGCAATCGCGATAGGCATACCTAAAAACATACAGACGAGTAGGGCAGTAAAGAGGGTCGCAATGGCCATTACTTCGCTTCCTTATTGTCTGTTTCTTGTTGTGCGTGCTGAGCACCTTCGTCAATTAAATGCATGCTTTCTTTCGCTTCATCGGCAAATTGGAATCCAGAAACTTGGTTGCGTAGGATGGCGATAAACAGTTCTAAGAAACGCCAAGTCAACATGCTAAAACCAATTAATAGAATGCTTTGGGATAACCAAATGGGCACAGCGCCGTCTTCGACATCAATCTTTAAGGTGTTCCAAGCAAAGTCGGGATCTAAGCTGTTTAACAGGAACTTAGGAAAGTGAATATCTTCCATCGGTACGCCGATTTGGTACATCTGTGACAGATATTCCCAGCTACCTTTTAAAAATAGTCCGCAATAAGCTAAGCAAATCAATGCCGTCACTAGGGAAGTGATCTTTTTAGCCTTAGGGGGCAGATTTTTTACAAACGCATCAACACCGATGTGAGCACCGACTTTCACCCCATAGGACATACCAAAAAGCACAAACCAACCACAAAGGGTTAAGGTCAGTTCTTGGATCCATAAAAAACCGGTATTGAAGAAAAACCGCGCCACT
The DNA here is from genome assembly GCF_029835735.1 of Shewanella sp. GD04112. Classification (NCBI taxonomy): domain Bacteria; kingdom Pseudomonadati; phylum Pseudomonadota; class Gammaproteobacteria; order Alteromonadales; family Shewanellaceae; genus Shewanella; species Shewanella sp. GD04112. The sequence goes on from NZ_JAOEAL010000001.1 coordinate 1,669,396, forward strand.
ACCTCTGTGAACACTAAGAGTGTCATTAAGGTGATTAAGAGGTTGAGCACCCCTTCTTCAAAGTAACCAAAAATTCGCGATATCACAGCTGTACTCCCCTCGCTCAAATACCGCTTAACCCCAAATAGAGGTTAAGCGGTTTATTTCATTATTGTTTATTTGCAGCAACAGCGGCTTCAATCACATCTTTACCTACTTGGTCTTCAAATTTCGCCCAAACAGGTTTCATTACATCAATCCATTTTTGACGCTCATCCGGTGTTAAGGTCACCAGTTGCGAACGTTTAGAATCAAGGATTAATTGCTTGTCTTCGTTATCTTTTTCAGCGGCGATCTTGTTACCTAAGGCGATAGATTCATCTAAGGCTTCTTTGATCACTTTACGTTTATCCGCTGGTAAGCTCTTCCAGAAGGCATCAGAGGTCACGACCATGTAGTCCAGCACGCCGTGGTTACTTTCGGTGATTTGGCTTTGAACTTCGTAGAATTTTTGTGAGTAAGTGTTAGACCAAGTGTTTTCTTGACCGTCGATCGCACGGGTTTGCAGCAGGGTGAACACTTCAGAGAATGGTTTCTTCACAGGGATAGCGCCCACAGCATCAAACTGGGCGGCTAATACGTCAGATGCCATTACACGGAATTTTAAGCCCTTAGCATCTGAAGGCTGTTTCAGTGGTGTGTTCGCAGAAAACTGCTTCATACCATTGTGCAGATAACCTAAACCCACAATACCTTTGCGGCTCATAGAGTTCAGCAGTGCTTGACCGGCTTCACCCTGTTGGAAACGGTTTACTGCATCCATGTCATTAAACAGGAATGGCAGGTCGAAAACCTGTAGGCGTTTGGTATAACGTTCAAATTTTGAGAGAGAAGGCGCGACAAATTGCACATCGTTTAACAGCAGTGCCGCTAACTCGTTGTTATCCCCAAATAACTGTGAGTTAGGGAATACACTGACCGTATATTCACCAGGTAAACGTTGCTCAACGAGTTCTTTAAACTTCAACGCCATTTGACCCTTTGGCGTATTTTCTGCAACCACGTGGGAGAACTTGATTTCAACGGGCGCCGCAAACACGTTAAAGCTGGTCGCGAACACTGAGGCCAGTGCCAGCATCTTAGCTACGGTTTTTAATGGACGTGTGATACCCATTTGTTGATTCAATGTCATTTTTGAGTTCCTTTTTCTGTTGTTAGGATTTGTCCTCAGCCTTGGTTAGTTTGTTACCAAGTGTGAGTAGGAATACAGCCTTGATTTCCCTGAGGTCTGTCTTAATAAAGGCAAATACCACGCCAACTTACGATGCACTCTGTAAGTGTTTGGTTAATAAAGTGTAGTTCATTTGATGTTTGTCACACTTTTAGTTTTGTGGGTGAGATCTCGCTCACGTTGATTTTAGCTATGGGTGGAAATCCACCCAAACTGCATTTTGTGGGGTATTAGCAGAGGTTTTTAGCTTGATGATTAACTGAGCAAAATAAGTTGCTTTTAGATCAAAAGCTGGCTGAAAAATGACTGTGAAGCAGGGGATAGCTGAGATGGCGAAGAGGAAGCAATGCGGGAGTCAGCCATGATCTTCGCCAATTCGCTTAAGGATTTCATCACTCGGAAGTAACTCCAAATGCCCGCGTTCATCGAAGTACCAGCCAGTAATAAAGCCTTATTGGCGCATGCTGACGAGATTGTGCATAACTTCACGGGCTTCCCTCAGCGCGGTTTGTTCATCGCAGGCATGGGTATGTTTTAAATACGCTGCAATATTGGTGAGGGATGCAGATTGACTGACGCTGGCCATAGTGCTGATCTCCGAATATGCCTAAGGCAACAATCAGCAGCGTTTAATCGGATTGAATACTGGGTAACAGACTCAGTTAAGCAGATGCTGATTAAGATCAAGCATAGTTGAGTTGAGCTAGGGGTAAAGTTTTTGGGGGAATATGGTGGTCGCTACTGGGATCGAACCAGTGACCCCCTCCTTGTAAGGGAGGTGCTCTCCCGGCTGAGCTAAGCGACCCGGGGTAAATCTGTACTGAAGAATATGGTGGTCGCTACTGGGATCGAACCAGTGACCCCCTCCTTGTAAGGGAGGTGCTCTCCCGGCTGAGCTAAGCGACCGGAATTCTTTCAATACAAATTTTAATGTCATTCTAAAAATATGGTGGTCGCTACTGGGATCGAACCAGTGACCCCCTCCTTGTAAGGGAGGTGCTCTCCCGGCTGAGCTAAGCGACCGGAGAATGACGACACAGTGAATGAGAAGTATATGGTGGTCGCTACTGGGATCGAACCAGTGACCCCCTCCTTGTAAGGGAGGTGCTCTCCCGGCTGAGCTAAGCGACCCGGGCATATAACAACTTGTATACCATGATTAAATTTGCATTTATCACATGGTGGTCGCTACTGGGATCGAACCAGTGACCCCCTCCTTGTAAGGGAGGTGCTCTCCCAGCTGAGCTAAGCGACCTCTGCTGTGTGGAGCCGTATTATAGGGAGGTTCGATCGAGTGTCAACGCTTTTTAATGAAAAAAGCATTGGTCGCGCTATTTTTGCTCGGATTGACTTAATGTTAATCACGTCATCATTCAAAGTGTTACTTTATTGGACAATTCCGTCGGTATTTTCTTTTCAGGTTTTTGCACTCACCTTGCCAATAAGTCAGCCAATTGCATCGTTAAGCGTTCTTTTTTGAGGGTTTGCGGCTTTTTTAGGCTAAAGAGTGTTGTCTATACGGCTTGAACGATAAAGGGAGGAGGGCGCTGCGCCATTCTCTTCATCTATTTTGCGAAATCTTGATTGATGGCATGTTTCTAAATAGAGATGCGTCCTTTATTTAGTTTCGATGACATGGCTTGGGTTTTCGAGTGTTTGTTTTCGGATATTTATTGCTGGGTTCTACTCTTTAGCAGAGTAATCTAAAGTGCTCACCTTTGGGCTGATACTTTGAGGGGATCTGCAATACCTACACTCAGTGCCATTTGCAGCGCAGACTTAGGCTGCTAGAATAAGCCCACTTTTTACCGTGATTGTCTTTATCTAGACGACTTTATATAGGTTAGTGTCCCATTATGACAACTAAGACGCGTTTTGCCCCAAGCCCAACAGGCTTTTTGCACGTGGGCGGTGCCCGTACAGCTCTTTATTCTTGGTTACAAGCTCGTGCCAATAATGGTGAGTTTGTTTTACGTATCGAAGATACGGATATTGAACGTTCAACTCAGGCTGCCTGTGATGCCATTTTAGAGGGCATGAACTGGTTAGGTTTGACGTGGGACGAGGGCCCGTACTATCAAACTAAGCGTTTTGATCGTTATAACGAAATCATCGCGCAGATGTTAGAGCAGGGCACTGCTTATAAATGTTATTGCTCGCGTGAACGTATCGATGCATTAAGAGAAGCACAAGCGGCAAATGGCGAAGCACAAAAGTACGATGGTTGCTGCCGTGACTTGCCAGCGCGTGACACTGACGAGCCTTTTGTTGTGCGTTTCAAAAATCCCATCGGCGGTTCAGTGGTGTTTGATGACCATGTTCGTGGTCGTATCGAATTCTCAAACGATGCATTAGATGATCTGATCATTGCGCGTACCGATGGCGTTCCTACTTATAACTTCTGTGTGGTTGTCGACGATTGGGATATGGGGATCACTTGTGTGGTGCGTGGTGAAGACCATATCAACAACACCCCACGTCAAATCAACATCCTTAAAGCATTAGGCGCACCTATTCCTGAATATGCCCACGTGTCGATGATTTTAGGGGATGACGGTGCCAAGTTATCTAAGCGCCATGGTGCGGTAAGCGTAATGCAATACCGTGATGATGGTTATCTGCCTGAAGCACTGCTTAACTACTTAGTTCGCTTAGGTTGGTCACATGGCGATCAAGAAGTGTTCTCTTTAGAAGAAATGAAGCAGCTCTTTAAATTAGACGACATCAACAAAGCGCCTTCTGCCTTTAATACCGAAAAACTGGTTTGGTTAAACCAACACTATATTAAGACACTCGATCCTGAATATGTAGCGTCGCACTTACAATGGCATATGGACGATCAAAAGATCGATACCTCAAATGGCCCTGCGTTATCTGCGGTAGTGACGGCTCTGGCTGAACGCGCTAAGACCTTAAAAGAGTTAGCCGCTTCTAGCCGCTACTTCTATGAAGACTTCGCAGAGTTTGATGCCGAGCAAGCGAAAAAGCACTTACGTGGTGTCGCGCTTGAGCCATTGCAATTAGTGCAACAAAAACTGGCAGCATTAACTGAATGGACTGTTGAAGCTATCCACCAAGCGATTGAAGCCACCGCGACCGAATTAGAAGTCGGAATGGGTAAAGTCGGTATGCCATTACGTGTCGCTGTGACAGGTGCAGGGCAGTCTCCTGGCTTAGATATCACCTTATTCTTAATAGGAAAGGCGCGTTCTGAGCAAAGAATATCCAAAGCGATTGAATTTGTAGCAGATAGAATAAATTCCTAAAAAACGAGTTGACACATTTAGGTGCGCTGCATAGAATGCGCCCCGTAGTTGAGACACACGAGCGAATGCTTGTAGTGCACTTAAATACAGCTTGATAAGTTTGGGGCTATAGCTCAGCTGGGAGAGCGCTTGCATGGCATGCAAGAGGTCGACGGTTCGATCCCGTCTAGCTCCACCAAACTTACCGCCGATATTAAGCGAGATGAGCGTTAGTAATAATGCGAGTCAAATTAATATGTCCTTGTGTCCCCTTCGTCTAGAGGCCTAGGACACCGCCCTTTCACGGCGGTAACAGGGGTTCGAATCCCCTAGGGGATACCACTATGTTTATCACATAGGGTTCCTAGCAAATGACTAACGAGTCGTTTGGTAAGAACAAATCCAGTTTCTGCGATATATACTGAATATCAGTATGTCGAAAGAATTTGGGGCTATAGCTCAGCTGGGAGAGCGCTTGCATGGCATGCAAGAGGTCGACGGTTCGATCCCGTCTAGCTCCACCAAATTCGCCGTATTAAGCGAGAGCACTGTTAGTCATTAATAGTTTTCAAATTAATATGTCCTTGTGTCCCCTTCGTCTAGAGGCCTAGGACACCGCCCTTTCACGGCGGTAACAGGGGTTCGAATCCCCTAGGGGATACCACTCTATCCCTTAAAGATAGGGTGCTATCACAAATGACTAACGAGTGATTTGTGAGATAACTAGCAAGACCTCAGTGATGAGGCTAAACATCAGTCCTTGTGTCCCCTTCGTCTAGAGGCCTAGGACACCGCCCTTTCACGGCGGTAACAGGGGTTCGAATCCCCTAGGGGATACCACTCTATCCCTTAAAGATAGGGTGCTATCACAAATGACTAACGAGTGATTTGTGAGATAACTAGCAAGACCTCAGTGATGAGGCTAAACATCAGTCCTTGTGTCCCCTTCGTCTAGAGGCCTAGGACACCGCCCTTTCACGGCGGTAACAGGGGTTCGAATCCCCTAGGGGATACCACTCTATCCCTTAAAGATAGGGTGCTCTCACAAATGACTAGCGAGTGATTTGTGAGATAACTAGCAAGACCTCAGTTATGAGGAAAAACATAAGTCCTTGTGTCCCCTTCGTCTAGAGGCCTAGGACACCGCCCTTTCACGGCGGTAACAGGGGTTCGAATCCCCTAGGGGATACCATCCTATCCATTAAAGATAGGGTGCTATCACAAATGACTAGCGAGTGATTTGTGAGATAACTAACAAGACCTCAGTTATGAGGAAAAACATAAGTCCTTGTGTCCCCTTCGTCTAGAGGCCTAGGACACCGCCCTTTCACGGCGGTAACAGGGGTTCGAATCCCCTAGGGGATACCACTCTATCCCTTAAAGATAGGGTGCCATCACAAATGACTAGCGAGTGATTTGTGAGATAACAGCAAGACCTCAGTGATGAGACTAAAAATCAGTCCTTGTGTCCCCTTCGTCTAGAGGCCTAGGACACCGCCCTTTCACGGCGGTAACAGGGGTTCGAATCCCCTAGGGGATACCACCTCAACTAAGATTAATCGCTAATGTTAGTTGAGAACAATAAGCCACCTTTAGGTGGTTTTTTTGTATCTAAAATTCGTTATCCTGCCATAAGCCATAAGCCATAAGCCATAAGCCATAAGCCATAAGCCATGAGCCATAAGCCATAAGCCAATTCTATTGAGCCCGTATCAGTTTATTTGTCTTGGGGGTAGTAGGGGTGTTGGTACTGTACTTTTTGCTGTATTTACCTCTTATCAAATCGCAGTAGCGACATGAGAGTAAACCACGTGCGCTCTAAGCTGAGCACCATACTTAAAGCCCAATTTGTGGATATTTTGAGGATGCGGATATTGTTGAGGATAAGTGCTGGCAACAAACTCTGTGTGCCTGTACCAGCCAGCCAATAAAGCAAGCGCAAACAATAAGACTAATAATAAAGCCAAATAAAAAGGCGACTCTAGATCGCCTTTTACATCTAAACTCAATGATTTTTCAAATCAAAGTGAAAGGTGGTGCGCTTAAGAAACGCAAAGCTACTCAATCCCGAGGAAGCCACCAGTTTGATGCGCCCAAAGCTGGGCATAGATACCGCCAGCAGCAATCAACTCTTGATGGGTGCCTTGCTCGACGATACGACCTTGATCGAGCACGATTAATCTGTCCATCGCCGCGATAGTGGACAATCTATGGGCAATTGCGATCACAGTCTTTCCTTGCATTAGTTCATACAAGCTTTCCTGAATCGCAGCTTCCACTTCGGAGTCCAAGGCAGAAGTCGCCTCATCGAGCAGTAAAATCGGCGCATTTTTCAAAAGTACCCGAGCAATAGCGATACGTTGTCTCTGTCCGCCGGAGAGCTTAACCCCACGTTCACCCACTTGTGCATCTAAGCCATGGTTGCCATTAGGATCGGTCAGTTCATTAATAAAATCATGGGCCTGAGCCTGTTTTATTGCATGCTCGAGCTGGGTTTCGCTCGCATCAGGATTACCGTAAAGAATATTCTCCCGAATAGTGCGATGCAGTAGAGACGTATCTTGGGTCACCATACCAATCTGTGAACGCAGTGAGTCCTGCTTGACCGCTTTAATATCTTGACCATCGATACAAATTTGGCCTTTCTCAACATCGTAAAAACGCATCAACAGGTTCACTAGCGTGGACTTACCCGCGCCCGAGCGGCCAACGAGACCGACCTTTTCGCCCGCTTTGATATTGAGGTTCAGATCTTCAATAACACCAGTTTCTTCGCCGTAATGGAAACTCACCTGATTAAAATCGATACGTCCTTGCTCAACCACTAAAGTGTTGGCATTGGGCGAATCTTGGATAAGTGTTGTCTTGGAAAGGGTATTCATCCCATCGGTTACTGTGCCGATATTTTCAAATAACGAACTGATTTCCCACATGATCCATTGCGACATGCCATTGAGACGCAGCGCTAAACTCACGGCAATCGCAATCGCTCCAACGGAGATGGCATTGTCACTCCAGAGCAGGATAGACACAGCGGCAATACTGAAGGCGAGCATATAGTTAATCACTTGCACACTAACACTGATCCCCGTGACAAGGCGCATCTGGCGGTACACAGTGTCGAGGAAACTGCGCATACTCGCCTTGGCATACTCGGCTTCTTTATCCGTATGGGCGAAGAGTTTCACCGTGGTGATATTGGTGTAACTGTCGACAATGCGTCCTGTCATCGTCGAGCGCGCATCGGCCTGTTCAGTCGAAACTGTTTTCAGCCTAGGCACAAAATACCACTGTAAACCGATATAGAGCGCCAGCCAGATCAGCATGGGGATCACCAGACGAACATCGGCACTGGCCACCATCACCAGCATGGAGGTGAAATACACTAAAATGTACACCAGCACATCGAGCAGTTTCATTACGGTTTCACGGACCGCAAGGGAAGTTTGCATCACTTTAGTGGCAATGCGGCCGGCAAAATCATTTTGATAGAAGGACACGCTTTGCTTGAGCAGATAGCGATGCGCAAGCCAACGAATCGACATGGGATAATTACCCAGCAAGGTTTGATGCATGATCAGCGCATGAAATAGCACTAATAATGGCATCACCACTAGGACCATCAGCCCCATTAATAACAGCGTCGAGCCTTCATCTTGAAAGAGCGTCTCAGGGCTTTTTTTCACTAACCAATCGACTAATTGCCCCATAAAGCCAAAGAGCGAGACTTCGAGCATGGCGATTAATGCCGTCAGCACTGACATTAATATAAGCGGTAATTCATAGCCCTTAGTGTAATGGCGGCAAAACGCATATACCCCCGTGGGCGGCTTGGTTGGTTCGCCATCGGGCAGGGCTTCAACCCAAGATTCAAATCGTTTAAACATGAATTGACTCTATTTTATTGAGAAAAGTGGATGGGGAAAACGTCGAGGTGTCTAGCATATAGGATCTTGCACTTTAAAAGCACGCGATGATCCAGTTCCGTTTTCCGCGAGTGTGCTAGCATAGGGTGACGTACAGTAACCGACAAGTACAAAATTGTGAATAAGAGTGTCGGATAGCCAAATGAAGCAGACAAGCGTGAGCCAAAATTCAGCCCCACAACCGCCATCCGAGCCGACATCAAGCGACGCGCAGGATTGCCAAATATCCGCCGGGATTTGCCGTGAAGCGCGCATGAGCCGCGATCCACGTTTTGACGGTAAGTTCTTTGTGGGCGTGTTAAGTACGGGGATTTATTGCCGAACAGTGTGCCCAGCAGTAGCGCCGAAGGAAGAAAATGTGCGTTATTTTGACTCGGCCATTAAAGCTGCACAGGCGGGACTCAGGCCTTGTCTACGTTGCCGCCCCGACAGTGCTCCTGGCTCTAATCCGTGGAAAGGCACTAACACAACCCTAGACAGAGCCATAGGTTTGATTGAAGCTGGCGCCTTATCTGGTGAGCACGGATTAACGGTCGAGGCCTTGGCGGACAAATTGGGGATCAGCAGCCGTTATTTAAATAAATTATTTACCGCAGGATTTGGCACTTCACCTAAACAATTTGCCCTCTATCGTCAGTTATTGTTCGCAAAGCAGTTGTTGCATCAGACGCAGTTGCCCATCACTCAGGTCGCCCTTGCCGCAGGCTTTAACAGTATTCGCCGTTTTAACGAGGCATTTCAGCAGGCGCTGCAATTAACGCCCACCCAGTTGCGAAAATCCAGTCAGAAATCGACTATTAAAATAGACGACGGGGAGAGTGCCGAACTCGCTTGTTCGCAGGAGATGCCAGCGCACAGCTTGAGTCTGTATCAGTATTATCGACCGCCACTCGATTGGGCGGCGCAATTAGCCTTTTATCGCCTGCGCGCCGTCGAAGGCATGGAATGGTTTAGCGATAATGCAAACCCTCACTCCCATGGGGCGATTGACCCAAATATACCACTTGAGTATGGCCGTACTCTGCAAATTGAGGATATCCGCGCTGTGGTACATATCGTCCATGAGGCGCCTTTGCATCGCTTTAAAATCACGCTGACGTTAACGCCCGACTCGCCCATATCGGGCCTACAAAAGCTCATCACCCAAGTGCGGCGCATTTTAGATCTCGATGCCGATATGCAGCTGATTGAACACAACCTAGCGCACTTGACCGATCTAAAACTCAGTAGCAAATCCGGGCTTAGGATCCCTGGCGCTGGCGCGGTATTTGAGGCGGGTTGTCGAGCGGTCTTAGGTCAGCAGGTGAGCGTAGTGCAGGCGACTAAATTACTGAATATATTGGTCGAAGCCTATGGCGAGCGCTTTAGTTTAAACGGGCGGGAATATCGCCTGTTCCCCACACCGCAGGCGATTCGTGAAGCGAGTCTCGATGAGCTTAAAATGCCCGGCGCGCGCAAACTGGCGCTCAATGCGCTTGCAGCCTTTATCTGTGAGCAGCCCGAAGCCTCAGTCGATGAGTGGATTGGGGTAAAAGGCATAGGCCCTTGGACCATTGCCTACGCCAAATTACGTGGACTTGGCGATCCGAATATCTTCTTGCACACGGATTTAATTGTTAAAAAACAATTGGTAGCCAGTGTTGCCGAGCAAAAAGGCTTGGATATTGAAGCGGTAAAACAGCTGGATTATACGGTGCTTGCACAGCGGGTGAGTGCGGATATCGCCCCTTGGGGGAGTTATTTAACCTTTCAGCTGTGGTCCAATGCATAAGGTATTTCTGGCCACTCGTTATGTATCCAATACCTAGGCTCCATATGAGAGCCACTATTACTATTTGAAACACAGTACGAAAACACTGTACTAAAGCCGTTTACGAGACCCATTATGAGCCCGAATTTCTCCCAATTGATTAGCGCGCCAACGGCCAAAGATTATCAGCCCTGCGCTGTCGATACCTTAAGTACCCCTGTCGGCGTACTACAACTCAATGCCAATGCCTACGGATTAAGCCACTTAACGGTCGTAGGGTCGAGCCGAACGGAGATCCCGCTAAAGGTTGCAACTGATGTCGAACTCGCGCGGGCCAAAAGCCATATTGAGCAGGCAAAGGCGCAGCTTCAGAAATATTTTCGCGGTGAGCTAACTGAGTTCCACTTAAGCTTAGCGCCTAAGGGAACCGAATTTCAGCAGCAGGTGTGGCAGGCGCTGGTGCAGGTCGGTTATGGGCAGAGTTACAGTTATGGCGATATCGCCCAGCGCATCGACAGGCCCAAAGCCGTCAGGGCGGTGGGTGCCGCCAATGGTGCCAATCCCATCGCGATTATTGTGCCCTGTCACCGTATCATTGGTAAAAATGGCCAATTAACCGGTTATGCCTATGGACTTACGATGAAACAACAGCTGTTAATGCTGGAATCGACAAGCAAGGGAGCGCATTTTACGTTAGAATAGCGGTCATATTTGTTATTGATGAGCCATGTAATTTTTTATGACCCAAGCTTCTTCCTCCGTTGCCAGCTTTGCCGAACTTGGCATTATTGCGCCCCTGTGTAATCGACTCTCTGAGCTGACCTATGCGGCCCCTACGCCCATACAAGCGGCCACTATTCCGGCCGTGCTCAGTGGACGGGACGTATTAGCGGGGGCGAATACGGGCTCAGGCAAAACGGCCGCCTTTGCCGTGCCGTTATTGCAGCGCCTGTTTGAGGCGAAAACTGCGGAAAAGTCGGCAGGCCAAGTGCGTTGTTTGGTACTGGTGCCAACTCGCGAATTGGCGCAGCAAGTTGCCGATAGCTTTTTATCCTATGCTTCTCACTTCAATGGCCAACTTAAGATAGTCGCGGCGTTCGGCGGCGTGTCTGTCAATCTGCAAATGCAAAGCTTACGCGCGGGGGCCGATGTGCTGGTGGCAACGCCTGGCCGTTTATTGGATTTATTAGCCAGTAATGCGCTTAAGTTAAACCGCGTCTCGGCCTTAGTGCTGGATGAAGCTGACCGCATGTTATGCCTTGGGTTTACCGATGAATTAAATCAAGTGCTTGAGGCGCTGCCCGCCAAGAAACAAACCTTATTGTTTTCGGCTACATTCCCTGAAGAAGTCCGAGCACTCACGGCCAAATTACTCCATCAACCGCTTGAATATCATCTGCAAAGTGAGCAAGAAAGCACTATTGAACAGCGTGTTATCACAGTCAACCGTGAACAAAAAACGGCGCTATTGGCACACTTGATTAAACAGCATCAGTGGTCGCAGGCGCTTATTTTTGTTAGCGCTAAAAATACTTGTAATCACCTCGCACAGAAGCTGTCTAAACGTGGGATCAGTGCCGAAGTCTTCCATGGCGATAAGGCGCAAGGCGCGCGTACTCGGGTACTCGATGGCTTTAAAAGTGGCGAAATCAGTGTATTGATTGCGACTGATATCGCAGCCCGCGGTATTGATATTGATAAACTCCCTGTGGTGATTAACTTCGATTTGCCAAGAAGCCCGGCCGATTATATGCACCGTATTGGTCGTAGCGGCCGCGCGGGAGAGGCGGGTTTGGCGGTGACCTTGATTTCCCATGAGGAATATCATCACTTCGGCGTGATTGAAAAGAAAAACAAAATCAAACTGGTACGTGAACAAATCACCGGATTTGAAGCGAATGCCGAGATGCCACTGGAAGTGTTGGCGCAGGAAAAACCGCAGGCTAAACCCGAAGGCACTGGCAAGAAAAAGCGTAAACAGTTACCCGCGGCGAACCTTGAATTTTGGGGTAAAAAGTCTTAATTCCTTGGGCGTGAGTTATGCTTAGTGCATCTCATGTCCCTTCGCATCTGGTTTGTGGGAGCAGTATGCAGCATCTATTTTGGTTAGTTGAAGGCAAGATAGCGGGTCGAAGTGGCCCCAATAAGGATCCTTGGGATTTAGCCGAGCTTAAGGACTCTGGGATCCGTGCCGTGTTATCCGTGAATGGCGGAGAGGGCTGTGAGCCGGGCAGTTTTAAGCATCATGGATTGCGTTATGAATGCATTCCTTTCTCCCGCAATGTCCCGCCGCAGGAAGGGGATGTTGCAATATGTGTTGCCCAGCTACCGCGTGCGCTGGCGTTTATTCAGCAGTGTGAAGCCGATAACTTGCCCGTGCTAATCCATTGCCGCTCGGGTAAAGACCGTACTGGGCTTATTATGGCCTATTACTTGATGGTCAATGGCGCCGCGCCTTTGCATGCCGTTAGTCAAGTACGCAGTATTCGCGATATTGCGTTTACTGCCGAAGGTTGGGACCAGTTTGCCTTCGATGTGCTCTATGCGTTACAGGACTAACCATCTGAATTCATAAAATAAGGAATACCATTTAGTGACGATATTAGGGATATCATCGCGCAGTTGTGGCGCCACCTTCGCCAACACAATCGCCCAGCATCTTGCCAAGAAGATGGGGCAAAAACGCAAGAGTTATCCCGTCAAACAAATGGTATTTCGTCTCTCGCTTCCCTTTTGGGGGCTTTTGCTCCTGTTGATTAACGGTTGTAGCTCAATGGCAGAATTACCCGCAAAATCAATTGAAACAGCCTATCCCTTAGCCGAAAACTCCACCCTGTATCAGGCGGTAAAAACCGCCATGACGCAGCATCCCGAGCAAACTGGGGTATTTCCCCTCGGTGATGGGGTCGATGCCTTCGTCGCTCGCTTGTTGCTGATTGAGTCCGCCGTCAGCAGTATCGATCTGCAATATTATATTTATCGGATAGCGCGGAAAACCTCGCCGTTCAGGGCGAGGATGAATAGCGCAACGGCGAAGCCGTTCTGAGGGCTACGCCGGAGTTTGTTGCTGCTCAATATACTGCCGGATGATCTCAATTGGCGCACCACCACAGCTCCCCGCAAAATAACTGGGCGACCAGAGCGCACCTCCCCAGAGTTTCTTTTTGATCGAAGGGTAATTCTTTTTTCGGATCATCCGGCTGGATACACCTTTGAGACTGTTAACCAGATTCGACACGGCCACCTTCGGCGGGTAATTCACCAACAAATGCACATGGTCGTCTTCACCGTCGAACTCAACCAGCTCTGATTCAAAATCAAGACAGACCTTTTCAAAAAAGATTTTTAGATCATCCAGCACTTCTTTGGTAAAGACATTTCGTCGGTATTTTGTTACAAAGACCAAATGAACGTGCATTTTAAAAACACAATGCCTGCCATGCCTTAAATCGCTTTCAATTTCCATAGACCAATCTATAATTGAGTTGTATTGACACAGTATGAGCAAGCCATGCAACGACTGCAAGCCTACAAATTCGAACTGATTGTCACTGGAGAGCAGCAGCGCCAGATGCGCCGCTTCTCCGGTGCTTGTCGGTTTGTCTATAACAAGGCGCTGGCGTTGCAAAAAGAACGACATGAGCAGGGTGAAAAGAAACTATCGGCCTTTGAACTGAATAATCTGTTACCACAATGGAAAGCAGAGCCAGAAACAAAATGGCTGTCTGATTCACCTTCTCAAACGCTGCAACAGTCGCTGAAAGATTTAGATCGGGCGTACAAAAATTTCTTTGCCAAACGAGCAGACTTCCCGCGCTTCAAAAAGAAGGGTCAGTCAGATAGCTTTCGCTATCCACAAGGGGTGAAACTGGAGCAAGGCAATAATCGACTCTTCCTGCCCAAGCTCGGCTGGCTGCGTTACCGCAACAGTCGGACGGTGGAAGGTGAGATTAAAAACGTCACGGTCAGTCAGGTTTGTGGTAAGTGGTATGTATCGATCCAGACCGAGCTGGAAGTTGAAATTGCCGTGCATCAGGGCGATGCCATCGGCATTGACATGGGCATTGCCCGCTTTGCCACCCTGTCCGATGGCCGTTTCTACGCCCCGCTCAACAGTTTCAAACGGCACGAAACCGCTTTGCGCAAGGCGCAGCAGGCCATGAGCCGCAAGGTAAAATTCAGCAATAACTGGAAAAAGGCCAAAGCCAAAGTTCAGCGCATTCATTCCAATATCGGCAACAGCCGCCGTGACTACCTGCATAAAATATCAAACGACATTAGCAAAAACCACGCGATAGTCTGTATTGAAGATTTGCAGGTCAAAAACATGTCAAAATCAGCGGCAGGAACCGCCGAGCAACAGGGTAGGAATGTTAGGGCGAAGTCAGGCCTGAATAAAGCCATTCTTGATCAAGGCTGGTTTGAGTTCCGTCGCCAGCTCGATTACAAGCTGGCATGGAATGGCGGCCACCTGATCGCCGTTCCACCGAAAAACACCAGCCGGACGTGTCCGTGCTGTGGTCACATATCGAAGGATAACCGCGCCACGCAAGCTCGGTTTGCCTGTGTGGAATGTGGCTTTGAAGAAAACGCCGATGTCGTCGGCGCGATCAATGTATTAAGGGCGGGACACGCCCGATTAGCCTGTGAAGTGAGTGGTGCAACAATGCCGCCAGCAGCAGGAACCCACCGAAGCGAGTCCGGCGTTCGCGCCTAACCGCAGTAGGAATCCTCGTCGTTTACGGCGAGGAGGATGTCAATGGATGCCGCGGATCGCGGGGTGCGAGTGCGTTTATTGCTGGATGATATGACCAGTGCCGACATGGGCGAGCAGCTAATTGCCCTCGCGCGCCACCCTAACATCAATATTCGGCTGTTTAACCCAAGCACAGAGCGCAATTACCGCGGCCTTGCCATGTTGTTTGGTTTTAGTCGCTTAAATCACAGGATGCACAATAAATCGTTCACAGTGGACAATGTGATGACCATTGTCGGTGGGCGTAATATTGGTGATGAGTATTTTGCGGCAAATCGTGACCTCGAATTTGGCGATTTTGACCTGTTAGCCATGGGCGATGCAGTGCCTAAGATATCCGATGAATTTGACCGATATTGGAATGCCGACACGACCCATCCGATTGAAGTCTTAAGTGACCATAATCCCACGCAGGCGGAGCTTGAGGCGCTGGCGCAGCGGGTGAGTGAACAGCGTGAACAGTCCAAATCCAGCGAATATGTGAAGCGCTTAGCCGAAAGCCAATTATTGGCAAATTTGCAGAGCGATAGCATGACTTGGTTTTGGGGCAAAGCCTTAGTGCTGGTTGACCCGTCCGATAAATTGCAGCAGGGCGATAAATCCACTTGGTTGCTCAGCCAGTTATTACCTTACCTGACGCAGGTGGAGTCCGAGTTACTCATCATTTCGCCTTATTTTGTGCCGACGCAATCGGGAACCGATTTGCTCACACTCTTGGCGCAGTCGGGTAAGCGGGTTCGAGTCATAACTAATAGTCTGGCGGCAACCGATGTGCTGGCGGTGCATGCGGGATATAAGCAGTATCGAAAAACCTTGTTGGCCGCGGGCGTCGAAATCTACGAAGTGAAAGCTCAGGCGGGTGAGCGCTCCCACAGCTGGCATGGCAGCTCAAAAAGCAGCCTGCACGCCAAATCGTTTGTATTTGATAATAATCAGATATTTGTGGGCTCATTTAACTTTGATCCCCGTTCTGCGGCGGTGAATACCGAGCTTGGATTGTTGATCACTCAGCCGCAATTGAGTGGCCATGTCAGCCATAATATTGAGGAAAAGCTCGCGACGAATACCTATCGACTCGCCTTGGATGATGGCGATCTCGTCTGGTGGGACGATGGGGCGCAGCAGCGCTACGACAGTGAGCCTGATGCCGGATTTTGGCGTATCTTTGTCGCCGATTTCCTCGGGCTATTGCCAATAGAGTCACAGTTATAAGCTAAGGTGACTAAATAGCGGTTTTAGCTATCGCAACTCATTTTGTGAACCGTTATGATAAAAACAGAATAGTTAATGAGAATTTAGGTTTATGAAAAGCAAGGCAAGTCAGTCCCAGGGGCTATTACTGTTTCGGTTATCGCAAACACAGGTCTTTGCTCTGGGCACGCTTAAAATCCGTGAGTTAGTGCCTTACACTCCGCTGAGTAAAATTCCTCAATCTCATCCGACGATCATGGGCGCCGCAAAGATTCGCGGCCATACCATTCCCGTGGTAGATATGGCGGCAGCGATTGGTTATCGCCCCATCAGCGATGAAGAGCGCCAACATTGCTATATCATCATTACCGATTGTCAGCGGATGATTATCGGCTTTTTGGTGCGTGCGATTGATAAGATCATCGAGTGTAATTGGCGCGATATTGAAGCGCCATCGGCCAATTTAGGCCGCAATGCCTTTTTAACTGGAGTAACGCGTTACGATAATCAGCTGGTGCAGTTACTCGACGTGGAGTTGTTGCTGTCGAAGGTCTTCCCCGATGCGCCCGAGGCCAATCGCGCCATTTTAACTGACGTGCAGCGCGAGAAGTTAAAACCCATGCGTATTTTGCTGGTGGATGATTCTAAGGTCGCGCGCAAACAACTTTCCGATGCGCTCGATAGCATTAACATTCCTTATTTTGTGACCCCTGACGGTAAAGAGGCGCTCTCGATTATGGAGCAGGCCGCCGCCGAGCATCATCCTATCGATATTCTGGTCAGCGATATTGAAATGCCTGGGCTCGATGGTTATGAGCTGGCGTTTGAAGTGCGTGACAATCCTCTTCTCGCCAAAGCTTATATCATTCTGCATACCTCACTTTCGAGCGAGATCAGCGTCAGCCAAGCCCACCAAGTTGGCGCAAATGAGGCGCTGACAAAGTTTGATGCCCATGAGCTGGTGGAAGCCATGCTGCGGGGCGCCGATTTAGCGGCTACGCGGGCGAATTAGGCCCCATGTTGGATTTTTGTAAGGGTTTTGCAGGGGCAGGGTAATTTAATCGGCTTATTTCCCCGCAAAGCTAGACAAGTTCGGTCACATCCTATAAAAACCTTATTGGCCTCGATTTTGAAGGTGTGGGGTGGGGAAACTCAGCCGAAATATAATAACGATAGGTTAAGTAATGAAACAAGAATCGTCTTTGTTAGCCAAGTTGGCTAATGGCAGTTTGGTGCTGCAAATTCTCGTGGGGATCATCGCTGGTGTGAGTCTAGCCAGTTTTTCACATGAAGCCGCAAAGCAAGTCGCGTTTTTAGGAAGTCTCTTCGTAGGTGCATTAAAAGCCATCGCACCTATTCTGGTGTTTATCCTTGTGGCGTCTTCCATCGCCAATCAAAAGAAAAATACTCAAACCAATATGCGCCCGATTGTGGTGCTGTACTTATTTGGCACCTTCGCTGCTGCGTTAACTGCCGTGGTGTTAAGCATGATGTTCCCAACCAATTTAGTGTTGGTCGCTGGCGTTGAGGGCACCAGCCCGCCGCAGGGCATTGGCGAAGTGATCAATACCTTACTCTTCAAACTGGTTGATAACCCAGTCAATGCGTTAATGACGGGCAACTACATTGGCATTTTGGCTTGGGGTGTGGGTTTAGGTTTAGCTCTGCACCATGCTAGCGATTCGACCAAGCAAGTATTTGCCGATGTAAGCCATGGTATTTCGCAAATGGTGCGTTTTATCATTCGTTTAGCACCTATCGGTATCTTTGGTCTGGTGGCAGCGACCTTTGCCGAAACCGGTTTTGCCGCCATTGCCGGTTACGCCAAGCTATTGGCCGTGTTACTCGGCGCGATGGCTATCATAGCTTTGATTGTTAACCCGCTGATTGTTTACGTGAAAATTAAACGTAATCCCTATCCTTTAGTGATCCGTTGTCTGCGCGAAAGTGGTGTAACCGCATTTTTCACCCGTTCTAGCGCAGCGAACATTCCAGTGAATATGGCGCTGTGTGAAAAGTTAAAGCTGCATGAAGACACTTATTCTGTCTCTATTCCGTTAGGTGCAACCATCAACATGGGCGGCGCGGCGATTACCATTACCGTGCTGACCTTAGCCGCGGCGCATACCTTAGGCATTCAGGTGGATTTATTAACGGCGTTACTGCTGAGTGTAGTGGCGGCGATTTCGGCCTGTGGCGCATCCGGTGTGGCTGGTGGCTCGTTACTGCTTATTCCGCTGGCCTGTAGCCTGTTTGGTATTTCTAATGATGTGGCCATGCAAGTGGTTGCCGTTGGCTTTATTATCGGGGTTATCCAAGATGCGGCCGAAACCGCACTGAATAGCTCTACGGACGTGATTTTTACGGCCGCTGCTTGTGAAGCCGCTGAAAACAAAGCTAAACTTGGATAAAGTGTGCTGTTGTTAGTGTAGAAAAAGTATCATAAGAGCAGTCACCACGGTGGCTGCTTTTTTTATGGGAGTAGTTATGATCCTTTTCGATTTTAAGGACTTAGATGCGGCTAAGTCTTGGTATGGCGTTAATGATACCGTGATGGGCGGGCTGTCACGCAGTAAGCTCACCATCTCACCTTTAGGCTATGGGATGTTTAGCGGCCATGTGTCGCTCGCCAATGGGGGGGGCTTTGCCTCGGTGCGCTGCGAGTTTTCGCCGCTTGATGTCGGCGAGTTTAGTGGGATTTACCTCGAACTCGACCGTGACAGAAGCAAGCACTACAAAGTGAACCTTAAGGATGCTGATACACCGCAGAGCACGGTTTATCAGGCGCCAATGCCTGATGCTAAGCATCAATCCTTTGGCGTTAACGGTGGCAGTATTATTCACTGGCAACGCATCGAAATCCCTTTTACGGCGTTTCATCCCCAGTGCCGCGGTAAGCCGATTGAGCGTGCTGCGATAGATTTAAGCCGTTTGACTAGCATAGGGCTGGTGATTGGTGCGCAGCAAAGTGGTGATTTTTCGTTAAAGATTAAATCGATAGGTTGTTATTAAAGGGATAATCCTAAGTTTATCCCTTTACGTTAACCGCTCACTTTAGAGTGATTTAGGCGCCGACAATACCTAATGGCGTGGCATGCTCCCACGCACCGCGGGTAAAGTCGGGGAAATTGACCGAGTTGCTGCGGTTATTCAGCGATTGCTCACTTAAAATATTCACCACAGACCAAGCGGCGCCATCGTAGACATCCTGATCGAGCGCCTCGCCGTTACGTAGGCAATAGACCATACGCCAGAGCATCACAAAATCCATCCCGCCATGACCGCCGTTGATTTCGGCTTCTTTACCGATTCGTTGCCAGAGTGGATGATCGTATTTGTCATACCACTTTTGCATGTCCATATCCCACTCGTGGTAACTCTTACCAAAACCGCCGTGCTCAACGGCAATCCGATTTGGGAATCCGGCAAAAACGCCATTGGTGCCTTGGATAAGGTTATGGCGGCTGTAGGGCCGAGGAGTAGTGGTATCGTGCTGAACCATAATGGTTCGGCCCTTTACGGTTTTAATCAGGCTAGTGCTCATATCGCCATTGATGTACTTGAGCTGATTACGCTCATGATCGGCGGGGAATTCTCGTTTGGCATACAGCGCGCGCCCGAGTGCGGGTGAACTCATGGAGGTGAGATAATCGAAACGGTCACCACGGTTGATGTTCATATATTGAGAAATCGGCCCTAAGCCGTGGGTGGGATAGAGGTTACCGTTGCGTTTGGTGTGCCAATAGGTGCGCCATGAACCAGTTTTATGGTCGATTTCCTTCATTTGCCAGCGCAGCTCATGGATATAAGCGGCCTCACCGTGGAGCAGCTCGCCAAACACACCTTGGCGCACCATGTTGAGCACCATCAATTCTTCGCGGCCGTAATTGACGTTCTCCATCATCATGCAGTTTTTCTGAGTGCGTTCGGCGGTGTCGACAAGCTGCCAGCATTCTTCCACTGTCAGTGCTAATGGCACTTCCACAAAGGCGTGCTTACCACTTTCCATGGTATCTATGGTCATGGGAGCGTGCCATTCCCACGGGGTCTAAATAATCACAATATCGATATCATCGCGGTTTAACAGTTCGCGATAGCTGAGATCATTCCCTGTATAGACCGCAGGTTTGGGCCGGTTTTGGTTAACGATATGCTCAACGGCTCTATCGATAACGGCTTGGTGGGTATCACAAATGGCTTTAAGTTCCACGCCTTCTAAGTGACAGAATTGTTCGACATGGCTAAAACCCCGCTCTCCCACACCGATAAAACCGACTCTAACCAGCTCCATTTTCGGGGCGATAAGTCCAATAACGGATTTTCCTACGCGGGGTTTAGGGGCAACGCTGCTGGCGTTGGCATTGAGGGCAATATTGGCCGTAACCAGGCCTGCGGTAACGGCGCCCGCGGCTTTTAGAAAATGGCGGCGATGAATATTGTGCATAAGCTTCCTGCATTATTTTTGATTATTTGTAGGGCGATATATATCCCGTTTGTTATATCAGAATCCTAAGCTGAGTGAATAATAAAAGATGTAAAAAGCTCTTATAGGTTTAGTTGGCTTAAAATACATAAGGCATTGATTTTTTGATTAAACTAAAGAATACCAATGAGTTACTAAAAAGATGTGAATGTAGTTTAATCTATTTAAATCAAACAAAAAAACTAAAGTGGGCAATTTGTGGATCACATTCAGACCAGTGGATTATACCTTGTGGCTTCTTGTAAGTGGTCTGGTGATAGGTGCGCATAACGCATCGTCATCTGAATTGAGCCGTGGCCGAGAATTTTTTGCAGAGTGAGAATGTTGCCGCCGTTCATCACAAAATGGGAGGCAAACGTATGTCTTAGAACGTGGCTCGCTTGGCCTTTGGGAAGCACGATACCGGATGATTTAAGCACTGCAAGAAACTGGTGATAACAATCAGCAAAGAGGCGGCCATTACCGTTGGGGAGTTCTGCGCGAAACTCTCGCGTGATGGGGATAGTTCGGTTTTTGCCGTTCTTGGTGTTAATAAAGTTAATCCGGTCATCCAATAGTTGCGTGCTTGTTAGGTTTTGCGCTTCGCTCTATCGGGCATCCGTGCTAAGGCAAATTATTTACAATAAGCAGCATCTCACCAGATAATAGCGCTAGAAGCTGTGCAATTTGTGGTTTGGTTGAAAACGACTGATCTTTTGCTTGTAACTTTATAGGTGGCGCTGACTTTAGCGGGGGCTCGCCAGCAAATTCCCCTGCGGCAATTAATACTCTTTACACGCCTTGCAGACGGGTGAGTTCAAGATTGGTGGTTTTAGGTGTGATCTTTTCGAGTCGTTGCGCCCGATAATTTAAGTAAAAATTAGTGTTAATTTGGTGGCTTTGTGGGTTGCCCATTAGCTTGCAAGTTGAGATTAAATTTTTACGTGTATAAGTGTTTAAAAAAATGCTCTCGCGGGGTGAGATCACCTAGTGATATGCAAGAACTCATCACTGCATCATCAGCCACAAAGATACAAAAAATAACTTAGCAGCAAATGAATGTAGCAGTAAGCCGCGTCTAATTAGAACGCGGCTTTTTTGTCGCTAACTATTAATTGAGTCATATACACCACGCAAAGCATCTTCCCATTCATCAATACTCAGCAACTTGCCAGTTTCACACTAGGTGATTACCTACCGCGGCCTAAAATGAGCGAGATGAAATGATAAAGCTAAAACAATATCAAATGATTACCCATCAAACCGTATAAAAAACCGCTACCGCAAAAAAGCAAATTCCTATAGCATCATTTATACCAATTGACATGGATGTGGCAGCGGCCAAGCCAAATCCAACAAGTGATTTATGCCCTGCAAACAGCGCAGCGCATAAATACTGAGACGTTAGATTTATAGGAGGTAGTGTGCAATTCAGTTTCACTCAAGTAGTTATTGGTGCATTTGCTTTAATCGGCGCAACTGCTACTGCCACTTGGAACATTCGAAATGATCGTATTGAGGAGCTTGCCTCAAGGGTAGAGGCATACGAAAATTCTCAAAAATGGAGGTTGCCTGAAACGATATCTAAGATAGAAAAGGCATCTGACCATTTAAGCAAACAAATTGAAAAGGTTCTTGAAAACAAAAAGCTTAAAGATTCGTTTGAGAATGCCAGTCAGCAACTGAAGGTAAAAGACGATGAAATTGCCTCGATTAAGATTGAGTACGAGAAGAAATTGAATGAGGTTGAACTTAAACTCAAAGAAACAGCCAGGATTCTTGAACAAAAAAATGAATTCATTAATAGCCTTTATAATACAGCGGAAGAGTTTTCTGTTTATAAAGGCAAGTCAAAGAGTCTTTTCGGGCTTGACGCTGTTATTTCAGTGACAGGTCTCATGCTTAATGACCACGCGAGTATGATCATCAGTAACAAGTCAGTGATAATGTACCCAGGTAATGTCGTCACAATTAATCACAATGACGAACGTTGCAAGCTTCTTCTAAAGCAGATAACAGATTATGACAAAGTAGATTTTACCTTTGTTTGTGACAAACAATCTAACAAACGTGTCAATTAGGACGCTCGTAAGCTCGCGTTTATTACACGGACGTTATAGTCACTAGTAAAATTATGGAGAATTACGTTTGGATTACTCTCATATAGAAAGAGCGAAAGCAATTGAAGATCTCAATCATAATTGTAATGAATACCTTGACTTAAGAGAGCGTGATAAAGGTAAAGGCACTGCTTATGGTTATCAATGTCAATTTTGCGGTGAGTTTCGAGGTGGTGAAGTTAGTAAAAAGAAAGTACAGCAAGTACCTAGTCGGTATGACTCCGAGCTTTTGGATGTGTATTTCAATAAAATAAAACAAATAAACACAGCCCTTTATCCAACATCTCATATTCCAAAGGTCGTATATAACCCGATTGATCATAGCTCTGAAATTGAAAATTTAATTAATAAATATTGTGAGGAAAACAGTCTCGAACGCAGCAATGTATTCAGAATTTTTCTATCAAGACAACGTGAAAAATACATAGAAAATGAATTCAATAGTAATTGGCAGAGCGAACAACAGTTACATGCTTGGTTTATGGAAAACCTGTCTGAACACTTTGATATATATAGTGAAGTCAAAGGCAGTGGTTTTGTTAATCGACAAAAACGAAATTTAAGGATTGACTTCGTTATAAAAGCAAAACCTAAGTTGATCCAACATGGATTCACAGATCAATATATTGGTGTCGAAGCGAAGTATCTCAGTCCCAAAGAAGGTAAGGGGTTTGCAGGGAAAAGTTCCTCTGGAGTATTTCAAGCCCTGAGCTATTGGTATTCTGGAGCAAGGTGGTGGTTACCAGAAAAAGAAAGTGAAATTGAACTAGCAAGCGTTCTTATGTTCAGTAATTTATCATTTCAAGATGAATCGGACGCGATGTTTAACACACTAGATGATCATTATCGTAAAGTATGGAGATCATATTTGAGTATTGCCAATCATGCCAATGTGGGGGAATTGTTAGTTCGCACATATAAAGGAGCTCTCAGCTACTGGAGTATGTCATATAATGGTTCAAAATATTATTCTATGTATGCTTCTGGTGATTATCACAAAGGAACCCCAAATGTGATCAACAAACATAGAATTGGAAATGCTAAAGCGTGATTATAACAAATAGTTTAAGAGTGATTCAGCACGCGTGGCATTTTTGATATACGTTGAACTAAGCCGCTGCGCGGAGCTTAACTGCGATTTAGTGGAATGATTAACCTGCTCGAATCAGCTAGACTTAAAAAGATGCGATGGAACACAACCATGACAAAGGATTTTCAATAAAATACGCAGAAACTACGCAATATTATTTGTTCAAAACAGCTCCGCAGCTCAGGCCTTGCCTCAAAAAAAGCAAATTCCTATAGCATTAAGCATACCAATTAATTGTGATTTGGCAGCGACCAAGTCCAACAAACGATTTATGCCCTGCCAACAGCGCAGCGTACAAATACTAAGATGTTAGGTAACTAAATCAGGAGTTGTGAGTTTGAATCAAAGACAAAATCAGTTTTTACACTATCTTGGAAATACTCTCTCTGAGTTAGAGTATCGACTTAATGAAATTCTAAATTTATGTGATAGATCCATTGAACAATATCAAAATGGAAATTCAGAGACCAAAGGTCAAGAACTTAACTTTGCATTTTCTGCATTCAGTGGGCAATTACAAACCATAAAGGATGTATTACCTGTAATATCTGGGGAACAAATATCTTGGTCAATGCTTGGGACTGTTAGGCATGCAAAATTTATCAAAGGTTGTCGTAATGCTATAACTCATGATGGTCAACAAGTTATCAATATGTGGGTAAAAGGAAAATATTACGTAGCTTGCGACTTTCATCGGATAACCTCTAAAGGGGTGGAGCTCATTTTTGCTCCTTCTGAAGATATTGCTACTATCTGCACTGAGTTTACGCTAGGCCTCCTCGACTTAGTTAAACAATGTTTAGATGGCCTAGTTTATGATTTAAGTGAGAGTCAGTCTTTGTATGATGTTCGTTTTTATGATGCCGCAATTCGTCATCCAGCAATCAGCAATTCGTCATCCAGCAATCAGCAATTCTGTTCGAGAAATGTACGTTGATGTAGATAAAAGTAAATTAGAGCAACCTGTTGACTTAACTGCTGAACTAAATTCTAAAATTGATAAACTACGCCTAATATGCACCTCGGTACATACTTAACAAACGCCTCAAGTGAGCCGGGGTGGTTACGGTTGTTGTGTTTGAGTTTAGTGGTAATGCGTTGTTACCCCTTAACGCGGCGTTAATCCATAGATATTTTAACCTGTTTTTCACCTGGGCCTCGGGGTCCACATAAATCAAATTGCCTGGTTTAAAATCGGGAGATTTGTTCTTGCCTTTCACCCTCAGAATAAACGAGCGCTTACTGCATCTGATCGGGTAGGGTAAAGCTCTACATCGAGGGGAGAGGGTTATTTACTTTTTAGGTAAACGTCCGCCGCTGGCTAAGCACTCTTCAATGGTTTGATATGGGGTATAGGTTTTGGTGCGCTTATAAGAGCGGCTGGATTTGTCGTGGCAAATATCGTTTTTGCTCATTCGTGGGTATGAATGCGTAAGATGTGAAATAAGGTATTTATCTTTACTTTAGCGATAGGTAAATAGTGATAAAGATCGCGTTTTTATTTTTTAATTAAGCTACACTGCCGATTAATTAATCAGGCGAAATTATCTTTTAGTTTTTAAACGTTTAGCAAATTTAATTTAACCAAAAAATTACATTTTATGGTGGATTTGGGGTAATTTGCGACTCGGGGGAGTAAAGCGGTAAATGGGTTCTATGCTTAATGTACTACCACAACTGACGTTCACTTTAGGTGAGTGGGTATTGCATAAGGATATCAGGATGTCTGGGATTGAAAAACGCCGTCGCCTTCATTGGCGGGAGTCAGATATGCAAAATCGAGAAATTATTGGTCGTTGGTTAGATGAGCGTCCACTGCTTGGTGACAAAATTACCCTCTATAAAGAAGCGGACAAATATTATTTAGAAACCTGGTTTAGCGATGGCTGCCATAGTTTGGATGAAGTGAGTCTGTCCGATACGCCGCAGGGCCAAAAAGTGGAAGATGTCGGCGGCAACTTCTTCGGTGAATATTTTATGGTGACGCCTGCCATGCAACTGCAGTTTTGCAATGAGCAGGGCAGTTATTTCCAAGTCGATAAGTTGATGGCGGATATTGATTTCAATCAGCGCGTGGCTTAATGAGTCGCAGTGAAATACGCTAATCAATAAATCGGCAAATACCAAGCCGATTGGCTAAATACGAGGTCGCTTAAGGCGACCTCGTGTCTTTTTAGGGCTTATCCATTAATTAGGGTTATTGATTAAGGTTATGCGCTAAACCGAGAACGGATGTTTGCTGTAAAAATGCATGGCTTTACCCGAGTAAGGATGGGTAAAACGTAAACTTTGGGCGTGAAGGCTGAGTCTCGGTCTGGCCTTGATCACTTCATCATCGCCATAAAATTCATCCCCAAGAATGGGATGCCCTAAGGCGAGCATATGCACCCTGAGCTGGTGGGTACGACCCGTTTGTGGCGTTAATTCGACTAAGGTGCTGTTTTCGCGTCTTTCTAGCACTCGGTAATGGGTCAGAGCACTCTTTGCGCCAGCCGTCCCCGCCGTTTGAGTCTTTTGATAGGGCGGGTGCTCGGGATCGGGCGCGATGGCTAAATCAATTATCCCAGCATCCTTTGCAATCAAACCCATGACCTCGGCGATATACACTTTCTCGTTTTGCCTATCTTGGAACTGGGTTTTTAACTGGGACTCGGCCTTTTTGTTGCGAGCAAACACCATAATGCCTGAGGTGGCGCAATCGAGTCGATGCACGAGAATGGTGTCAGGATACAAGCGTTGTAGTCGGGTGAGGGCACAATCGAAGGTATGTGCGGCTCGGCCGGGGTTAGACAACAATCCAGAAGGTTTATTAATAATGATCAAATCCCTATCTTGATAGCGAAGATCTATCCAAGGGACTGAAGGGGGCTGGTAATCAAATATCTGCATCGTATCCTCATCATTTGCGCGGCCATACTAGCAAAATATCAGTCACTAAGCAGTATATTCTCGAGCTGGCATTAGCTGAGGCTGTTAAAACTGAACTAGAACTGAGCCAACCACAATCTGAACTTCATGCCCCAAGTCGAGGTGACTCCCGAGGTGAGATAACGAATTTCCCCTTGGGTATCGATAATATAAATAGCCGGAAATGCCATCGCGCCCCACTGAGTACTTCGCTCACCATTGTCATCGTTTAGCACCGGAAAGTGATATTGATGCTCGTCTATATAGCGCTGGATCTCGCGATCACTGCCAGAAGCCACGGCCACTGAAATCACCTTATGGTCTTGGCTGATACTCTCAACCATAGGGGAGGTGACGCGGCACACCGGACACCAAGTGCCCCAGAAATACACCAATGTTGGCTCACTCTTCGCGACATTAAGCGCAAGCTGGCTGCCATCAATGGCAATACCGCTTAATACTGGCGCTTGGCCGGTGATCATATCCCGTTGCAAATAGAGGCTGACGCCGTAGAGCACCAGCGCCATGATGCAAAGATCCCTAAGCTGTTTAAGCCAAAAGCGCGGGCTTTGCAGTTTTTGGCGCCAACTGAGTGGTTGAGCTGGCTTAGGGCTTGAGTTTGCTGACGTCACTGTGACGGGAACCTCACTGAATAGGCGTTATCGCAAAGGCGTTAGAGTAAACGCTTAGGCTTAAACAAGGCTTGATACCAGAATGCAGGCGTTCGACTTCGAGCTTAGTCTGCTGAGCCACTGGGTAAATAGTCACTCGGGGTTTTACGACTCCAAATACGGGTGTAGGCCATCAACTGAGGGTAGAAGGTGCGAAAGGCGGTTTCTGTCTCAATCTGCATTTTCGCTAACAGTTTATCCGCGCCGTTAAATAAGGCACTGTGCGGATGACCTTTTGCCCGTTGCGCTAATGCCTGTTGAATGCCTTTAGGCGTGGCGTAAGCGTTTAACCAATCTTGACGGCGCATATCGGCGATGATGTCCTGACAGGATTGTGGGTGATACTCATCGCTTTGCGCGGCAAATTCTGCCAGTTCGCGATAGGCTTTTTGGCTAAACTCGGGCAGCGGTAGGTGATGATATTCTTCCCAGTAGTAAGCTAAATAATGATCGAAACTTACGAACATCAAATCTGCTGCTATGCTTGTTAACTGGGCAGGGAACAGGGCCATCAGCTCTTGGGTCAGTTCATGAGTGGCGCAGAGCTGATTGATTTCTTGGTTTAACCACAGTCCTTGGCGAAGTGCTTGTGGCGCAGAATCGATTGGCGCGGTGATAAAATTGCCTGCCAGATTGGCGCCTAGGTGGGTTTTACTGATCTCGGCCAGATGTAAGTGTGTAAGAATGTTCATTTTTTGTGCTTGGTTAATCGCGTTAGTTCACGGTATCATGGGCGGGCGCGCTGAGGAAAGCGCAAATAGGCAAAAATCGTGTGCTTTTCTAAGGGAGTGCTTACGTTAGCGTTTCAATTGGAGGGTAAATGCTGACGCGGGACTGAAAATGCACCAATCAATTAACCTGTTAAGGATCATGGATGATGTGGAACTGGTTTACCAAAATGCTCGGTAAAGACGAGCGCCCTAAGCGTAAAAAAGTGCTTGTCGATATTCCCTATGAGCAACATAGCTTTCGTATGGATCATTTTTCGCGGACTCGGCCTAAATATGATGTCGACGATGCGTTAGCCTCAAATGTGCTAAATGAGTCAGACGCGGATATGGATATCGCGAACAAGTAATCTTGATCTTATTGGCCTCTAACCATAGACTAGCCGCCGTTCTAAGCTATCTAGAGGCCTTTGCATGCGCGTAACAGACTTTTCCTTCGTTCTCCCCGACGAACTCATCGCTCGTTATCCCATGGCGCAACGCAATGCGTCACGTCTGTTAACCTTAGATGGCAATACTGGCACGCTCGCCGATAAACAGTTTACCGATCTGCTGGGGATGATTAATCCCGGCGATTTAATGGTATTCAACAATACCCGGGTGATCCCAGCGCGTTTATTTGGCCAAAAGGCCAGTGGTGGCAAACTCGAGATTTTAGTTGAGCGTATGCTCGACGATAAGCGCATCCTCGCCCATGTGCGTAGCTCTAAATCCCCGAAGGTAGACAGCATTATTCACCTCGATGGCGGTTATGAGATGAAGATGGCAGCGCGCCATGACGCCTTATTTGAACTCGAACTCTTATCCGAACTGACGATTTTAGAAGTGCTCGAAGCAGTAGGGCATATGCCACTGCCTCCTTATATCGACCGTCCCGATGAGGATGCCGATAAAGAGCGCTATCAAACCGTCTATAACCAAAACCCCGGAGCGGTTGCCGCGCCAACGGCGGGATTACACTTTGACGATGCAATGCTCGATGCCTTAAAGGCCAAGGGCGTGAATATCGCGTTTGTGACCTTGCACGTCGGCGCAGGGACTTTCCAACCTGTGCGCGTTGATAACGTGCTCGAGCACAAAATGCATTCCGAGTGGGCCAATGTGCCGCAGGATGTAGTGGATTTAATTGCCCAAACTAAAGCGGCGGGCAAGCGTGTGGTTGCTGTGGGCACGACGTCTGTGCGCTCACTGGAGAGTGCGGCCCGAGCAAGTGAAGGCGAACTGAAAGCCTTTAGCGGCGATACCGATATCTTTATCTACCCTGGGTATCAGTTCCAAATCGTCGATGCCATGATCACTAACTTCCATCTGCCGGAATCGACGCTCATCATGTTGGTCAGTGCCTTTGCCGGTTTTGATCATGTTATGGCGGCGTATCAACACGCAATCACGCAAAAATATCGCTTCTTTAGCTATGGCGATGCCATGTTTGTGACGAAAAAAGCTCACTAGACCAAGATTTTGTTTTAAAATAGCCGCCCACATTGAGTTTGGGCGGTAATTTTTTTCAGCCAAAGGTTGAACCTTTTGGATCTGCCCCTATCTCTATTGTTAATCAAAATGGCGCGTGCCATTACAAATGTAGTCAGACTGTTTATCTGGCGAGGTGAATTATGAAATTTGAACTCGACACTACCGACGGCCGTGCGCGCCGTGGTCGCTTAATTTTTGAACGCGGCACGGTGGAAACCCCTGCCTTTATGCCTGTTGGTACCTACGGTACGGTAAAAGGCATGACGCCTGAAGAAGTGCGTGCTACTGGTGCGGACATTCTGCTCGGTAACACTTTCCACCTGTGGTTACGTCCAGGCGAAGAAATCATGCGTAAGCATGGTGACTTGCACGATTTTATGAACTGGCAGCGTCCTATTCTGACCGATTCGGGCGGTTTCCAAGTGTTCAGTTTGGGTGACATTCGTAAAATTACCGAAGAAGGTGTGCATTTCCGTTCGCCAATTAATGGCGAGAAAATCTTCTTAGATCCTGAAAAATCAATGCAAATTCAACATGCATTGGGCAGTGATGTGGTGATGATTTTTGACGAATGTACTCCGTATCCGGCGACAGAAGATGAAGCGCGCAAGTCAATGCAGATGTCACTGCGTTGGGCTAAGCGTTCACGCGACGAGTTCGACCGTCTGGAAAACCCCAATTCATTATTCGGGATCATCCAAGGCAGTGTTTATGAAGATTTACGCGACGAGAGCTTAAAAGGCTTAGTCGAAATTGGTTTCGACGGTTATGCCGTCGGTGGTTTGGCAGTAGGTGAGCCTAAGGAAGACATGCACCGCATTCTTGAGCATGTCTGTCCACAAATTCCTGCGGACAAACCTCGCTATCTGATGGGGGTCGGTAAGCCAGAGGATTTAGTTGAAGGTGTGCGTCGTGGTATCGACATGTTTGACTGTGTGATGCCAACCCGTAACGCCCGCAACGGTCATCTGTTTACCAGTGAAGGTGTGATTAAGATCCGCAATGCGCGTCATCGTGATGACACTTCACCGCTCGATCCTAAGTGTGATTGTTATACCTGTAAAAACTATTCACGGGCATACCTTTACCATTTAGATCGTTGTAATGAGATTCTGGGTGCGCGTTTAAACACCATTCACAACTTGAGATACTATCAAATGTTAATGGAAGGTTTGCGCGGGGCGATTGAGACGGGTACATTAGACGCCTTTGTAAAGGACTTCTATACCAGTCAAGGTCGTGAAGTACCAGAGTTAGTCGATTGATTTTTTGCTAATAAGAAGAGAAAACTATGTTCATTTCAAATGCATATGCAAATGCTGCAGGCGCTCCACAGGGTGGCGGCACCATGGAATTGATTTTCATGCTGGTGATTTTCGGTCTGATTTTCTATTTCATGATTTTCCGTCCGCAATCTAAGCGTGTTAAAGAGCACAAGAACCTGATGTCATCTTTAACCAAGGGCGACGAAGTCCTGACCAGCGGCGGTATCTTAGGTAAGATTGCAAAGATCAGCGATGAAAATGACTACGTGTTACTGAGCTTGAACGACACGACTCAAATTACAATTAAAAAAGATTACATTGCAGCTGTATTGCCTAAGGGCTCTATCCAGTCGTTGTAAGCCAAGAGGGCTCAGGCGTGTTAAATAAATACCCAATGTGGAAAAACATTATGGTGGTGCTCGTCATCGCCATAGGTTGTTTCTATGCCGTACCTAACCTGTTCGGTGAAGATCATGCGGTGCAAGTAGTGGCGACTCGAGGTGCTGAAGTCACGGCATCTACCCAAGCCAGAGTGAACGAGCTGTTAGCCAGTAAGGGCATTGCGGTAAAACGCTCTGAGCTTGAAAAAGGTCAATTGTTGGTTCGCGTACAAAACGCGGATCAACAGTTGCTGGCCAAAGAAACCATCGCCGAAGACTTAGGTGACAAGTTTACCGTGGCACTCAACCTTGCCCCTGCCACACCGCAGTGGCTCGAGTCTATGGGCGGTAGCCCAATGAAACTCGGTCTGGACCTTCGCGGTGGTGTGCACTTCTTAATGGAAGTGGACATGGGCGAAGCCATCCGCAAGATGGAAGAGGCCAAAGTGGCCGATTTCCGTTCTCAATTACGTGAAGAAAAAATCCGTTACGCGGGCATTCGCAACAATGCGCAAGGTATCGAGATTAAATTCCGTGATGCCGAAAGTTTAGCCAGTGCAGAACGTTTCTTAAAATCTCGCAGCAACGATATGGTGTTCAGCGATGTGAGCAAGGGTGAAGACTTTGCCCTGCAAGCCGTCATGAGCGAAACCTATCTTAAGCAGATTAAAGAAGAAGCGCTGCAGCAAAACATTACCACTATCCGTAACCGTGTGAACGAGTTAGGGGTAGCTGAGCCTGTGGTTCAACGCCAAGGTGCTGAGCGTATTATCGTTGAGCTGCCAGGTGTACAAGACACTGCCCGCGCCAAGGAAATCTTAGGTGCAACTGCATCGATTGAATTCCACATGGTGGACGATAAGGCCGACCCTAATGCGGCGCAATCAGGCCGTGTACCTGCGGGTTCTGAGGTGTATCAACGCCGTGAAGGCGGTCAAGTGGTACTGAAGAAGGAAGTGATGCTAACGGGTGATCATATCACTGGCGCACAACCAAGTTTTGACCAATACAGCCGTCCACAGGTGAGCATCAACCTCGATGCTAAAGGCGGTACCATTTTCTCTAACGTGACTAAGGACAATATCGGTAAACCGATGGCGACCTTGTTCATCGAATATAAAGACAGCGGTGAGCGTAACGCCGATGGCAGCGTCAAGATGCAGAAAATCCAAGAAGTGATTTCTGTGGCGACCATTCAAGCGCGTTTAGGTCGTAACTTTGTGATCACCGGCTTAAGCCATGGTGAAGCACAAAACCTCGCACTGCTGCTGCGTGCTGGTGCTCTGATTGCGCCCGTATCGATTGTGGAAGAACGTACTATCGGTCCAAGCCTGGGTGCAGAAAACATCGAAAGCGGTGTGCAAGCCATGATTTGGGGTATGGCAGTCGTACTTATCTTCATGCTGGTTTACTACCGTAGTTTCGGCTTGATCGCCAACTTAGCCTTAACGGCCAACTTAGTGATGGTGGTTGGGGTGATGTCTATGATCCCTGGCGCCGTATTAACACTGCCAGGTATTGCCGGTATGGTGTTAACAGTGGGTATGGCGGTTGACGGTAACGTACTGATTTACGAGCGTATCCGTGAAGAGTTACGTGCAGGTCGCAGCGTACAGCAGGCGATTCACGAAGGTTACGGTAACGCATTCTCTACCATCGCCGACGCTAACATCACTACCTTCTTGACAGCGCTGATCCTGTTCGCCGTCGGTACTGGCGCGATCAAAGGCTTCGCGGTGACCCTGATGATCGGTATTGCGACATCAATGTTTACCGCTATCGTGGGTACTCGCTCAATCGTGAACGCGATTTGGGGCGGTAAGCGCGTGAAGACGCTGTCTATCTAAGGGGAAGCGATAATGTTAGAAATTTTATCTTTAAAACGTACGGTTAACTTCCTCCGTCATGCGCTGCCTATCAGTATTATGTCTGCCATTTTGGTGTTTGGCTCGCTGGTGTCCTTGGCGACCAAAGGCATTAACTGGGGCTTAGACTTTACCGGCGGTACTGTGGTTGAGATGGAGTTTACTCAACCCGTCGATTTGAACGTACTGCGTTTGAAACTGTCTGCACCTGAGTTAGATGGTGCAGTGGTACAAAACTTCGGTTCTAGCCGTGACATATTGGTGCGTCTGTCGGTGAAAGAAGGCGTAAGCAGCGATGTACAGGTCAAATCTGTGATGGCTGCGGCCCAGCAAGTGGATGCGGGCGTTCAACAGAAACGTGTTGAATTCGTCGGTCCTCAAGTGGGTAAAGAACTGGCCGAGCAGGGCGGTTTAGCGGTATTGGTCGCGCTTATCTGTATCATGATCTACGTGTCTTTCCGTTTCGAATGGCGTTTAGCCTTCGGTTCGGTG
Source organism: Shewanella sp. GD04112 (assembly GCF_029835735.1). Classification (NCBI taxonomy): domain Bacteria; kingdom Pseudomonadati; phylum Pseudomonadota; class Gammaproteobacteria; order Alteromonadales; family Shewanellaceae; genus Shewanella; species Shewanella sp. GD04112. Next base: position 1,702,927 of record NZ_JAOEAL010000001.1, read on the forward strand.
GCAGCACTTGCCCACGACGTGATTGTAACCTTAGGTGTGTTCTCCTTATTCCAACTGGAATTCGACCTGACCGTATTGGCGGGGGTATTAACGGTTGTGGGTTACTCACTGAACGATACAATCGTTGTGTTCGACCGTATCCGTGAAAACTTCCTCAAGATGCGTAAGAGCGAGCCAGAAGAAGTAGTCAACGTCTCTATCACCCAAACCATGAGCCGTACCATTATCACTACCGGTACGACGCTAGTGACCGTTGTGGCGCTGTTCCTGAAGGGCGGCACTATGATCCACGGTTTTGCGACAGCACTTTTATTGGGTATTTTCGTCGGTACTTATTCTTCTATCTACGTAGCAAGTTACCTTGCGATCAAACTGGGCATTTGCCGTGAGCATATGATGCCAGTTGAAGTCGAGAAAGAAGGCGCCGATCAGCCTTCTATGATGCCTTAATCGGGTATTGAGACTTGAGGTCGTGTATCACGACTGTTGAAAAAAAGAGCCACCGCTGAGGTGGCTTTTTTTTACTGAGAATTTTGGCCTTTCCGATAATCTGCTAGCAAACTCACAACTTTATAGTGACTAATGCTGTAAAACCTAAATGTTAATTTCATTAACAACTGCTGTAAAAAACAGCGCTCGACAGGCTCGGTTATTTCACAGTAGGATGTCGGCTGCCCATATCTAGAGAGTATTGTTGTAGGATGTCGCATGGAAGAACGTAAGACGTTAGTCGCTGGTGGAAACTTATTGCAGGCCCATACATGGAAGGGATTATTAGAAGCCTGTGGTATTCATGTGGAGTTGCGTGGCGAGGCCTTATTAGGCGGCGTGGGTGAATTGCCCGCCGGGCTACATAATGTTGAGCTTTGGGTACGTGAGTCGCAACTGGCGAAAGCACAGGCCCAGTTAAGTGGCTTGGATGTGATTAGTCCCCAGTGGCAATGCGTGCAATGCCATGAGATGAATGAGGGTAGTTTTGAATTATGTTGGCATTGCAGCGCCGAGCGCAGCGAAAGCCATAATTAATCCTCATCCCATTCATCGTTTCTCAAACCGCTGACACTGCGATGCGTTGAAGGCGTGGGGTTAGCAATGCCGCCTTGTTCTCAGCGCCAAGTGCCTATTCCAGGCTACCCGAGTAAGGCTAAGAGGCGGGAGCCATTCCCCCCGCAAGCTTTGGCTTATAAAACCCGCGATTGTCACATGCTGTTAACCGCAAGGATTGCGTCTCCCCGCGTAGCGAATTACACTTCAATTCATATTAGCTAAGTCATTCAATCCCTTATCTAAGGAGGATCTGATGCATCCATCCAGTGCTTTTTCGGCTCTTGTCGAATCGATTCGTCCCCATGTTGTTGAAGTGAGTATTGAAGCCTATCAAGCCGATGACGCTTGGGTGTTGATAGATGTCCGTGAAGATAATGAATGGCTACAGGATCACCTGCCGCAGGCGAAACACATGAGCCGCGGCATTATTGAGCGCGACATTGAACAGCGCTTTCCCGATAAACATACACCCCTGTTGCTCTATTGCGCGGGCGGCGCTCGCTCAGTGTTGGCGGCCAGCAGTTTACAGCTAATGGGCTACCAAAAGGTCGCCTCCTTGATTGGCGGTTACAAGGGCTGGATCCAACGCCAACTACCTGTAGTGCAAGAGTAATTTAGGCTGGTTTTTTTATAGGTGAGTGGCATGCAATATTTCCCGCTGTTTATTGATACTGTTAATTTAAATGTCCTGTTGGTGGGGGCGGGGGATGTCGCCAGTCGTAAGCTGGCCTTGCTGACGCGTACCGAAGCCAATATCCATGTGATTGCCCCTGAGGTGAATCCCGAGGTGAAGGCTTATGCCGATGCGGGCAGGATTTTATTGTCTGAGCGGCCCGTGGTGCAGGCCGATATTCAAAACTACGATCTCATCTATCTAGCGACCGCGAACGATAAGCTCAATGCTGAATTGGCTACCTTAGCCACCGAGCGGGGAATTTGGGTCAATGCCGTGGATAATCCCGCCTATTGCCGCTTTATTACCCCATCGATTGTCGATAGGGGCCGTCTTGTGGTGGCGATAAGCACAGCAGGCGCAGCGCCCGTGTTTGCGCGCACCATTCGCGCCCGCTTAGAGACCAGCCTGCCGCAATCCCTTAAGCCCTTGTTCGACTTTGTGGCCGACAAGCGTCTCGAAGTGCAGCAAAGACTCACCAAAACCGCGACGCGCCGATTATTCTGGGAGCGTTTTTTCGACACCAATGGCGATAGGTTTGATGTGCGCACCCCTGAGCATTATCAAAATGCTTTTAATCATATCGTCAGCCGCGGAGAAATCCTGCTATTGGACGAGGCCACGCCCGTCGAGTTATTGCCGCTGGCGGCCATGCCGTTATTACAGCGCCTCGACTGGATTTACAGCGAGGTAGGTTTAGCCGAGGACTTGGCTGAGCTGGTGCGCCGCGATGCTAATCGCGCAGCGCTCCCTGCGCTGAGTGATATCAGCCGTGAATATGAGCAAGGCTCGCGCATGTTGTTGGTCGCCGATACCCAGAAGATTGAGCAACTTAAGGCGCATTTCCCGGTGGCGAAGCATTTACGCCCCGGCGCGATTTAGTCTTCTTTATCGCAGTTTGTTTGAGCTGACGGCGAGTCTTAGGTAGACTCGCCGTTATTTTTTATCGTTAAGTTTAGGATGTACTATGGCTCTCAAAGCGACCGTGTTTAAGGTCAATCTTCAGATCGCCGATATGGACCGAGGTTATTATCAAGATCATCAGCTGACGTTAGCGCAGCATCCCTCCGAGACCGATGGCCGCATGATGGTGCGTCTGCTGGCCTTTATCCTGAACGCTTCCGAGACCTTAAGTTTTACTAAGGGATTGTGCGTTGACGATGAGCCTGAGCTGTGGGACAAGAGTCTCTCCGGTGAAGTGGACCTGTGGATTGAGTTTGGCCAAGCCGATGAGAAATGGCTGCGTAAGGCGAGCGGCCGCGCAAAAGCGGTGCAGCTGTTTACCTACGGCGGACGTAGTGTCCCTATTTGGTGGAAACAGAATCAAGCGGCCCTAGAGCGTTATAAAAACCTTAAAGTGTGGAATATTGCCGAAGAGTCAGTGACGGCGATGGAGGCCTTAGTGAGCCGTACTATGTCGCTGCAGGCGTCTATCAGTGAAGGGCAAGTCTGGTTATCGGATAATGAGCACAGCGTGCTTATTGAGCCCGAAATGCTGAAAGATGAACAATAAAAAAGAGCCTGCAATTGCAGGCTCTTTGTTTAGACGAACATTATTGGAATTTGAGTTCCCAGCTATCGATATAGCCTACGTCGCCACGGCCGCTATCAACCGCTTTGAGTTTCCACACACCGCTTGACTCAACGCCAGTCATATCAACTGTGTAGCTCTTGTTGATATTGTCTGCGCCTGCGCCAGTGTTGTTATGCAGTGTTGCCGTTTGGCCTGTAGGGCTGACGAGCTGCACTTTTAAGTCACCAATGTAAGGGTGAACAATATTCACCACGGCAGTCACAGTGCCTGAGTTACCCGTGCGAGTCACTGTGATAGGGCTTGTGATACCAGTGGTTTTGTTATCAGGAATATTGTAGTTATCGGTGTTGGTGTAGCTTGCTGGTGTGGTAGGAGTGCCACCACCGCTTTGGGCTGTGTAGCTTGCAGTTAACGATACACCGCTAAAGGCTGAATAGCCTTTTACCATGGCGTAGTAAGTACCAGATTGAACGTTGCTGATTGGGCAAGATTCACTGTTACCACCTTTGTATGGACGGCAATCGTAGTTTGAGGTCGTTGGCGCTGCGCCGTACTGTACGTACAGATCCGCATCACCCGTGCCACCGTTCATCACAAAACCTAAGTTAGTTGCACCCTGTGGCACTTCAAAAGAGAAATGCAGTTCTTCACTGGCGGCGCCGCTTAGACCGGTTTTAGGCACACCATTCACTAACACGCTGTCAGTTGGTGTTGGGTCAACCGGATCCGTTGGACCATTACAGGAAGCATCTAAGAAGGTTTTCGCTGCAACGGCATTGACCAGACCATAGCCATAATAATCATCACGACCTGCAGTGCCTAAGTCTTCAGCGGTTTGTTTGAGCGCGTTACGCACCTGAGCGGCGCTACATTCTGGATGGTAGCTCCACACTAAGGTCGCCACACCAGAAACGTGTGGGGTCGCCATCGACGTACCGTTGTAGTACTCGTAGTCTTTATTGCCTTGGTTGCTTACGGTAACGGTTGCGCCTAATTGGTTGCGTAGAGCTAAACCAGTTGCACGGTCAACAGACACTGACACCATGTTGATTTCGCTGTTAGCATCGACCAAGAAGGGGTTTTGTAGCCCAGGTAAGGCGCTGTTACTGTACACGATAACGGCGCTAGCGCCGGCATTCTTACAGGCTTTTACCGCGTTGATTTCTGGGTACGAAGTACCTTGGTTACCCACACGCTCAACTAAACACACCTTGTTGGTCATATTGCCGCAGTTGAAGGTTGAGCCGCTAACCGTACATTCGGCTAAGGTTGCGGTTGCCGTGCCATTGTATGGATTGGGCGCGTAGTTGGTGCCCGATGGTGTTAAGCGATTGTGTGGCACAACACCTGAGTTGAAGTAAGACTGACCACCGATAGTAATATCGGCTAAACGGCCTTCACCGCGGGTCACGGTAGAGAGAATCGCTTCACCAGGGCCTGAGATTTCCACTTGGTTGGTGTACTGAGAGAAGGCTGAGTGGTCTTTATGATTATCGACCGATGCCACAGACATCACCGCATCGTAAGAGGCAGGGTAGCTGTGGGTATTGTTACCGGCGTTACCGGCCGCAGCAATCAACAGCACGCCGTTATTGTAGTGAGCCGCTAACGCGTTACGCTCAGTGGTGCTGGAGCCCGCGCCACCTAAGCTCATGGTGACCACGTTTGCGCCATTCGCCACACAGGTATCTACGGCTGATACGAGGGATGAGGAGTAACCCCAACCAGACTCGTTAAAGACTTTAATGACATGGATATTGGCATTTTGATTTGGCATTACGCCAATAACGCCGTCGTTGTTAGCGATCGCCGCGATAGTACCCGCAACGTGGGTTCCATGGGCGTTGTTATTGCCGGGCTCGTACCAGTTACCTGTGCCAGAGTTGTTGGTACCCGTGACATTGTTACCGCTTAAGTCGCTGTGACCACGGTCATAACCAGAGTCGATAATACAGATGGTGCGGTTACCCGCTTGGCTGTCGCTTAATTGGGTTGCACCCACAAAGGTTTGTCCCCAAGGCGTTGTTTCGCTTAGCAGGTGGCGTGGCATGTCCTCTTCCACATATTCCACATCGGCACGTGCTCTTAATGCCTTAATGCCATTGTTATCCAGCTTAACAGAGTAGCTGTTACTGCGGCCGATACGCTTCATTTCTTTGGCTTGCGCCTTGTTCAGCACACTGTGCTGGGCGCTAATTTCAGCTACTTGAGGCTGATAGTTCATTGTGGTAGCGAGCTGATCGCTACTTTGCAGGCTGCTTTCAGACATCAGGGCTGGCGCATCGGCATTTTTAAACTTAACGATATAGCGCTTTGGCAGAGGTGAGGTCTGTGCTTGCATCGCTGCGGCGAAACCCGGTGCATCGGGGGCAGCATTAACACCTGCTGAGATCGCAATAGCTAAGCTAGATAAACTCAGGGCTATCTTAGTGGTTCGATTGATTGTCATGTTTTTCTTCCATGTTCAATTTAGTGTTAATCATTATTATTTTGTGCTTTTAAAGAATAACTACGACTCATATGCTACTCGGTTAGTGAATTTATCTTTGGAGTAAGTATTTGTAAATTAAATGTTAATGGTATGGCGGTTTGTAAAGCGCCTTGAGGTAATAAGCGGGTTTATTGAATAAAAAACCATATGTTACAAGTTGTAACTAATATTTAGCGCGATTTGTGTTTATTTATGTGGAAAAGGTGAATAAGCAAAAGCGAATTTTATCGGCCTTAACAGCGGATGATGGATTATCGTTAATGTCTAATTTATTGAAATTAATATTTATAATTTTTTGGAATTAAAAGTAATAAAATTAAGAGTGTTTTTCTTTGCTTGATGTTGAGTTTATTTCAAGTGATTGATTATGCGATTTTATTGCATTTTTGCGTCGAAGCTTTGGCATTTGCCAATTTATTGGCTTTTGTGCATCGTCAGGGCAGGATAATCGACTGGTCGTACTTGGTGAGCTGAATAAACATCGGCCGAAATATAAAAAGCGCCAACAGGCGCTTTTTATCGATCTCAACAGCGAGTTATTCTGTTTTAGGTTGAGTGTCGGCTAAGGTCTGATAACCGCCACCGTTATAGGTTTGAGTGTAACCCGCCGCGACGAGGGCTTCGGTTGCGATACTGCTGCGTCGACCGCTACGACAATACAACACCACGGGCGCATCTTTGGCGATACCGCGCTTAGCAAACTCGGCGGCGACTTGCTCAAAGGGAATATTAACCGCATTGGCTAAATGGCCCGCGGCAAATTCCTCTGGGGTGCGTACATCGAGCACCATAGCACCAGCAGCGATTTTTTGCCACGCAACTTGAGGCTCTTGATCGGCGGCACTTGCCGCGTTCGGGACTAAGGTGAGTGATGACAGACTCAAGAGAGCCACCCCCAGTAAGGTTTTACTGCGACACAGTAACTTGTTGAACACTGACTTTCTCCTTTGCAAATGTGCATTAACCTTGTTTCGCGATTTCGGCTTCGGATTTGACGCCCAATTTGCGTAATACCATGGCCGCAGGGCAAAAACCCGTGAAAGCGCTTTGGAATAGGTTAGCGCCAACGAAGGCCGTTAACCACATAAAGTTATGGTGCACAAAAGCGGTTAACACCAAAGACAGTAACACCATAAATCCGGCAAAGGCCATAATGCTGCGTTCGAGTGACATAGGTTGCTCCTAGAGGCAGCGCTATGGCTGCCTATTGTGGGTTAATCGGCTGTTTGAGTTAAGTTTATGCGATTTTTCATCGCCGCGTAGTAAAGCACTGGGATAACGATTAAGGTCAGTAAGGTCGAGATAAAAATCCCGAAAATTAGACTGATCGCAAGCCCGTTGAAGATTGGGTCGTCCAAGATAAACAAGGCGCCAATCATGGCCGCCAAAGCGGTCAGCATAATCGGTTTGGCCCGCACGGCGCCCGAGTGGATGACAGCGCGCTCAAAGGGAACCCCTGAGGCGGTTTCCTGATTGATAAAATCCACTAATAATATCGAGTTACGGACAATAATCCCCGCCAAGGCAATCATGCCAATCATCGATGTCGCGGTAAATTGCGCGCCGAGCAGTGCATGCCCCGGCATGACCCCTATCACTGTCAGTGGGATTGGCGCCATAATGATGAGCGGCACCAGATAGGATCTAAATTGGGCGACGACCAATAAGTAAATCGCAATCATCCCTACGGCATAGGCTATCCCCATATCCCTGAAGGTTTCATAGGTGATCTTCCATTCCCCGTCCCAGAGCACGGCGACTGAGTCTAGCCCGGTTGGTTGGTGGATATAATGCTGATCGAAACCTAAGCCACCATCGCCGTCGATTTTGCCCGCCATGTCGAACATGCCATAGAGCGGACTGTCGAGCGGACCGGCCATATCGGCAACCACCATCACCATAGGGATCATATTCTTATGGATGATAGGAGCATCGATTTTTCCGCGCTTAATCGTCACCAGCTCAGACACGGGCACAGATTGCCCCGTTTGGCTCTGCAGCTTCATATTCAGCACTTGCTCTAAATCGATTTTTGCCCCTTCTTGCAGTTGCAAGCGGATAGGCACTGGTTGTTTTTGCTGCGCGATATGCAAATAGCTTACATCCTTGCCGCCAACCGAAGTTGCAATTAAATCAACGATATTGCTATATGGCACCGCCATTAGGCTGGCTTTAGAGCGGTCGATCATCACTTGCCATTTTTGCTGTGCTGCGGGCAAGAAAATATCAATATCGACCACATCTTTGGTCTCACGGAACAGCGACTGCAGCTCGTAGGCCGCTTGTTCGCGAATCGCAGGACTTGGACCATAGACTTCGGCCACAATTGGTGACCAGACTGGCGGGCCTGGTGGTACTTCAACGACTTTCACATTGGCCTGATACTTAGCGCCGATATGCTGCAATTCTTCACGGACCGACAGTGCGATACTGTGACTGTCACGCTTGCGATGCTTTTTATCGACTAGATTGACCTGAATATCGCCAAGCTCTTGGCTGTGACGTAGAAAATAGTGGCGTACTAAGCCGTTAAAGTTCATCGGTGCATTAGTGCCGGCATACAGCTGCAAATGCTCCACCTCGGGCACAGTGGCAAGGTAGCGACTTAAATCCTGAAGTACCCGCTGGGTTTGTTCCACTGGCGTGCCTTCAGGCATATCCACCATGACTTGGAACTCGGATTTATTATCGAAGGGCAGCATCTTTAACACCACGAGCTGACCCACGGGCAAGGCCACGGCGATACCTATAAGCACAAAGACACCTGCGGCGAGCCCAATCCGTGCTTTACGGGCACCTTTACCTAGCAGGAAGGGACCGATTAAACGAGTAAATAGGCGCACCATTTTGCTCTCGTTCATCTGAGCATCAGCATCGCTGCTGTGCGTGGCGTCAGTCGCTGAACCACTATGGTGTTTGAGCAGTTTACGACTCAGCCATGGGGTTACCATAAAGGCGACCACCAGCGAAATCAGCATGCCCATACTGGCGTTGATGGGGATCGGGCTCATATAAGGGCCCATTAATCCCGACACAAATGCCATGGGCAGCAGTGCTGCGATAACGGTAAAGGTAGCGAGAATCGTTGGGCCGCCCACTTCATCGACCGCAACGGGGATGAGTTCACTAAAGGATTTTTTACCGAGCGCCATGTGCCGATGGATATTCTCCACCACCACAATGGCATCGTCGACCAAGATCCCGATGGAGAAAATCAGCGCGAAGAGTGACACTCGGTTAAGGGTAAATCCCCACGCCCAGGAGGCGAACAGGGTGATCGCCAAGGTGATAATAATGGCGACACCTACCACCAGTGATTCGCGGGCGCCCATGGTTAAAAATACCAATACGACAACGGCACTGGTGGCAAAAATCAGCTTAAGAATAAGGGTGTTAGATTTATCAGCCGCCGTCTCGCCATAGTTGCGCGAAACGGTCACTTCGACATTGCTGGGGATCAACACATTCTTGACCTTAGCAATGCGCGCGAGGGTGGCATCGGCAATATCGACGGCGTTTTGTCCCGGCTGCTTACCAATAGCGATAGTCACCGCGGGGTAGATATCCTTCTTGTCGCTATGCCAAACGCTTTGGGTGGGAATATCGCTCTTTAAACTGATATCGGCAATATCGGCTAAATAAACGGGGATAGGTTTACCCTGTTTATCCTGCGAAATACTCACTACCAGCTGTTTTACATCGTCTATAGTTTGCAAAAACTGGCCTGCCTGAACCTTAATTTCTTGATTACCTTGCACTAAAGATGCAGGCATCGAGATGTGATTATTGTCATTCAGGCTTTGTCTCAACTTGTCGTAGGTGAGATTAAAGCTGTTCATCTTAGCGGGATCGATGCGGACATTGGCCACCATCTCATGTTGGCCAACGGTGTAAATCTCCCGCGTCCCCGGGATCCGCTTGATTTCGGTTTCTAGCCCTAACGCCACATGGGTCAACTGTTCGGCCGAGACCTGTTTGTCCTTGGACCAGAGTGTTAGGCTGACAATCGGCACATCATCGATACCGCGTGGTTTAATCAATGGCTCGCCAACACCCGCGCCCTGCGGCAGTTTATCCATATTGGAATAAATCTGGTTGTAGAGGCTGACAATGGCATCGTTGCGGGTTACGCCGACCTTAAAGATCACAATGATCATCGCGCCATCGGGCTGGGAGAAAGAATAGAGTGTATCTATCCCTTTGAGCTCTGAAATTACTTGCTCAGCGGGCAGGGTGACTAAGTTTTCCACTTCGGTCGGGGTCGCGCCGGGGAAAGGGATAAATACGTCGGCAAAGGTGACGTCAATCTGTGGTTCTTCTTCCTTTGGGGTCACTAAGATGGCAAATAAGCCGAGTAACAAGCCCAGCAGTGCCAGCAGTGGTGTAATGGCACTGTTTTGAAATGCGGCCGCAATACGACCCGAAATGCCAAGTGACGTCGAAGATTCAGTAGCGTGTTTCATTCAACAACCTCATCAAGTTGATATCGCTAGGGAATTTATTGCTTTTGTTCAAGCAACACTTGGTAAGCATCCACGGCGACAATATCACCAGTTCGCAGCCCCGCGAGGACTTCGACTTCACCATCGGCAGGCTCAGAGACGCGCACCTGGGTGAGAACGAATTGCTCGCCTTTTTTCAGATAGACACTGCTGAGTTCATTCATGGTGATAAGGGTCGAGGTCGGCAGTTGGATTTTTTCCCGCTCGCCATTTTTAAACAGCGCCTTAGCCCAGGTTCCGGGTTGAAGGTTGGGTTCATCCTTTGGCAGGTTAATCCGCACTTGATAACTGTGACTCACAGGATCGGCAAAGCTAAAGATAGTGAGGTCCTTGGAGGTGAGTTCACGGCCGTCACTTAAGCGCACCATAAACTCAGGCGCGTTTTTCAGTTGCTGAATATAGCGCTGTGGCACTTGGGTGATAGCGCGCATTTGGCTCGGTGAAAACCCAGATAGCAGTGGCTGACCGACACTCACGGTTTCACCCAACTCAACTAAACGCTCGGTGACAATCCCGCTAAATGGCGCCGATACCACAGTGTATTTGAGGGATTCGCTGGCTTTAATGACCCTAGCTTTGGCGGCACTCACGGCTTGCTCGGCGGCCTTGGCATTGGCGGTCGCTTCATCCATGGCGCCTTTTGAAATCGCACCTTGGGGAAAGAGTTCTTTATAGCGTTTGTATTGGGCCTGCGCTTCCACATTTAGGGCTGTGGCTTTGGCGAGATCGGCCTCATAGCTTGCCAGTTCCGCGCCTTGCTCTTTACTGGTGATCTCGAGTAACGCCGCGCCTTCTGGCACGACATCATTAACATCGTAGTTGAGCTTAACGATACGCCCTGAGGTTTGCGCCGAGACGGTAGCCGCTTTGACGGCCTCGATACTGGCGTCTAGGGTCACCCAATTCGCGTAAGGTTTACTCATTACCTCGAGGGTAGCCAAGGGCGCAGCCTGGGTGGCAAAGGGGGAAAAAACGAATAATGTGAATAGAGTACGTGAGATTGCAGCCATACCAAATCATCCCAAAAATAATTCATGAGTAAATTCTAATGGAGTTGTTTTGATTAGGCAATCAATATTTATTAGAAAAATTTAATGTAATCGATTTCACTAATATAGGGAAACGGCGAATGAATCTTCCCTTACATCAATCGCCATATCATCACTCTAGTCCTTGTCCAGCTTTAAATATCAGTCGTTTAAATAATAGGTCAGCGTAGACACAATGCGAATTTGTTTTATGTAAGGCGTGCTGCTGTCACGATCGGAAATCGTAAACTGGCCTTGGCTGGCACTCTTAATCTTACCCAGACGCGATTGTGAGTCCTTGGCAAACTTTTCGGCCACTTCCCGCGCATTTTGCGTCGCTTCCTGCACCATGGTCGGTTTCACATCATTGAGTGCTGTAAATAAAAACTCGGTACGGTTTTCATAATCTTGGCTACCGATGGCGATGCCTTCTTTAACTAGGTTTATCATTTGCTTACGCGTGCTGAGCATTAAATCAATTTGTGGGGTATAGACAGAAAGATTCACCTTTGCCGAGTAACGATAGCGCACATTCGGGTCAACGTAGCCTTGAGCCTGTCTGTCTTCTATTGTCGGCAGCGAGACTGTAATTTCGCTGTCGCTAAAACCCTGTTCCTTGAGGTAGGCGACCACTCTGTCGGTTTTTTGCTGCACTGTGTCGTAGAGCTTAGGCAGGTTATTGTCGACTTCGGTGAAGTTAATCGGCCAGATGGCGATATTGGCTTTCACTTCCTTTTCGGCCAGCCCTTTAACTGTGACTGTGCGCTCTAGGGCTTTCATCTCTAACAGCGCCGAGCTGGCGCTTTGTCCTACATAGACCATGCCTGCACATAAGAAACCGCCAAGCACGAGGGCGGGAAGAAGATAATTGCGTTGCATAACATACTCACTCGATGGGATTGTTGAAGCTACCTTACTGCAATTATGTGACTTTGGGGATAGACAAATAAGAAAGCATTAAGCTTTATTGAAAATGCTCAGCTGCTATTCAGGATTGATACGCGGTTGTAAAAGCGGCTTATGTGTTAGCCACTTAGTTAACAGGAGGGATAGGGCTTGGCTGCCATAATTCGACTTTATTGCCATCGGGGTCGATAAACCAACCGAAACGGCCAAATTCCGAGTCTTCAATCTCCCCAATTTGTTCGCCGCCGCCCTGAGTGACTTGCTGTAGGGCCTGCTCCAGATCGTCAACGATAAAATTAAACATAAAGCTTTTGTCGGTCGGGGCAAAATAGCTAGTGTTATGGTCGAAAGGGGTCCACACATGGTAACCGGGCGTCGGTTTATCGTTGTGATAAAAGGCGGCACCGCCCCAGTTTTCAATTGGTATTTGCAGATGGTTTTGATACCAAGTGGCTAACGCGACGGGATCAGTACTTTTAAAGAAAATACCACCAAGTCCAATGACTTTTGCCATAAGGGTGACAGTGTAAGTGGGGGATGGATTAACTTTAGGCAATAAATACGCAAGATACAAAAAAGCCGCAAAAATGCGGCTTTTTTGAGTTCGAAATAGCTTAGAACTGGTAGCTGTATTGTACTGAGTAGTACATACCGCTTGATTCAGTTACCGCGTTCACAGGGCCTGTGATTGCGCTGTTTTCGATCAGGTGAACTTCTTCACCTTTAATGTATGCGATACCGAAGTCAACGGTGTTTTGTGGATTGAGGTGGTAGCTCATACCCGCTGTGAACCAGTTACGGTCAGAGTCTGGGAATGAAATCGAGCTGATTTCGTCCACAACGCCTTGGTCATGCATGTAACCAGCACGAACGGTGAATTGTTCGTTGATGGTGTAAGTTCCACCCACGCTGAATAACCATGAATCTTTCCATTGGTATTCTTTCAGGGCTACATCACCTACAGGCCTAGTCACGCCCACAGCGGCAATTGTTGCTGTGCCGTCTTTCGCGGTGATTTGATCAAAGTTACCCCACTGGGTGTGCTGGGCTGTGTAGTGCAGGGCAAATTTAGGGGTGATTTGATGGAAACCGGCAACTTGGAAAATATCCGCTAACGGTACATCTAAGCTATCAAAACTTGTCGTAACTGGTACTGCACCTACACTAGGAATGGTTGTCATCGAGACAGTATTGATATCGCCTTCAACATTGACGGTTGGGCTGAAACGGTAGCTGATACCGAAACGGTTGTCTTTATCTAACTCAATAGTAGCACCCACGATACCACCGAAGGCCCAACCATCAGCGTCTACGTCAACCAGAGGCGTAGTGCCCATATTACGGGTTAAGCGGCCTTCGCCATAGACGGCATCCAGACCCGCGCCGATACTGAACATATCGTTGATGCGATATGACACGCTGGCGTTGAAGTTAACGGTAGTGACTTCAGTTTCACCCAGTAGGTCATAAGGTGCTGCTGAGCCTGCTGGCAAATTCTTCGAAAGTGAGCTGGCATCGGTACCAGTACCGAAGTTAGAGAATGCGGCAAAACCCACGGCGAATTTATCGTCGATTGGGTGAATGTAGAAAATATTCGGGATAACTTTAGAGCTACCCGCATCGTCGATGCTGCCTAAATCATAAGCGCCACCGGCAAAGTTAACGTCTTTAACGTCAACAGTAATATCGGCATAGGTTAAGCCGAAAGAGATTGCGTCTTTATCAAAGAGCGCCATCGCTGCTGGGTTACGAGATAACACTGAAGCGTTATCAGCGATGACTGCGTCACCGGCAAATGCACGGCCCATACCTGTGGCTGATTGGCTGTTTAATTGGAAACCCGATGCGAATGTTTGTGAACTCGCCAGTGCAACGGCAACGGCAAGCAGTGTCTTGTTGAATGATTTCATTATTATTCTCTCATTATTTTGGTATTGGATTTTGTTCGGTCCTAGTTGCCAGAACAAGGCGCAAATCCTTTTATAATCTTCGGCATGGTAGGGATTGTGTGTAACCTCAACAAGTCCGACCAGATTTGAAATTTGTTAATTAACAGTTAATTAAAACGGGGTCGTACTTTAGCATGAACGAATGGTCGGGCCAGATGCTTGGTATCTTTGGTTTTTATTGGGGAGGGAAGTTTTAATTGAGGTTAATGTTTTGTAACGAGAAGAAGGTTAATAAATTTAAACAATTTGTAAAAAGCGTACACATGTACGCTTTTTACAATTAGGGACAGAAAATTATCTGTTATAACGCGGATTTAAATTGCTCAAATTCTGCGGTAATGGCTTCGGCAGGGCGTGACATTTTACTGACGATGACACCAGCAATAATCGCAAACACAAATCCGGGTAAAATCTCGTACAGGTTGAAGATCCCACCAGACAGTTGTTTCCAAATTACCACGGTTAATGCGCCGACAATAATGGTCGCAATCGCTCCGTTACGGCTGTACTGCTTCCAGAAGAGTGATAGCAGTACGACAGGACCGAAGGCGGCACCAAAACCTGCCCACGCATAACTGACTAGACTTAATACACTGCTTTCAGGATTCAGGGCAATGATCCCCGCGATCACGGCAATGGCCAGCACGCCCATACGACCTACCATCATCAGCTCGCGATCGTCTGCTTGAGGGCGTAACCACTTGCGGTAAAAGTCCTCGGTGATCACGCTCGAACACACCAACAACTGCGAATCAATGGTACTCATAATGGCCGACAGAATTGCGGCGATCAGTAATCCGCCAATCCAAGGGTTAAAGGCGGCTTGGGCTAAATGAATAAACACGGTTTCGGCATTGGCCAAGGGTTGATTGGCAAAATACAGTGAACCCGCTAATCCTGTGGCTAACGCGCCGATGAGAGATAACATCATCCAGCTCATGGCGATACGGCGTGACAGCGGCAGTGCATCGGCGCTGCCAATAGCCATAAAGCGCGACAAAATATGAGGCTGACCGAAATAACCCAGTCCCCATGCGAGCAGTGATAACAAGCCAATCACTGTGGTTTTGTCACTGATCAGTGCCAACATGGCTGGGTCGATAGACTCAATTCCCGCATGGCTCTCGGGGTGCGAGAATACCGCAAAGGGGATGATCAGCAGGGCTATCAACATTAAACAGCCTTGGAAGAAGTCGGTCCAACTCACGGCAAAAAAACCGCCAATAAAGGTGTAACCCACAATGATGGCAGAGCCAATCACTAAGGCAACGTTGTAATCGAGGCCGAAGACTTTTTCGAACAGAATGGCGCCGCCCACCATGCCAGAAGATGCATAGAAGGTGAAGAACACCAGAATCGTGACCGCAGAGACGAGTTTGAGGTAACCCTGTTTATCGTGAAAACGTTTCTCGAAGAAGTCGGGCAGGGTGAGGGCGTTGTCTGCTAATTGGGTATAAATGCGCAGGCGTTTGGCTACGAATAACCAGTTAAGCCAAGCGCCGACCACTAAGCCAATCCCAATCCATGCTTCGCCTAAGCCGCCTAAGTAAACGGCACCAGGTAAGCCTAAGAGCAACCAGCCTGACATATCGGAGGCGCCCACGCTGAGCGCGGTGACGGCGGGACCCATTTTACGGCCGCCTAAAATATAATCATCAACAGTATCGGTGGCACGGTAAGCCCAAAATCCTATGCCCATCATCAATACTAAATAGCCAACAAATGTGATTAAAATCGGGGTTTCAATCGTCATATTGTCTTTATCCCATCTTGTTATTATTCAAAGTGGCAAGCATGCTACCAGATGTTTGAGCAAGAACCCATTAGTAGATAAAGATGTGATCGAAATCCGACCTCCGAGCATGAGAAAAGATCGGAGGTCGATAACAGAAAGGGTTTACTATTAATAGCTTAGATAAAGGTGTTCTTGATTTCGTCTTTTACAAAGCTAAGGTCTGTCTGATCTTCACCCACAAGCAAAATGTATGCATCACCGGCCTCAAAGCCCATGCCCTGATATTTACCATCGGCAAAGGTGTTATCCAGCACCATGCGTTTTTCGATGGGCACAATAAACAGAGTCACTTTACCTTTTTCAGCTTGCAGTACTAAGTGCAGACTCTTAACCCCTTGAAAATCACAGTAAGAGGTGTAGTAGACCTTACCTGGTTGCTCAGTAAATTTAGCGTTTCCTAGATTATTCATCGAGGCTAATTGCGCATTTACTTGGCTAAAGTTGACATTTTGGTCCACCTGCAAGGCTACGCCTTCATGGTAAACATGGGCTAAGGCATGCTCGGCTAAATCCACTGGGCCTAAGCGCAATAAACTGAAACTGATCCCCACAATAAAGGCAATCGACGCGGCCATGGCGACTAAAAAGCCCGTTTGACGGCGCTGTTTATGGTGCTGCTGCAATTGTTGGCGCAGAATAAGTTTGTCGGCCAAGTCCTCTGGCACATCCACTTTTAACGCATGAGTGATTTTGGCATCGAGGCCCTTAAGCTCTGCGACGAACGCCTGATATTCGGCATTCTCTTGCATTTGCGCAACAAACTCGGGATCTTGATTATGAGGATCTTCATAAGCTTGGCGCCTAAATTTAAGCTCATCCATTGGATTGACCTCTCACATCGGTTTTCTCAAGTAGTTCTTTCAATTGGTTCCTCGCCCGAAATAAGCGCGTCATGACAGTGTTGCGGTTTAAGTCCAAGAGCTGGGCAATTTCATCACCGCTAAAGCCACCGATTAACTGCAGCAATAGGGGCTCCCGATATTCAATATCCAGCTTAGCGATTTGTCGCCTTAACCAGTACTGCTCGGTTTGCTCTTCCGTGCTGGAGGCAATGTGATCTTCTAAGCTGTCTTGTTCGACATCGGCGTAATCAAATTGTTTGCGCTCGAATCGACGGGCATTTTCGCGCCTCAGAATCGTGATCAGCCAAGCCTTCGCCGCTTTATCATCCTGTAGGGAATCTAAAGAGCGCCATGCCCGCAAGAAGGTTTCTTGGGTGATGTCCTCTGCCACCTGCTTATCGCCGCATAACCAAAAGGCATAGCGGAAGATATCGGCGTGCAGCGCCTTGACTAGGCTGTTGTATCGTCGTTGTTTGCTCAGCATGTCAGAAGAGACCGCAGGCTCGACGGATTTCTTTCGCCAGTTAGCAAACATTTTTTCGATATTTTCTTTTTATTTTACGATTCAAAAGATTACACCTAACTTATTCGATTAAGCCGTGCGTCGTATTGATTGAACCGTCGAGTTTAACCATTAGGATTCAACGGGCGTAATGGCGTGGATTGCTGCGCCATGGGGTGTAACTTGCCGCTTTTCACCGCGCTTAACAATGCTTTTACTGCGCTTGCCAGTTGGGCGTCGCTATTGGCTTTACCGCCGTAGGCTAAGGCTTGCAACTGACGAATCGCTTCAGCTAGCTCGCTCGACTGCGCGGCAATTTTATCGAGTGTCATAGGGCGAGCGGCCTGCTCACTACAGTATTGTTGTAATTGCTGCAAAATATCACTGACATTACCTTTAGCGCAGGCTTGCTCTAAACCCCTAATACCTGTGCTAAGAACGAGCGGTTGCGCTGTGACTGGTGTATTGACCGTTGCTTGGCGCTTCAGCGCACGTCGCCAAGCGACAAAAGTGACGGCCCAAGCAACTAATGTCACCAGCCACAGCAGGGCGAACAGATTCGCGCTCCAATGGCTTTCACTGCTCTCGCTGGTATTTGCCTGCCAGTTGGGTTCGATGGGCGTATCGACCACGGCGCCACCTTTTACTTGAATGGTACGGGCGGGCAGGGTTGCTATTTCTTGGCGTTTAAGATGTGGATTCCACCAAGGCACTTTCACTTCGGGTAAGGTAAAAGTGCCCGCCTTACTGGGGACGATGGCCGAGGTAATGCTGTACTGTGACACTATCTGCGCGTCGCGCACAAAGCTCTGGCGCTGAGGTTTTTCGGGATAGGATTTGAGCTCAGGCGGTAGGTTTTGGGCGATATCTGGCAGGCTATTCTCATCGGCATTGGAGGCCAATAAGGTGAGCGTGCGGGTGATGGGGCTACCGACGGTAAACTCTTTTACATCCTCAGGAAAACTTTCTTTTAAGGCCACTAAATCGGCCACAAGCCATTGGCCTTGGAAGCTCGTTGGCGCAGGTTCGACTTGAATGCTTAAGGAGGGCGCGCCAGCCTGCATTGGCCGGCTCTCGTTAAAGCCAAACATGCCGCCACGGCGTTGGGATTCCACTAATACATCGCCAGAAAAGGTCGCGCCTTTGATGTTCACTTGGCCGGGTAAGTCGGGAATGATGCCATAGGTGCGCTCAATCACGCGATAACGACGGCCTTCGATGATCTCTGAGCCGTCTTTGTCTTCGCCGATTTGTTTAATCTGCGCGCCTTCGATAACGGGGGCATTGAGCACGCCGCGTTGCAGTTCGACCGCAAGATAAAGCTTTACTTTATAAGTGATAAGCTGGCCGACGTAGGCCTCATCGGTCGAGACTTTGGCATCGATAAACAGATTCTTGGCTTGCTCTGGTTGTGCGCCCGCTTCGACGACCCTGAGGGGAATTTCGGCGGAGCTGACGCCATCAATGCTAAAGGATGGAATGGTCAGTTGGCCCTTTTGCTTTGGGGCAAGCAGCACTTGCCAGCGGGTCTCTTTGACCGCATCGAAGTTCATTATCTGGGTGCTGCGACTCACGCTGGTGCGACCCACGATAAAATCCTTGAGCAGGATGGAAGTATCGAGTTTACCCGTGTCGACCTCATCGTCGGCACTGACATTGAGCACAAAGTACTCTCCCTCCATCACCGGATTGCGATCGACCGACGCCTCGAGTTTGCTCAGGGCAAAGGCGGGTTGAATGACCGCGATGCAAAGCGTGAGGAGGATAAAAAATTGTCTGATCACCACTGTTCGTTATCCCTTGATATTTGGCCATTTTGACGGCGTTTTTGATATTCGAGTTGCATCTTATTACGCAGCAACACCTGTGGGTCTTCACTCACGCCCCGCAGTGCTCGCTGCATCTCCGCGGGCAAAGGCTCGCTGTTACTCGGCGGCGCTTCAACAGACTCAATTGCGGTATCTGGTTTTTTATCCGCCTGTGACTGTTTCTCTTTATCCGCTTTTTGCGCTACGGCCTGTTGCAGTTCTTGCTCGGCGTTGGACTTATCATCCTCGACCTTTGCCTGCATTTTTGCCTCGTTGCTGGCTGGATCTTCTTTATCTTCAGCATTGTTATCGGCGCCGTTTTGCTGATTAGCTTGTTGCTCGGCCTGCTGTTGTTCTTGCTGTGCATCTTGCTGATCTTGCTTGGCGTTTTCATCACTCGCTTGCTGTTTATCCTGTGCGCCTTGCTCAGGTTCATTTTGCTCTGATGAGGCGTTTTGCTCCTGCGATGGTTTTTCGCCCGCTTGATCAGAATTATTTTGCTGTTGGGACTGCTGCTCTTGAGACTGCTGTTGAGCTTGATCGTTTTGCGAGGATTGTTGGTCTCCCTGCTGTTGGTTTTGCCCCTGCTGCTGATCGTTCTGGTTCTGTCCCTGTTGGTTTTGATCGCCCTGAGACTGCTTATCTTGATTGTCAGCATTTTGCTGCGACTGCTGCTGGTTCAGCAATCTCTCAGCTAACTCAAGGTTGGCTTTGGCCTGTGGGAACTCGGGCTGCTTGTCGAGTGCGGCCTGATAACGCTCCTTGGCTTTGTCGGGTTTACCGAGTTGCATCAGTGCGTTGCCTTGGTTGTAAAGGCCATTGGCTGAGTTATCTTGCTCAAAGCTTTTTAGTGCCTGTTCGTACTCGCCGGCCTTGTACTGCGCCGCGCCTTGCCATTGGGGCGTTTCGAATTTTTGTGCGGCATTAGCGTAATCCTCGGCTTGATAGGCTTGCATCGCCTGTTGCTCTTGGGTGTGCCAGAGCGAGTCCCATGCGCTGGCATGGGCGCTTTGCGGCGCAGCACCGAGCAATAGACCGGCCAATCCCATCAGCAGCCAGTTGGCGAGCATGCCTTGCCTAAAGCTCAGCAGGGCAGGGATGAGTAAGAGTAAGGCGAGGTAAGGGCCGAGATCCTGCCAGGTTTCCCCATCGAGATCCGTGGCTTTGGCATCGCCACTGTCACTCAACCAATGTTGCAACTGTGCTAAATCCTGACCATCGGCACGATTGGGGATCATGATGCCATTATGGTTATCGGCTAATTTTTGCAGTAAGCCAAAGTCGGTTTTGGCGACAACGACTTCATTGCTGCTGTCGCGCTGTAATTGGCCATCGGGTAAGCGGATAGGCGCGCCTTGAGGGCTACCAAATCCCATGATCGCGAGCCGATATTGGCTACCGGCTAAGGCCGAGTTAGCCTCATCGAATTGCCTCGGGGTGATGCCATCTGTCATCACAATAATATCGCCCCGTAGATGCCCGCCCTGTGCCAGTAGATTTTTAGCTTGGATTAGTGCGGCCGCTAGGTTTGAGCCCAACACAGGCATAATGTCAGGGCTTAAGGTGGGCAATAAATTAAGCAGCGTGCCCGTGTCTCGGGTGAGCGGGCTTATGGTAAAGGCATCGCCGGCGAAGGCGATAAGGCCGGTTTCGCCTTCTTTTAAGCCGCGGAGCAAATCTGTCGCCCGAAACTTGGTTTGGGTTAAACGGTTTGGTGCCAGATCGGTGGCAAACATGGAGACAGACATATCCATCACCAACACTCGGCCTTGCTCGGCGGCAAAAACCGGCAAGGTTTGCTTATTGAGGGCGGGGCCAGCTAAGGCCAAGGTGGCAATTACCCAAGTGAAAGCCAAGATATGCAGTGGTCGACGGGATTTTTGTGTGCCCTCTGTGACCAATATTTTGGCCAAATGCGGCGCAATATAGCGGTTCCAAGCGCTGTTATTCTGGTGTTGGCGCCATAGCGCCCACAGGATGATGGCGAGTGGCAACAGGGCGAGTAACCATTCTGGACGAATAAAATGCAGGCTCATTAACGAACATCCCCCCGTGGTGTTGCGGATGGAACAGGGTTTTTAGTCCGCGAAAACAGCGCTAATTGGCCTAAGGCTATCCAAATGCTGGTGAGCAGCGCGAGTGCGAGCGGCCAATAGAATAGCTCCGCTTGAGGACGATAGCTCAGTTGATCGCGACTCACTGGCTCCAGTTTGTCAATTTCTTGATAAATCTGTTCCAGCTCTTGGCTGTTACGGGCGCGGAAATAGCGGCCATGGGTAACATCGGCAATATGCTTGAGCTGGTTTTCATCGAGATCCATCGACGGATTGACGCGCTCACGCCCAAACAGGGTACGTCTTTCCATGACATCGGCCCCCACGCCCACGGTATAAATCGTCACTTTGCGATTAGCGGCGATTTGGGCCGCTTGCTCAGGATCGATATTACCGGCATTGTTTGAACCGTCAGTCAATAAAATCAAGACTCTGTTACTCTCATCCATTTTGTCGAAGCGCTTAACCGCGAGCGCAATCGACTCGCCAATCGCCGTTTGTTTACCGACAAGGCCAATCTGCGCCTCCTTTAAAAACTGGGCGACAGAGCGTCTATCTTGAGTCAGTGGTGCCTGTAGATAGGCGTGATCGGCAAATAGAATCAAACCGATACGATCGCCTTTGCGACGTTCAATAAACTCACTGACCACGTGTTGGATCAGGGTAAAACGGTCGACGACTTTGCCGTTAATCACCATATCTTCAATCTGCATACTGCCGGATAAGTCCACCGCCAGCATCAGATCCCGCCCTTGGCTTGGCAGTTCAATCGGATCGCCAAGCCATTGCGGGCGGGTGATAGCAAGCACTAACAAGCTCCACATCAACCAATAGCGCTTGCGGCTTTGGCGGCTGTGGCTAGTGATATTGGCCTTGCCCGTTTGGCTAATGCCGGGCAATTGCAGGCGGCCACCTTCGGCTTGCACCGTTTGGCGACGCCAAAAAATAAAAGGTAAAGGCAGTAAAATCAATGCCAAAGGCCATGCGACTGTTAACATTGCTCCTCCGCAGGCTTTGCTGGAGCCGGTGTTAATACTGCCGACGAAGATGAGGACTGGCTCGATAAAGTGTGCATTATCGGTGCGCTTAATTTGGCTTTTGAGGCAAACCAACTGCGGGCGAGGGCCTGTAACTCAATGGCCTCTTCGGCGCTCAGTGGTTTAGCCTGGTGGCGTTTATCCAATAATGGCCCAATGCGGCCGCGCTGCTTTGCGGGCAAATGGCTATCTAACCAAGTTGCCCACGCGGGGCCATCGAGTTTCGCTATCACTTCCCTTGGCAAATAACTTAAGGCGGTGCGCTTTAATAGCTGATTCACCTCAGAGGGATACTGGGCCGAATGAGGATCAAGTGCTGCAAATAAACCTTGGGCGGCTTTTTTAGGCGCTAAGTAGGCGGCACGTTTTTTGAGCCAAAGAATTGCAGCAATCAATAAAACCAACAGGATAGCGAGTGCTAACCAATAACCTATGGCCCATGGCCAAGCCCCAATCGGGTCGGGGAGAATAATATCTTGTAAATCCGCCAAAGCAGGATTTGGCGTGGCAGCCTTATCCAAGGCTGGATTTAGAGTTTGTGGGTTCACGCTTTGGACTCACTTATGCTGTCTACTATTACTCACTTATTTGCCGTGCTGTTATTGCAGTAAGGCTAGCTGCTGCGCGAGGGGTAAACCCGCGTCGATAAATTGGGTACGCACCTTCAGCTTTTGCATCATGGCGATAAAGTCATTTTGCTGCTGTTGTTGCTGCCCAAGCCATGCTTGATAACTGTCGCGAGTCAGCACTAAATCTTGGTCCCCTTCGCGAACTGGCAAACTAAACTGCTTGGGTAAGTTGAGGTTGCCCTGCCTGAGAGGGTCTGTCACCAGATAAGCGCCAATATCACAATGGCGTTTAAGTTCTGTCAGCGGCGCGATACATTGCGGCGTAAAATGGCTGCCATCTGTGATGATCCAAATCAATGAGCCCGGTTTCGCGATCCGCTGCAAGCGCTGGCAGGCGCGCAGGATATGGTCTGGATCCCGTGGATGACTGCCGAGCTGATTGAGTTGTTGCTCATGCACTCGGCGCAGGCCTGAAATGAGCTGTAAAATCCCTTGGCGGCGACTGCGGGGTTTTAACTCTAGATGCTCCGACTCGCAGGCGATTAAGGCGCCGAGTCTGTCACCGTGATTGATGGCATTCCAACCTAGCGTGGTCGCTAAATGCCCCGCTTGTACCGACTGCAGCAGCAAACTCGAGCCAAAATACAGGCTCTGGCTTAAATCGAGCAGCAGCAGAATAGGGCGCTCGCGCTCCTCGATAAATAACTTAGTGTGGGTTTGCCCCGTGCGGGCGGTAACGCGCCAATCTATGGTGCGTACATCGTCCCCCTGTTGATAATGGCGCACTTCGGCAAATTCCATCCCGCGGCCTTTGATTAAACTGCTGCGATGCCCAGCCATATTGGCACGTGCCCGGCTGTGACGCTCAGGAATAGCCCGTGCAATCGTCTGGCAGGCTAGCAGTTCTTTCTCGGTTAAATGCAGCCCGTCGGCAAATAATGGCAAGCCATGTGGATTGCCATCACCGTGTAGGGATGCGTTTAGCGCACTGTTATTCATTCAAAGCTACTCATACAAAGCGATTCAGTTACCTAGGATTTATCAGCCCGCGTATCCAGTCTATGCCCTGAGATTAAGGGACGGCGACCTGAGTCAAAATATGGTTGATCACTTGGTCGCGGCTGACACCCTCGGCCTGCGCTTGATAACTCAGCAGCAGTCTGTGTCTTAACACATTGGGGGCAACGGCTTGAATGTCTTCGGGAGAGACAAAATCGCGCTCGTGTAACCAGGCTCTGGCACGGGCGCAGCGCTCCAGCGAAATCGTCGCACGCGGACTCACACCGTACTCTAACCATTTTGCCAGCTCGTCGCTGTAACGGGCGGGTTGGCGGGTCGCCATAATGATTTCGACTATGTATTTCTCAAGCGGCTCGGCGAGATAGATTTCCATCGCTTCATCTCGGGCGGCAAAAATATCGGCCTGTGCAATGGGCTCCGCAGTCGGCAGCTCATGGGTGAGTGCTTCTTGGCGGGATTGGCGCAGGATCTCGATTTCAGTGTCACCGCTTGGATAATCTAAATTCAGGTGCATTAAAAAGCGGTCGAGCTGGGCTTCGGGCAGTGGATAAGTGCCTTCGTTTTCTAAGGGGTTTTGTGTCGCCATCACGAGGAAGAGTGGCGGCAACTTATAACTGTTTTTACCCACGGTTACTTGACCTTCGGCCATGGCCTCTAATAACGCCGACTGCACCTTAGCTGGGGCGCGGTTGATTTCATCGGCGAGGATCAGGTTGTGGAAAATTGGGCCCGCTTCAAATTCAAAGGTACCAGTTTGTGAGCGATAGATATCCGTACCCGTAAGGTCTGCTGGCAGTAGGTCTGGGGTAAATTGGATCCGGTGGAAATCCCCTTCCACACCATCGCAGAGGGCTTTAACTGCACGGGTTTTAGCAAGACCTGGTGGGCCTTCTACTAATAAATGGCCATTGGCAATGAGGGCAATGAGCAGGTTTTCGGTCAAAACTGGCTGCCCTAAAACAACCTTATTTAGGTAAGTGCGTAATGCGTGGAAGCGACTCAAAGGCATGATGCTACTCGTTTTTTAGGTTGAAAATATCGATTGAAAATACGTGTGTGGGCTATAGACAACGAATATGGTAAAGAATTCCCTAAGGGTTTGGCTAGTGTTAAAAAAACAAACAGGTGTTTAAAACTTGCTGACAAGAAGTTAGAATCAGATCACACTTTAATGGTCAGACCTGTTATTAGGCTTTTTAGGCCACAGCAGGGCAAACATGGAAATCGATAGCGCCGCCTGAAATCTCTCAGCGATAGCGCACATAAAGAGGGTGACAAATGAGTGATAGACAACAGGTAACTAACGCAAAGGGTGAGCGTATCGCCATTGTGGCGGGCTTAAGAACGCCATTTGCGAAACAGGCGACCGCATTCCACGGTGTATCGGCGCTCGATATGGGCAAAATGGTGGTTAACGAGCTGCTGGCCCGTAGCGAACTGGATCCTAAGTTGATTGAGCAATTAGTGTACGGTCAGGTGGTACAAATGCCTGCGGCACCGAACATTGCCCGTGAAATCGTGTTAGGAACGGGCATGGATGTGTCAACCGATGCCTACAGCGTGACCCGTGCCTGTGCGACCAGTTTCCAATCTGCGGTGAATGTGGCCGAGTCAATCATGACCGGCAATATCGAGATTGGTATTGCCGGCGGCGCCGACTCCTCATCGGTATTGCCTATTGGGGTATCTAAAAAACTTGCCCATGCCTTAGTCGATCTGAATAAAGCCCGCAGCTTTGGCCAAAAGTTACAAATTTTCCGCCGTTTAGGCATTAAAGATTTACTGCCTGTGCCGCCTGCCGTTGCTGAGTATTCTACCGGATTGTCTATGGGACAAACCGCAGAGCAAATGGCCAAGACCTATAATATCAGCCGCGCCGACCAAGATGCATTGGCGCACCGCTCCCACACGCTGGCGAGTGAAACTTGGGCTTCAGGTCACCTACGTGACGAAGTGATGGTGGCCCATGTTCCCCCTTACAAACAGTTTATCGAGCGCGATAATAACATTCGTGAAAACTCCGATTTAAGCTCTTACGCTAAACTGCGTCCCGCTTTCGATAAAAAGCATGGCAGCGTGACGGCCGCTAACAGTACGCCGCTAACCGATGGCGCCTCGGCGATCATTTTGATGAGCGAAGGCCGTGCTAAAGCCTTGGGTTATCAACCTATTGGTTACATTAAGAGCTACGCATTTACCGCGATTGATGTCTGGCAAGACATGCTGATGGGGCCATCCTATGCAACGCCATTGGCATTAAAGCGCGCCGGCATGGAATTAGAAGATTTAACCCTCATCGAAATGCATGAAGCTTTTGCGGCGCAAACCTTAGCCAATATGCAGATGTTTGCCTCAAAGAAATTTGCCGAAGAAAAATTAGGGCGTAATCGTGCCATTGGTGAAATCGATATGAACAAATTTAACGTGCTCGGTGGTTCTTTAGCTTACGGCCATCCATTTGCGGCCACAGGTACACGTTTAATCACTCAGGTTTGCCGTGAGCTTAAACGTCGTGGCGGCGGAACGGGTCTGGCAACGGCCTGTGCTGCGGGTGGTCTTGGTGCTGCAATGATTGTGGAAGTGGAGTAATGGCGATGGAAAAGACATTTTATTTAACCCGCCGTGAAGACGGTATCGCCATTCTAACGATGGACGTACCCGGCGAAACCATGAATACCCTCAAGGCAGAATTTGGCCCTGAGATCAGTGAGATCCTGTCTGAGATTAAACGCGATAGCAGTATCCGTGGCCTAGTGCTGATTTCGGGTAAAAAAGACTCCTTCGTAGCTGGTGCGGATATCTCTATGCTCGATGCTTGCCAAACGGCGGGCGATGCTAAGGCCCTATCCCAGCAAGGGCATGTGGTGTTTAACGAGTTAGAAGCCTTGAATATCCCTGTGGTTGCCGCGATACATGGCGCCTGTTTAGGGGGCGGTTTAGAGCTTGCGCTCGCCTGTCATCAACGTGTGTGTAGTGATGATGGCAAGACCATGCTGGGCGTCCCCGAAGTGCAACTCGGTTTATTACCCGGTGGCGGCGGTACTCAGCGTTTACCTCGTTTAGTGGGGATCACTACTGCACTGGATATGATGTTGACGGGTAAACAAATTCGTCCTAAACAAGCGTTAAAGATGGGCTTAGTCAACGACGTAGTACCACAGACGATTTTACTGCAAACC
Organism: Shewanella sp. GD04112; assembly: GCF_029835735.1. NCBI lineage: Bacteria > Pseudomonadati > Pseudomonadota > Gammaproteobacteria > Alteromonadales > Shewanellaceae > Shewanella > Shewanella sp. GD04112. Next base: position 1,729,863 of record NZ_JAOEAL010000001.1, read on the forward strand.
GCGGTGGAAATGGCGCTTGCGGGTAAGCGCACTGCGAAACCAGTTAAAAAATCGCTGGTCAATCAATTACTCGAAGGCACAGGATTCGGTCGTAACATTATTTTCGATCAAGCCGCCAAGCAAGTCGCTAAGAAAACCCAAGGTAACTATCCTGCGCCGGCAAAAATTATTGATTGCGTGCGCCAAGGTATGGCTAAGGGAATGCAGAAAGGGCTTGAGGTGGAAGCCAGCCATTTTGCAGAGCTGGTGGTGTCGAAAGAATCTGAGGCGCTGCGCAGTATTTTCTTTGCCACCACAGAGATGAAGAAAGAAACTGGCGCCGAAGGGGCGACACCACGTAAAGTCAAAAAAGCCGTGATCTTAGGTGGCGGTTTGATGGGCGGTGGTATTGCTTCGGTCACGACGACTAAGGCTAAAATTCCTGCACGGGTAAAAGACATTAACGAAAAGGGCTTAAGCAATGCGCTTTCCTACGCCTATAAGTTATTGGATAAAGGCGTTAAACGTCGTCATATGACGCCAGCCGTTCGCGACAATTTAATGGCACTGATGACAACGACGACTGAGTATAAAGGCGTTAAGGACGCTGATATTGTTGTTGAAGCCGTATTTGAGGATTTAGCGCTTAAACATCAGATGGTTAAAGATATTGAGCGTGAATGCGGTGAGCACACGATTTTTGCATCTAACACCTCATCTTTACCCATTGGTCAAATTGCACAAGCAGCGAGCCGTCCTGAAAATGTGATTGGCTTACATTATTTCTCACCCGTAGAAAAAATGCCGCTGGTGGAAGTGATTGCCCATGCGAAAACGTCTCCAGAGACGATTGCCACCACAGTGGCCTTTGCCCGCAAACAGGGTAAAACACCAATCGTGGTACAAGACGGTGCCGGTTTTTATGTTAACCGTATCCTCGCGCTTTATATGAACGAAGCTGCCCAATTGCTGCTGGAAGGGCAGAGTATTGAGCACTTAGACAAAGCCTTAGTGAAGTTCGGTTTCCCCGTTGGCCCTATCACTCTGCTCGATGAAGTGGGTATCGATGTGGGTGCTAAAATCGCTCCAATCCTGGAAAAAGAACTGGGTGAGCGCTTTAAAGCCCCAGCAGCCTTCGATAAGTTACTGAGCGATGATAGAAAAGGCCGTAAAAATGGCAAAGGTTTCTATCAATATGCAGCTGGCAATAAAGCGTCCAGCAAGAAGAAAGCCGTGGATGAAAGCGTGTATGGCGTATTAGGTATCAAACCGGGTATCGATAAAGAAATGAGCTCGGTAGCGGAACGTTGTGTCGTGCAAATGCTCAATGAAGCAGTACGTTGTTTAGATGACGGCATTATTGCTTCAGCGCGTGATGGTGATATTGGCGCTATCTTCGGTATTGGTTTCCCACCATTCTTGGGTGGCCCATTCCACTATATCGATACTCTAGGGGCCGATAATTTAGTGAGCATACTGGTACGTTATCAGGCTCAATACGGCGACCGATTTGAGCCATGTCCACGTCTTAAGGCGATGGCGGCAGAAAAGACTCGTTTCTTCTAGGTACATAAATAGGTGTTGGTTAAAAAAGCGGCAATTCGATGCCGCTTTTTTATTGCCTCTTGGCTAAGTTTTGCCTAAAAAATGTTCACATTTGTCAGATGGATCTTGTATTATGGCGTGCCTATTTACGGCAGTTGTGCCGTGACGCCGTGTATCTAGATGTTGATTAGTGCAGATAAGTAGTCTTGCTTAGAGTTTATTTGTATTGAGAACTGCTATTTTTTGATTTGCACTATCGTGAGTTAGCCGATAAAGAGGTTGCTGTGGGATTCATGTTTTATATCGTTGTCGCCTTGTCTGTGAGTTGTTCCTGGTGTTTTGGTGTTGCGGCTTTTAGAGCAGGACTATCGGTAAGCTATTGGGCTGTAATGGGATTTATACTTGGTCCCTTAGCGTTTCCACTGTTTTCTTCCCATAAACGTATTGCGTTAAGCAGAATGCGCCAGACTTCTGACGTTAGACTAACCGCTTAATGTATATGGTTTTTCGTAAATGCGGCCAATAAAAAAGGAGCATTAGCTCCTTTTTATTGGCCTAGGCCGCGCGCTAGCAAAATGGCTCTAGGCTCTGTAAACGGCATATTTCCGCTTAAAGTGGAATTAATTCCACCAACCTTTGGCTGGGATCACTTCTAGGTGGTTTAAGCCTTCTGGTAATTTCACTTTTTTACGAACAGGCTTTGCGAAACCAAGTGCTTTTTTGAGTGAGTTAATCATGATTAGCTCCTTGTCTCTAAAATTTATTAAACCGATTAAGCCAAAGTTGTTTCTGAGAAGCGCACGTTTGGCGCTGCCGCGAGTTCAACAGGTTTGAAGCGCACGTTTGGCGCTGCCGCGAGTTCAACAGGTTTGAAGCGCACGTTTGGTGCTGCTGCGAGTTCAACAGGTTTGAAGCGCACATTTGGTGCTGCCGCTGTTTCGAGAGAAACAGCGTTAATGGCGATGCTTAGGGTAGATAGTAATACAGCAGCAGTTAGAATTCCTTTCATCATTTTATCTCTCAGGGTAGTTGATAATGTTTTATTTTTTGACACTGAACACCTCATTGCAGATGTTGTGCCAATGTTTCAAACTACCGATTGAGAGATAATGTAATGATCAGATAATGTTGTGGTGGGGCATGAATTTACTCCGATCATCTTGTAGCAACTGAGTAAATTCGGTTTCATTTATCGCTTTGCTAAAGATATAACCTTGTATTTCCTCGCAATTAAGGGCTCGTAGGATATTTAACTGCGCAGCCTGTTCAACACCTTCACCGACAACCGACAGACCCATATTGTGAGCGATGGTAATGATCGAATCGACCATCTTCAAATCTCGGTCTGATTTATCAATATCGTCGACAAAGGCTTTATCGATTTTAAGCGTATGAATTGGGAATCGTTTTAAGTAAGACAATGAGGAATAACCCGTACCGAAATCATCTAACGCTAGACTAACCCCCATCTTCGCTAGTTGCTGCATAACGGTTATGGCCATTTCTGGCTGTTTAATAACCGTCCCCTCGGTGATTTCAAGTTCCAAGTGGGAGGCTGGTAATTGTGTCAAGCGTAAAATAGATTCTATTCTTTGTTGTAGGTCGGGTAGGGCAAACTGACGTGACGATAAATTGACGGCGACTCTTCCTTTAAATAGCCCTTGTTCACGCCATTTCTGCGCAGCAAAACAGGCTTTCCTCAGCACAATTTCACCGATTTCGATAATGAGACCATTTTCTTCTGCAAGAGGAATAAAATCATTTGGTGGGACTAATCCACGCGTGGGATGATTTAAACGGACTAAGGCCTCCATTCCCGCGACGTGACCACTTTTAAGATCAACTTTGGGTTGATAATACACCTCAAATAAATCTTCTTTTAATCCTTCACGAATTAGGTTTTCAATTTCTAATTGTTTAATCGCATGTTGGTTAAGGGATTCTGAGTAGAATTGGTAACAATTACCGCCGGCAGATTTAGCATGATACATGGCAATATCCGCTTTTCTCAGTAGTGCTTGCTCACTCTGTTCATCTTCAGGGTAGAAAACAATACCAATACTCACGCCCAAAACCAGCTGCTCATGGCCGATTTCAAACATGGTTTTAAAGGCTTCAATGACACGTCCTGCAATCGCGGCACAGGCACTAATGTCAGATGTTTTATCGAGTACAATCGCAAACTCATCGCCACCTAGGCGATAGATGCTGGTGTTTTTAGGAACAACAGACTTAATTCTGACGGACACGAGTTTGAGTAACTGATCGCCAATTTGGTGGCCTAAGGAGTCATTGATACGCTTAAAATTGTCGAGATCGAGTACCATTAAGGCATGGGTAATTTCTTTATTAACTAAGTTTCCTAAGGTGACTTGCAAGTTTGAGCGATTGGGCAGCCCCGTTAATAGGTCATTGTTGGTGAGTTTACGAAGCTCTTCTTCTTGTTGTTTACGTCTTGATATATCAGAAAATACCCCAACGTAATGCGATAATTCACCTAATTCATCGTAAATGGCGTCAATTGTGAGTTCCATATGGAAATGGCTTTTGTCACCACGGCTAGCTTCAACTTCGCTGGCCCAACGACCTTGTTGTTTTAACATGGTACGAATTTGATTAGTAAAGGACTCCGGATACAAATCGAAGGTAAGCAGATTACCAATAAAATCAGTTCGATTACGCTGAGAAATTCTACAGCACGCTTCGTTCACCTCAACAAATCGATATTCACTGTCGAGAATAAACATACCTTCGGAAATATTTTCAATGGCTTTTTCGAACAGTTTTAATTGTTCTTCCTTTTGCTTGAACTGACTGATGTTTTTAATTGTCCCCGTCATCCGTAGTGCATTGTCTTTATCGTCTCTTTCTACGATTTTCGCTCGGTCTAGGATCCAGATCCAACTATCATCTTTGCCTTTAACTCTATATGCCGCTTCAAAATGGTCGGTTTCACCGTAGAAGTGTTTATTGAGTGCTTCTCTTACACGTTCTTGATCCATGGGGTGAATATTACTTTCTTCATCACTGTTGCCTGAACGGTGACCATCCCTCGGAAATTCCAATGCCCCCCAAATATTCGAACGGAAAATATTGCCAGTCTCAATATCCCAGTCCCACATTTCATCGCCACTTCCCCATAAAGAAAGCTTTAGACGTTCTTCACTTAATGCAATTTGGCGTTGTGTTTCTCGTTTTCTTAATATGGATTTAATAATAGAAAAAGTAATAAGTATTGATAAAATAAAATAAGATATTTTTGCATAAATCGATGTCCACCAAGGCGGAGATACATTAATTTTGATAGACTTTGTTGGACCTTTTTCTTTTGTTACGGGATTTTCAGCATATACATTAAAAATATAGTTCCCCGGTGATAAGTTAGTGTAAGTTGCTGAGTTTATTTCTTTTGCAGTGATCCAAGTCTCTGATAGACCGTCAAGATTATAAAAATATTCAATTTTCTTGTGGCTCGATTTTGGAGAGTTGAACTTGAGTGTGAATGGATAGTCAGAATACTTTAAATTCACAACATTTGAACTAGAAATGCTCTTTTCTAAAAAATTGCTTTCATAGTCTACAACTTTGTTGAAAACAAGTAATTCACTTATGTTTGTTTCAATTTTTTCTTTTGCTATATGATTTCTTGTATTTTCAACGTCAATTAAACTAACTCCAGAGATTCCTCCGAATAAATACATGCCATTAAAGTAAAGGCCGCTTTGAGTATTGTATTCATTCTGACTTCCATATTCGGATGGGAGCCTAAGAAATTTGTTTCCATTTTTTATGACTATCTCGTTCAGTGATGATGCTGCCAAATTACCTTTTTTGTCAGTAGCAATCGAGTAAAAAGGTTTGTTTGTATAATAAATTTCAAGTTGAGAAGGATCATCTTTGCTCATGGAAATGATAGATGTTCTTGTGCCAAAAACATAAGTTTCTTCTGTTTCGGCTACGCAATAAACAAAGTCTTTATCATACAATAATGTTTCATTTCCAAATTGGTCTAGTTGAATCAAACCACCTTGCGTTGCAAGTAATATATAACCATTATTAGTTTCTAACAGTCCAAATAGAGGGTGCCTGTTTTTTAAGTTTACAGTTTTTTCTATTCTTTTTGTGCTTAAATTTATTATATGTACTTTGAAGTTATCTGTGCCGACAATTAAAGTGTTTTCATTTTTTTTATAAAGTGAAACTATATTGTCATTTGTTATTTTGTTATTCTTTTCTTTTAAAAAGAAAAGTCCAGATTGTCCACCTACAATTAAATCGCCTTCGAATGAGGAAATATATTTTGGTCCGTTAATCGATGTATTTATTATACGTTGTAATGACAGGTCTGGATTGTAAATACCTATTTCACTATTGTCGCCAGATATTGCTATTGATTTGTCAAGTATCGAAATTGACCACACGTTATCTCTTGGGTTGACAAGTGATTGAACAAGGTTGCTACTATTTCTTATTAAGATGAAACCCATGTTTAAAGAGGGTATTATAATATAGTTTTTTGTGCTGTATGCTTGTGTTGGCTCAGTTATTCCTTTATCAAGTAAATATCCTTGTAGTATTGAATCTAGATTTTTTGGCTCTATTTTTAATACTTTTTCATTTCTTATAGTAAAAAAATTCTCTTTGATTTTTTTTGATACAGCATATTCATCTTCAATTGTTTCATATTCGCCATTTAGGTTTAATATAAATATTTTGGTTGATGAGAAATCGATGTCTAATGATTTTTTCTTAAGTATTTTGCTGGTTTTGTTTTTGTTAAAATGAATGACTTTTCCATCATGGTTTCTTATTATATATCCATCTAATGTTTTAATTGCTTTTTTTACAAAGCTAAACTCATCATTGGAATAGATATTTTTTATTTTAAAATCTTCCTTATTGATCTCTATTAATTTATCTTTAGTACCTACAGTGTAAACCACGCCATTATCATTTATTGACCAAATTGCTTCATTAATGTCTGGATATTTTTCAAAGGTCTCTAAGTCCGAGTTGTATATGTTCAGACCATTATCAGTACCGACAAATAATGTCCCATTATCGAATAGCAAACTTTGAATAAATGAGCTGGATAAACCAGAGCGGTCATTTGTAAAAAAGTGCTTAAACTCTTCTCCGTCGAATCTATTTAGCCCATTTAATGTTCCGATCCATATGTAGCCATCGGTGTCTTCTACTACAGATGTGATGGTACTTTGTGACAAGCCTTCGGGAACGCCATAGGATTCAGTTTTCAGTGCAATAGGAAGTTCTTGTGCTTGCACACAAGAGAAAAATGCAAGCGCAAGCAAGAGGAGAATTTGTAAGAGTACTTTTGGCATAGTGTTGTTCTTAGTATTGTCCGAGGATGCCATGAAACAATTGTGTTACATCACTTTTCCAGAAATACTTGCTTTTGTCAAAAGTGAGAATGTAAAAAATCCTTTTGATTGCAGATAGATGGCGTTGGATTTTGCATCCTTTTTCATCTCTCAAGAGGATTGACCGCGTTTTGCATCAAATTTTTATACAAAGACAAGAGATACGACTAGGCAAAACCCATAACACAGCGCTTTTGTTTGTTTAGTTCAAACTCTCAATTCATGATCTAATTTGAGACTGCAGCCTAAAAATTGAACTTTTCAGTGTCTTGTTTAAAGAGTTTAAGATCGGTAATCATATTCTCTGATTTGAGCGCTGACTGGGCCGCATGGGCAGAACCTGTGCTAAAAAGCACCAATCTATCGCTATGCTTAGTGCGCATTTTTCGCATCATAAACTTAATAAGATCTGGGCGAGTGAGTTTGTTGATTTCTGCGACCACTAATTCACGCTGATTAAACTGATAATCACGGTTGCCCACGCTCACCCAATAACGCTGACCACGGGTTTTTAGGTTAGCATCATGCTCCATCACTTGGTTGATGAGTCCCTGTTTGGTGCTTTCCCATTCTTCATTGGTTATTTGCATTACCGCATAATTAAAGTCCGCGATAAATTCATCGATTGCCTCTAATAAATGCAGCGGTCCCGTTGTCGGGGATTGAATATAGAAAATGAGTCCCGGATGGCGATTGAGTGGCAGATAACCTGTGCCGACCATGTAGCCCAATTGTTTTTCGGTACGTAACTCATGGAAGAAGGTCGAAGACATAGTGTGGTTGAGTAAGCTAAACAGCGCCATTTTCTCAGGTGTTGCAATAGCTGATTGATAATAAACAATAATCGCACTGTCTTGATGGTCTATCGCCAATTCCCGAAGGAGAGTGCCTTGCCCAGTTAAGTTGATTAATTCACGGGTCGACTCTGCGCTTGGACTAGAGACGAGGGACAAGATATGCTCCAGTCGTTTTCCTAAGGCTTGCGCCTCTGACACAAGCCAATCGCCGTAAATCAGCCCTTCAAGGTAAATCTTCTCGTAAAAGGCGCGTACATGGTTATGCAGATCATTTAAGGTGATATTTTCCAGCATCTGCGCCATGCGAGCAGGCTCGTAGCTGCGTTTTTGCAGTGTGGCAGTCAAGCTCGTGAATAGTTGCGAAATCGGTTTGGCTTGCGCTAGGTTTTGCCAGCTACGCAGCAGCTGAGATTTAATTAACGCAAACCGTTCTTCGGTGAAATTACGTTCTCTCGCCTTTTGGATCAGCAGGGCTAACAGCGTTTCTTGATTACCCGTAAAACCAGATAGATGCAGTGTGATCCCACCCTGATGAGGGTAAATGTTATAACTAAGTCCAGCGACTTCCGCTTGGTAAGTGGGCTCAGTCAAATAATCGAGCAGCATCTCAACGTATAAGCGGGTGAGGGCAGCATGTTTTGGGGTTTTACTCGCTTGCTCCGAATCGAGCGATAGATACATATGGCCTTTCGGGACATTAAACTCATCGTCTTTTTTATGCCAAATCCGGTATCCAGTTGATTCAGCGACAATCACTGGCACGGCGACTTCACTTTTATCGGGGCGGGCAATGGAGTCGGCCACGATAAAGGGATTGGCTGCGGGCAATTGCAACTCAGGGCGAATTTGTGTCACTTGCCAACGGGCAAGGGATTCGGGTTTTATCGGTAAGACTTGATATGGTGTATGGTACCAATTGGCTTTGCGGTCGGTCTTAACGGACTGTGCTATGAGTTGCAAGCGCATATTTTGCGGCGTCATTAAGCTCAATAGCTCAAGGGTTTCGCTAATATCTAAGCCATCCATGCGATAGTCACCAAAGACTAAGTCTTCCACTTCGTAGTGGTGCATGTTGATGCTTAAGTGGCTGGCTAAATCGAGGGATTTCACTTGCTCCTGATAGCGAAATGCCATCTTGAGCAGATTCGCTCTTTCTAGATAGCGCCAATCCTCAAGGCCTTGGGTTTTTATCAGCTCGATATACTCAAAGCAGCTGCACACGATATCGTCAATATTGGCCACGCCTTTGTCGGTCAGTTGCAGACCTATGCTGTAGTCCTTGAAGTTATAGCCATTGACTCCGCCGCCTGCGGAGAGATTATTCACTAACCCCTGTTCTTTAAGATACGACAGTAGGCTGCCCTTACTCTCATTACCTAGAATATGGCTAATGTAGGTCAGCGGCTTGCGTTTGTAGTAGTGGTCGATGCCAGGGAAGTTAAAACTGATACTTAAACGCTTTTGTTCCTTTAAAGGGACAATATTGATTTGCTTAAGCAGCTCATTTTCAGAAAACAGCGGCACATCAGGATACTGTTTGACTAAGTTTAAGTTGCGGACTGCACTGAAATATTCGACCGCAAGCGCTTGAAGATCATCTAACGGCATCGGGGCGACTAAACAGAGCGTCATTAAATTGGCACTGTAATGGCTTTGATAAAACGCCAATAGCTCGCTTCTGACCTGCGCCTGTTCTCCGCCAAGGGTGACTAAATTGCCGACGGAAAATTTCGAAAACGGATGCTGTTGATTGACGGTTTCTTTAAGCACTTGATAGGTGCGGCGGATATCGTCCTTCAGCTTTAAACTAAATTCAGATTCAATCGCTTGGCGCTCCCTATCGACCAGGTCGAGGTCAAACTTGGGGGCGATAAAGAATTGGCTAAATCTGTCTAGGGAGTCGGCAAAAACGTCGGCGTTGATGGTAAAAAAGAAATTGGTGTGCTCTGTGCCGGTCCACGCATTATTACTGCCGCCATGCTGATTGATAAAGGCATGATATTCGCCGGAGTCGGGGAATTTTTCAGTGCCTAAAAAGAGCATATGCTCTAAAAAATGTGCCATACCGGGTCTATCCACAGGATCATCAAAATGTCCTACGGCCACCGCCATGGAAGCGGCGGCTTGGCTGGCGTCCAAATCTTCGACCAATAATACCCTGAGAGCATTATCTAACACGAGATAACGGTACTGACGATGATCGTTTGGACTTTTGTAAATAGACTGAGAGGCTTGCAAAGAGACACTCCGGTAACGATGGCTTGTTATATATTGATAGTCTTAATGGTTTTTGGCAAATATCTCTTGTGTTTATCGACTAAAGATTAACCCTTACAAGGTTTGTTGAAATCCATTTTAGGGCTACAATTGGGATAAAACAAAAACAAGTGTGGGTAGCGAGAGAAGTATGCAGCTATTTTTGATGCGACATGGTGACGCTGGATTTAATGCTCAGTCGGATAGGGACAGAACGCTTACCGATTTAGGAAGACACCATACTGTCTTAATGAGTAACTGGTTAGCCAGAAGTGTCAGCGATTTTGATCTTGTTTTGGTCAGCCCTTATTTACGTGCGCAGCAAACCTGGCAGGAATTGAGTCAACATTTCCCCGAGCCTCGCAAATGGCTGGTCGTGGATGATTTAGTGCCGTCAGGCGATCCCGCCAATGTAGCCGCTTTAATTGTTGCCTATGCCGAATTGTACAAGGCCGATAAAGTGCTGGTGATTTCCCATATGCCACTCTTGGGCTATTTGGTTAGTGAGTTAGTCGCCGGTGTTGAGCCGCCCTTGTTTGCCACCTCTGGAATCACTCTAATAGATAAACATGCCGAGCAGGCCTGCATTGTTTGGCAACATGCGCCCCACAGCATTAGTTAATTCATTCGATAAAACAAAGGGCTCACATTAGTGGGCCCTTTGTTTTTAGAGGAAAAATACGTCCATTAACGTCGATGTGGCTGGTCGCCAATATCGATAAGTACTAGCAGCGCCGCATCGCCACCCCATTCTTTAGGGGCCTGATGAAACGCTTTTACCATCGGATGTTGCACCAACCACATAGGCACCTGCTGTTTTAGTATGCCAGTGCCGTAACCGTGCATCACACAACAACATTGGCTTTGCTGTTTGACGCAGGCTTGGATCAGCGCCGCGAGCTCGAGTTTAGCCTCGGATTGACGGTAACCGTGTAAGTCCAGCAATAAATCCGGTTGGTAATCGCCGCGTCTTAAGCGTTTAAGCTCGAGACTATCGACACCCTCATCGAGCCAACGCATTGGCCCCTGAACGGGCAGCAGAGGTTGATAAGTATCTGAGAAATAACTGTTAGCATGCAGTTGCTGCTCTTTCAGTTCAATTTCATGTTTGGTTTTTAGGGGCGTGCGAAAATGCCGCTTATCTTGGGCGATAGGTTTTATCCCCTCGATCAGCGCCGAAAACATCGCCATGCCTTCTTTATCATCGTCTTTATTCATGGCGGGTATTCTATTGAATCCTATGGTTTCTGAATAGAGTTCAGTTACAATGTTTGCGAACAAACAAGCGGGAGAGCGTTTTGGATAAGATCTTTGTAGATGAAGCTGTGACAGAGTTACGCACCATAGGTGACATGTTGCGTTGGGCGGTGAGCCGCTTTAATGATGCCAATGTGTACTATGGCCACGGGACTGATAACGCGTGGGATGAGGCCATCGCCCTAGTGTTTCATGCGCTGCACTTGCCCGAAGAAATCGGCCAACAGGTGATTTTAAGTAACTTAACCAGCAGCGAAAAACACAAAATCGTTGAGCTGATCATACGCCGCGTACGTGAACGTTTGCCAGTGCCTTATTTAACCAATAAAGCGCGCTTTGCAGGGCTTGAATTCTATGTGGATGAGCGCGTATTGGTACCACGTTCACCTATCGCCGAGATGATTGCCAATCGCTTTGCTCCTTGGTTATACGGCAAACCCGTTAATCGTATTTTAGATTTATGTACTGGCAGTGGTTGTATCGCGATTGCCTGTGCCTACGAATTTGATGAGGCCGAGGTTGATGCGCTGGATATCAGTGAAGATGCCCTCGATGTGGCGCAAATCAACGTCGAAACCTTAGGCGTGATGGATAGAGTCTTCCCGATGCAATCGGATCTGTTTTCAGCCATTCCTGAAGGTCCACAATATGATTTGATTGTCTCTAATCCGCCTTATGTGGATGAAGAAGATATCGGCGATATGCCAGATGAATACCACCATGAGCCTGCGATTGGTTTAGCTTCGGGTCGTGACGGCCTCGATTTAACCAAACGAATTTTAGCGAATGCAGCCCAATACCTGACACCAACGGGAATTTTAGTGGTTGAGGTGGGTAACTCTATGGTGCATCTGGTGGAGCAATTCCCTGAAGTGCCTTTTACTTGGGTTAGTTTTGAACACGGCGGTGACGGTGTGTTTGTGCTGACTCGCGATCAATTGGTCGAACATCAATCGCTTTTTGCTATTTATCGCGACGCGCAATAATCACAATAAGCACATAAATTAGGTTGAGTCTTTTCCCGCTGCCAGTTAGGCTTGCAGCGGGAAAAAGAATTGTCCAGCCATTGCTGGGCGCGGAGCGATAAGCAAATCATTTAAGGTGTAAAAAGCGGATGTCTGGAAACAGTATTGGTCAAAATTTTGTGGTGACTACCTTCGGTGAAAGTCACGGTGTGGCGCTCGGTTGTATTATTGATGGTTGCCCTCCAGGGCTCGAACTCACCGAAGCCGATATGCAGCATGATTTAGACCGCCGTCGTCCTGGGACATCCCGTTATACCACCGCGCGCCGTGAGCCTGATGAAGTACGGATCTTATCCGGTGTGTTTGAAGGCAAAACCACAGGCACCTCCATTGGGCTTCTGATCGAAAACACCGATCAGCGCAGCCAAGATTACTCCAATATCAAAGATTTATTCCGCCCAGGACACGCCGATTACACCTATCAGCAAAAGTATGGCCTGCGTGATTACCGTGGCGGTGGCCGCTCATCGGCCCGCGAAACCGCTATGCGGGTTGCGGCGGGTGCTGTGGCGAAAAAGTATTTAAAACAAGTGCATGGTATTAATATCCAAGGCTATATGTCTCAACTTGGACCGATTAGTGCCGAGACCCTCGATTTTAGTCAAATCGAGCAGAATGCCTTTTTCTTCCCCGATGCGAGTAAGCTCGAGGCGCTAGATGAATATATGCGCGAGCTGAAAAAATCCGGTGATTCGATTGGCGCCAAAATCTCTGTGGTAGCGACTGGTGTTCCCGTTGGACTGGGTGAACCCGTATTCGATAGGCTCGATGCCGACATCGCCCATGCCTTAATGGGCATAAACGCGGTAAAAGGCGTTGAAATCGGTGATGGTTTTGGCGTTGTCACGCAAAAAGGCTCGGAAGGGCGCGATTTAATGTCGCCGCTGGGTTTTGAATCAAATCATGCCGGTGGCATACTTGGCGGCATTTCATCGGGCCAACCCATTGTCGCCCATATTGCATTAAAACCGACCTCGAGTATCAGTGTGCCGGGCCAAAGCATGACGGCCCAAGGGGAAATGGCGGAAGTCGTGACTAAAGGTCGTCACGACCCCTGTGTCGGGATCCGCGCGGTACCGATCGCCGAAGCTATGCTGGCGATTGTGTTGATGGATCATCTGTTAAGGCACAGAGCTCAAAATCATGATGTTCGCAGTCATACACCGATTCTCGGCATGAGATAGGCGCGATGAATGAGACAGTCTGCATGGAATAAAGATGCATAGCGGCTGTGTAATAAATGGAATGCGTTAATGCCAACAATCTCTAGCACAAGCCAGCAGTTACGCTGGCTATGTGCCTGTTATTTTTTCTTCTTTTCAATTCTCGGCACTATGATCCCTTACCTTGGGGTCTTCTTCGAAAACCGTGGATTTAACCCTCAAGAAATCGGTTTTTTGCTGGCGATTTTAATGGCGACCCGTATCGTGGCACCCAATGTGTGGGCTAAGGTGGCCGATCGCACTGGCATGCGCTCCGAATTGGTGAAGATGGGCGCTGGCGCGGCGATGCTGGCGTATTTGAGTTTCTTCTATCACGGTGGCTTTGTGTATATGGCGCTGAGCCTTGCGCTATATACCTTCTTCTGGAACGCGATTTTGGCACAGCTTGAGGTGATCACCCTTGAAACCTTAGGTGAAAATGCCAGCCGCTATGGACAAATCCGCAGTTTTGGCAGCATTGGCTATATCTGCTTAGTGGTTGGTGCCGGTTTTGCCATCGGCCAATGGGGTACCGAGGTATTGCCTTATATTGGTTTAGCCTTGTTTACTGGGATGCTGGTCAGCGCCTTGCCGTTGCCTGCGAATCGTGCTGTGCGCCCTCAAGGGCTGGAGCGGCAGCCGCTCAAATGGACTAAGCCCATTCTGTGGTTCATGGTGTCGGCGATGTTATTACAGATGAGCGCTGGACCTTTTTACGGTTTCTTTGTGCTCTACCTTAAGCAGGCGGGTTACACCGAAGCGGCCGCGGGAATTTTTGTCGCCCTCGGGGCAATGGCCGAAATCGTGATGTTTATGTTTGCGCCTCGCTTGCTTGGACGTTATGGCGTCAATACCTTGCTTGTCGTCAGTATCGCTATGACCGCCGTGCGTTGGTTGCTGGTGGCCTTTGGTGTTGAGAGCATGTTATTACTGGGCTTAAGCCAAGTGCTACATGCGTTCACCTTCGGTTTGACCCATGCGGCCTCGATTCAGTTTGTGCACCGTCATTTTGATGCCAGTCATCGCAGTCAAGGACAAGCCCTGTATGCCAGCTTAAGCTTTGGGGTTGGCGGCGCACTCGGAACGTGGATTTGCGGTTATATCTGGGGTGATGGTAGCGGCGCTGTATGGTCTTGGGTATTTGCGGCGGCCTGTGCCTTTGCGGCCATGTTAGCGGTATTTTTGATCCCTAAGGATAGGGCGCAAGCGGTTGCGTCATAAGCTGACATTGATTGTGAAAATAACTCATTGTAAAAACTAAAATAATTAACAAGAGAGGTTAAGGTGATCCGGTTTCGTTTAGGCTTAGTCATCAATCCACTGGCGGGTTTAGGTGGTAGTGTGGGTCTTAAGGGCAGCGATGGTGTGGCAGAAGAAGCCCTTGCCTTAGGCGCCGAGCCCAAGGCGATAAAGCGTATGATGCAAGCCTTAGAAGTGATTGCCCCTTTTGCCAAAGATATCGAAATCATTACCGCCTCAGGTGTGATGGGGGAGGATGCCGCCAACGCCTTAGGTTTTAACACCCGTGTGGTGTATCAAACTCCGGATAAAACTCAAGCGATGGACACGCAAGCCGTTGTGCGTACCTTGCTTGATGAACCGTTAGATTTATTACTGTTTGCGGGGGGCGATGGCACGGCGCGCGATGTGTATAGCGTGTTTGAACAAGCCGTTATCGACGATAAATTACCTGTGCTTGGTGTGCCGGCTGGGGTAAAAATCCATTCGGGCGTTTACGGCATCACCCCCCATGCTGCGGGCATGGTGGTGAAAATGCTGCTCGAGGGTGAGTTAGTCAGCCTGATGAGCGCCGATGTGATGGATATTGATGAAGTGGCCTTTCGCCAAGGCACGGTGCGCGCCAAACGGTTTGGTGAGCTATTAGTGCCAGCAGAACCCCGTTATGTGCAAGCGGTGAAGATGGGCGGAAAAGAAGTCGATGAGCTCGTGCTCGCCGACATTGCGGCCGATGTTATCCAGCAGATGGAAGACGAGCTATACATTATGGGCTCGGGCAGCACGGTCGCCTTTGTAATGGAAGAGCTTGGCCTCGATAACACCCTGTTGGGGGTTGATCTTATCCAAGATAATACCTTAGTGGCGAGTGATTTAACCGCCAAGCAGTTGCTCGACGTTACCCAAGATAAGCCGGCAAAACTGGTAATTACTTTGATTGGCGGGCAGGGGCATATTCTCGGTCGTGGCAATCAGCAGTTGTCGCCAGAGCTTATCCGCCGCCTCGGTAAGGACAATATTATTATCCTCGCCACAAAAACTAAGCTAAAAGCACTTGAAGGACGCCCCTTAATTGTGGATAGTGGCGACCCTCAATTAGATCGTGAGCTTTGTGGCTATTACAAAGTAACGACGGGTTACCATGATTATGTGATGTATCAGGTGGCCAACCCCGACTATTCAGATTTATAGCACCGAGGGGCCTGAGGCCATTTGGGCGAAATACGTTATTGGAGAGTTTGACCCGATGTTAGAGCAGTATGAAGAAGCACTAGAACAGTGGATTGAGTCTGTAGTGAGCCATGGTGATGACGACGCCTTATTTGCCTGTGGTTATCTGCAAGGGCATGTGGCGGTGGTGTTATCGCAACTTGAAGACGAAGGCGAGAGCACGCTAGCAGCCTTGCTCGAAAAAATGACCGACTGTTTAGCCCTCGCGCGCCAAGAATTAAATGATGCCGATTTTGCATTAGTTGAAGCGGCGTGGACACAATTGCATGGCAAGATTGTTAGTCATTTAGCGGCCTAATTGATGAGTATATCCACGACGACTTCGGTTGATGCCATGGCAAAACCTGAGGCGCAGCAAGCGGTTTATATCGGTCTAGTCAATCCGAAAACCCCGACGAACGTAGGCGGCATTATGCGCGCTTCCGGCTGTTATGGTGTCGATGCCGTGTTCTACACCGGCAAACGCTATGAGTATGCTGCCCGTGGGCCGCAGCAATATAATGCCGATACGCAGAGCGCCGCCGAACGCATTCCGTTAACTGGGGTTGCCTCCTTACTCGATGCGCTCCCCTCTGACACTAAGCTGGTGTGCGTGGATTTAGTCCTAGGGGCAACACCCTTACCTGAGTTTGTGCATCCCGAGAAAGCTTTTTATGTGTTTGGCCCAGAGGATGGCACCATTGGCCAAGAGATTATCGATAGAGCCGATGACGTGGTGTATGTGCCGACTGTAGGCTGCATGAATCTGGCGGCCTCGGTGAACGTATTGCTTTACGATAGGTTGGCGAAAGCCCATCGCGAGCAGCTATCAGCTCAAACCGAGTTTGACGGTGATGCCTTGATCCGTCAAAGTCGCGACAACAATAATCGCACCCGAGTAAAAACCACTAAGCAGGGTTCTTCGCTCTAGGGTTAACGATCAAGGCTCAGTCGAAATACAAAAAAGGATTAAGCACTGCTTAATCCTTTTTGTTTTGGGCTGCCAATCATTGGTGCGATTAGATGCAAGCCTGATTAGCATATCAATTATAAGCCTTTGTTTTAATTGCTGGTTTTAAATCAAGCCGCTCTTTGCTAAAGCGCTCTTTACTAAAGTGCTTTACCCTTTAGTAATTTGCGTAGCCACATCCGATTGGGGTTGAGTTTATTTAAGGTTGGCCAATCCAGTGGCAGCGGCTCACCGGTTAATTGCGCCGCCAAACATTCGGCCGCTAAGGGGCCAGAGCTTAATCCCCGTGACCCTAAGCCACCTAGGATATAAAGGCCATCGAGGATCGGAGCCGGGGTCGTTTGCCAATAATGCTTGCTTTGTTCGGCCTGCTGCTGATTGAGTTGATGCTGTTCATAGCGCGCCAATATTTCAGCCACATCGGGCGCACAACCCATCATGGGGAAATGATCCCGCGTCACCATCCGCACGCCGACACGGGCGCTATTACCGCTGATGTCGATATCGTCAACCCAGGCTTGGTTGGGGTAGCTTTCTTGCATTTTGCCTAGGTTTTCCCGTTGCTCTTGCGGGCAAAAATCGAGGTGCTCCGCCGCTTTGACATAACTGGCGCCGAGGCAATGCAAGCCTTGATGACTTGGCGTGAGGTAACCGTTCGCGCATAACACTGTCGCCAGTTGGCTCAGCTTAAATTGGGCGGGGACGTGGCTCACTTGGCCGCGAAACGGACTTATCTGTAATCGCTCACTGGCCGAAAATTGGGTGAGCTGCGCGCCATTGGCGAGCACGAGTTGGCGGAATGGTCCAAAACGCTGGCCTTGACTGTGGAGATACCAAGCCTTTGCATCACATTCAATTTCGGTGATCTCGGTATTGAAATGGCACTGCACATTGGCAAGCTGCGAGGCCTTATCCACCGCGGCTTTGGCGTATTCAAATGGGCATACCCAGCCTCCGAGGGGATAAAAAAATCCAGCCTTATCAATCCCTATTTGAGCAATTTCGTTGGCTTCATTCGCATCCACGGCGTAGGCGATTTCCGTCGGCCAGTCCTGACTTTGGATGATTTTATCCAACCGTTGTTGGCTGCGCTCATCATGACCCGTTTGCAGTACCCCACAAAAGTCATGGGAAATCGCGGTAACATTCGGGGTGGCATCTGTCTCAATCATCGACGCATGGCTCAGCGCTTCGATACGGCGACGGCTGAACAAAAATGCCTGTTGGAAAAAACGACTCAGTTCATCATTTTCAGGCGTGAGTAGGGGATAAATCGCCCCTTGACGATTGCCGGATGCGCCTTGGCCTAACTCATTATCCTTACAAAACAAGGTGCTACTTTGACCTCGTTCGGCAAGGGAGAGCATTAGGTTCGCTGATGCCAGTCCGCCACCGACGATGGCAACGGGATGATCTTTAGTGGCGAGCGCTGCAGGTTTTGGGGTAAATGCCTGAGCAGTATCGGCTTGCTGGCGTAGCAGTTTGCGCTCATGGAGCAAAATCTCATCGGTGATAATCTGGCTTGGCAGTGTGTCATTTTCATCACCATTTAAGGCATCTTGGCTGACGTTAAGTGTGCTAAAGCCACTGCTGTGGGCAAGCTGTTGCACGGTTTCAGCCAAATTGACCCCAATCAGCTGGGCATCATCGGTACTCAAACGGGCCATTTGCCAGACTTGCTTGCCATTAAGCTGCGCCGCCAAATACGGTAAAACCAGCCATTGCTGAATGGGATGAGCAGGGCTGTGGGGCAAATTGGTGAGTGAGGTTTGCGGGTCGCCAAAATGCAAATCGACCGTGATGCGGCCGTCATCAAAAATTAATCTCTGGCACCCTATAATGCGTGCAGGTTTTGCCTTAAGTAAGGCATTGGCAATCGGTTGTAAATGAGGCGTGGAAATTAAGCTTTGCGATTGATCCCAAAGTAATTTAAGTTCGTAATCGTTAATGGGATTGGGCTCAAACACTTTGACTAACAGCCGTGTGTTGCTTTGAGTCTGCGTTTGCCAGTGTTGTAGTAGAGAGAGCAGCTCGAGTCCATCGCCTAATCCCCATTGTCCCATGACGCACAGTCCCTGACCGAGTTGGGTTGATGGCGTCGTTAAGCGAGAGAGTCGAAGGCGAGTTAAATTGTCCAGAGACTGTGCAGTAGTCAACGCGCATGGGGGATAAAGGTTGATCAATTGCGGGTAATCACGCTTAAATTGGCAAGATTTTTGGGGCTTAGCAGTCAAAGAAATATACTCTCAGTCTCATATTGGGCATTATTTTACCCGCCTTTATGGAAAGCTGACCACTTAATTGAAGCAAAACAGATACTATTGGCTCAGCAAAAAGTAGGTACTGACATGTACACAATGGATAGCAATAAAATGAAAAGAGTCGTGATCACCGGAATGGGTGTTGTTTCAAGTATCGGTAATAACAAGCAAGAAGTGACTGAGTCACTTAAAGCGGGCCGTAGTGGTATTACACATTCCGCTCAGTTTGAAGAAATGCAACTACGCAGTCATGTATGGGGCAATATCAAATTAGATCCTTCTGAGCTGATTGACCGTAAAGCGCTGCGTTTTATGGGCGATGCTGCGGCATATGCTTACATTGCAATGCAAGAAGCCATTAAGGATGCTCAGTTAACTGAAGAGCAGTATTCAAATCCTCGCGTAGGTTTGATTGTGGGCACAGGCGGCGCTTCGTCTTCTAACCAAGTTCAAGCTGCGGATATTCTGCGCGAAAAAGGCGTAAAACGCGTCGGTCCTTATATCGTGCCACGCATTATGTCGAGCACAGCCAGCGCGTGTTTGGCTACCCCCTTCAAAATCAAAGGCATGAACTACTCAATCAGTTCAGCCTGTGCGACCAGTGCTCACTGTATCGGTCACGCCGTTGAACTTATCCAAATGGGTAAGCAAGATATGGTGTTTGCGGGCGGTTCAGAAGAAGTGGATTGGACCCTGACCATGGGCTTCGATGCGATGGGCGCACTGTCGACTAAATACAACGACACTCCAGAAAAAGCCTCTCGCACCTATGATGCGGACCGTGATGGTTTCGTGATCTCCGGTGGCGGCGGTATCTTAATTGTTGAAGAGTTAGAGCACGCTCTGGCTCGTGGCGCGAAGATTTACGCTGAAGTGATTGGTTATGGCGCATCATCAGACGGTTACGACATGGTAGCTCCGTCTGGCGAAGGTGCGGTGCGTTGTATGCAAATGGCTCTGGCCGATGTGGACACGCCAATTGATTACATCAACACCCACGGTACTTCTACCCCAGTTGGTGACGTGCGTGAGTTAGAAGCCCTGCGTGAAGTCTTTAAAGACAAGTGCCCACCAGTTGCATCGACTAAGTCTATGACAGGCCATGCCTTAGGCGCGGCGGGTGTACACGAAGCCATCTACAGCTTGATCATGATGGAAAACAGCTTTATTGCTCCTAGCATCAACATCGATAACTTAGATGAAGCCGCGAAAGACATGCCAATCGTGCGTGAATACCGCGATGCAGAGCTAAACACTGTGATGAGCAACAGCTTTGGTTTTGGTGGCACTAACGCAACATTAGTGATGCGTAAATATAAGTAAGCCATTATTTTCGTTAAAAAAGGAAGCTTAGGCTTCCTTTTTTATTGGCTGAAATTCAGAAATACCAATCACATTAAATATCTAATTCAGTTCAGAGCCTCTCCGGCATCTCAATCCAAGGTGAATTGATGTAGAAATGGTTATTCCCTTTTAAGTCAATGTAACGAGGGAATGGAATGCTTGTGGCTCCCGCTGAATGAACAGATTTTAAATTCGATTGGCATAATGCGACTCAGGGATTGGGTTTATGATCAGAGTCTTGCTAGAATCCTTGGCTACTCACTCTCTAGCCCATTTTTATCAGAAAGGTCCCCATGAAGATTGTTGTCGATGAAAATATGCCCTATGTCGAACCCTTATTTGGGGCGTTAGGCGAGATAATCCCAGTCAATGGCCGCACGCTGACGCCCGAGCAGGTGCAAGATGCCGATGTGCTGCTGGTGCGCTCGGTAACCCGAGTCAATGCTGCATTGTTAGATGCCAATCCAAAACTTAAGTTTGTCGGCAGTGCCACCATAGGGACGGACCATGTGGATCTAGCTTATCTTGCAGGGCGTGGTATTCCCTTTTCGAATGCGCCCGGCTGTAATGCGACCGCAGTCGGGGAGTTTGCCTTTATTGCGATGTTAGAACTGGCGGCGCGGTTTAATTCGCCGCTAAAAGGAAAGGTTGTGGGTATTGTCGGCGCGGGCAATACTGGTAGCGCGACGGCCAAATGCCTCGAAGCCTACGGTATTAAGGTATTACTCAATGACCCTATCAAAGCGGCCGAGGGCGATCCCCGTCATTTTGTGAGCCTTGAAACCCTATTACACCAAGCGGATATCATCAGTCTACATGTGCCCATCACTCGCACTGGCGAGCATAAGACGCTGCATTTATTCGATGAAGCGCGCCTGATGAGTCTTAAATCCAATACCTGGCTTGTGAACTGCTGCCGTGGTGACGTGATTGATAATCAAGCCTTAATTAAGGTTAAGCAGCAAAGGGATGACCTTAAATTGGTGCTCGATGTATGGGAAGGGGAGCCGAATCCCATGCCTGAGCTGGTGCCTTTTGCTGAGTTTGCGACCCCGCATATCGCCGGTTACAGCTTAGAAGGTAAGGCCCGTGGCACTTTTATGCTGTACCAAAAGTTGTGTGAGTTGTTAGCCATTCCTGCCACCAAACGCTTATCCGAGCTCTTGCCGCCATTTCATTTTAAGGCGGTCGAACTCGAAAAAATTCCCGATGAAAAAGCCTTATTACAACTCGCAAGATTCGTCTACGACCTGCGTGATGACGATGCCGTATTCCGAAATGGCTTTGCAAGGTCGAATGGCTTCGACACTATGAGAAAAAATCACAAACATAGACGCGAATTTAGTGCATTGGCGCTGGCTTATCACGGCCAATCTGAGGTAGATTGGTTGTCCAATTTAGGTTTTTCAGGAGTCGGTCGGTAATTATGTCGCAGGAATTTAATGTTGTCGTTTTAGGTGCATCGGGCGCAGTGGGTCAAACTATGATTGAGATCCTCGAAGAGCGTAACTTCCCGGTTGCGAACTTATATCCTTTAGCCAGTAGCCGTAGCGCCGGTGAAACGGTCAGCTTCCATGGCAAACAAGTTACCATTTTGGACGTCGAAACCTTCGATTGGAGTCAAGCACAGTTAGGCTTCTTCTCTGCTGGTGGCGATGTCTCGGCCAAGTGGGCGCCTATCGCCGCTGAAGCGGGTTGTGTGGTGATCGATAACACCTCTCACTTCCGCTATGACATTGATATTCCATTGGTTGTGCCTGAGGTTAACCCCCATGCGATTGCCGATTTCCGCAATCGTAACATCATTGCTAACCCGAACTGCTCGACCATCCAAATGCTGGTGGCACTAAAACCGATTTACGATACTTACGGTATCAGCCGTATTAACGTTGCGACCTATCAGTCAGTCTCTGGTACCGGTAAAAAGGCGATTGAAGAGCTGGCAAAACAATGCACTAAGTTGCTGCAAGGTCTGCCTGCTGATGCTGAAGTTTATCCAAAGCAAATCGCGTTTAACGTATTGCCGCAAATCGATAAATTTATGGATAACGGCTACACCAAAGAAGAAATGAAAATGGTCTGGGAAACCCAGAAGATTTTCGGTGATGACGAAATCCTCGTCAACGCAACGGCCGTGCGTGTGCCAGTCTTCTATGGTCACTCAGAAGCCGTACATATCGAGACGCGTCAAGTCGCCGATGCAGAAGATATTAAAGCTTTACTGCGCGATGCCGAAGGAGTGGTATTGTTCGAATCCGATGACGAATATCCAACGGCTGTAACCCATGCAGCGGGTACCGATCCTGTTTATGTGGGTCGTGTGCGTAAGGATATTTCCCATTCTCACGGTATTAACCTTTGGGTGGTGTCGGACAATATTCGTAAAGGCGCAGCCTTAAACAGTGTGCAAATTGCCGAGATTTTAGTGAGAGACTATTACTAACTCTTAAGTGGCAATTGATGCCCAGTGAAAAAGCCTGCTGCCAGCAGGCTTTTTTTGTTTTACAATTGTGAACAGTAGCAGGGCTGGGATTTCTAGTTTATAGTAATCTCAATAAATACAATTGCCTAAAGCCTGTTATCAGCGAGATAACTTAAATAGCGCTTCAAAGGGAAGGATTGATGAAATTTCGCACTTCGTATCTTGTGGGCCTGATGGCCACCGTTTTAGCTGTTTCTTCCACGACCTCTTTTATTGATCCTGCGATAGCTGCTGATACTCCAAAAATAAAACCTTTAAAAATCATGGGGCCAGACGGACAGATCCGTCAGGTCAATCATCAATATGGACCAACGACCTCTAAGGACACTTTCTGGAGCATTGCGCAAAAAGTCCGTCCCGATGCCAGTGTCAGCGTTTATCAGGTGATGGCCGCAGTATTTGATGCTAACCCCCATGCGTTTAACTCCGACAGTTATAACAGCCTCGAACGTGGCATGATTTTGCTGATCCCTTCGAAAGAAGTGATGCTCGCCATCCCCAATAGTCTGGCCATTGCCCGCGCCGAGCGTAGCGATAAGCAGGCTCGTTCTGGCGCTAAAGCCACGCCTAAGGCAGAAACCAAACCTGCGACTAAGCCCGTTGCACCGACTCAGACAGTTGCACAGCCTAAACCTAAGGTGGAGACACCCCCTAAGGCCGAGGTCAAGCCCGAAGCGGCGAAAGTGACCAATACCGAAGTGGCTGCTACGCCAACCGCGCCTAAGATGGTGAGTTCGGATGTCAATGCACGCCTCGAAGCGGCGGAGAGCAAGAATTTATCCCTGACCGATGAGTTAGCCAGAGCGCAAGACCAACTCGCGGTGAGAAATACCGATGTTGAGACACTCAAAGCCAAGGTTGAAGAATTAAATCAACAGATTGCGGTATTAGAAGAAACCCTACAGGCCAGTAAGAAGCAAAACCTTGCACTTAAAGCCGAGGTTGAGGCCGCACAAACGCCAGAGACCGCGACGACAGACGAGCCTGCCATGCCCGCAGAGCCCGATGATTTGTGGCGTAACCTGATGAGTAATCCGCTGCTCCTCGTTGCGGCGGCGGTGATCCCCGCATTATTGCTACTGGTGCTCGTTTTCTGGCTATTACGCCGTAAACGCAATAAAGAGCGCCGCGAGCTAGAAGCACAGCAGGCGGCGATGATGGCCGCGGGTGCGGCTGGCGTGGCGAGTGCATCCGTGCTGGCGATGGATGATGACGATCTCAGCGACATGGCCGTGCATCTAGATACTGACCATGCTGATTCGATCGACAGCTTACTCGATGTCGGCAGTGTCGATCTGCAACCCGAGCAGGAAATGACCGATAGCCATGAACAAATGGACATGGCATCAGAAATGTTTATTGACCCAGGTGTCAGCACTGAGCCTGAACCTCAATTTGAAGAGGATGAAGGCCAGTCTCTGGACGATCTCTGGGCAGAGGCCATGGGTGATCAAGAGGAAGCCGAAGCCTTTGCCGAAGAGAAAGCCGCATCCGGCAATATTATTGAGGAAGAAGACCTCGATGCACTGCTGGCCGGATTAGGCTCTGATGAAGAAGAGACCCCGCAGGAGGCTCAAGCTACAGCTGAAGAGCTCGACGAACTCGACGAATTAGCCAGTTTCGATTTACCTGCTGAAACTGCGCCAGATACAGAGGATGAAGATTTAGCCACCGCGATTGCCGCCGAGCTAGATTCTGGGCTAGGCGCTGACTTAGCCACAGAGCTGGACGCTGAGCTTGAAAACGACGCTGTGCCTGCCGACGACGATATCGATGCGTTACTCGCAGGCTTTAACCAGCCAGAGGCTAACGAACCTGCCGATGAGGATCTCGATGCCTTATTGGCCGATTATGGCAAGGCGCCAGCAGAAACTGCTGATGATCTCGGTGATGAAATTGCCGCCGAATTGGACGATGACTTAGCCGAGTTGGGTGTCGCGCAAACCGACGATATTGATGCTTTACTGGCAGATTTTGATAAACCCGCCGCACCCGAACCCGATTTAAGCGATGAAATTGCCGCCGAGCTCGATGCCGACTTAACTGACATGGGCGTAAGCGAATCCGACGATATCGATGCGCTACTCGCGGACCTAGATGCTCCTGCGCAGCCCGATCTTGAAGTCGCTGCGGCCATTGCTGCCGAGTTGGATGATGAACTCGCTCCAAACTTACCAACGAGCGATGAAGATCTCGACCAGTTATTGGCAGGCTTTAACACGCAAGAAGCGCTCGTCGAAGAGGCTGTTATCGACGACACCGTTGCCGAGGATATGGCTCAAGCAGAAGCCGCCATTGAGCGCGATGAAATCGCCGCCGAACTCGAAGCCGCATTACCTGAAGACTTGTCGACGGCAGAGGACGACCTCGATTCACTCTTAGCCGAGTTCGATGTGCCTGAACAAGCCGAGGCGGATGCCGACGACTTTAACTTCGACTTAGAAACCACCCATGTCGAACCAGAAGAAAAAGACGAGGAAGAAGATTTACTCAAGGGCATTGGTGCCGCCCATGCCATTGATGGTACTGACGATACCTTCGAACTGAGCGAAGAGATTGCAGATAACCAAGACAGTACGGATAACAGTGCCGATGACGCTGCCACAGAGCCTAAGTTTACGGGCTTTGATGAAGATACTGATGATATCGCACCTGTTCTTGGTGCCGCTGTCGCCGCATCTGCCGTGGCAGCCGCTGCGAGTGCGAAGGAAAAAGAGTCATCTTTCTTCAATGACTTAAAGGCCAACAAGACTAAAGATCCCCATGTTCTCGATTGGGATACCGAACTGAATTTTGCGCCTACGCCTGAAGCGAAAACGCCGGTCAAACCTGAAGCCGATTTGCCTTTAGATCCGGTACCAGTGCAGGGCACGTCGCGTAAACCGCTAGAGTTTGCGCCAGATAATCAGCCAGAGGTTGATGCCAAAAATACAGCTTCGAGCACTGAGTTTAATCTCGACGATGAGCTAGATTTAGGCCACGAGTTCGATTTAAAAGACGATACAGATGATGTCGATTTAAGCGATGACAGCGTACTTGCCGCCTTTAGCACCAATACCGAGCTCGAAGAGGAAGAAATATTAACCCCTGAGGACAGCTTTGCCCTCGATGATGAGCATACGCTCACCGTAGATGAGGCTCTAGCGGCGCTCGATGCGCAGGAATCTCGCAAGTCGAAGAAGTTTGTTCCAGAGCATGATTTAACTAACTTCCAAAACGAGCATGGTTATATCGATATCGAAAAACTGCTTAACGATGCCGAGCAGGACAACACAGAGACAGATCTCTATCCCGAAATGGATGTGGAGATGAGCGATGTGGGTGCCCTGATTGGCGATGCCGCTATGATCGACGTGGACGATGAGGAAAACTCAGTCAATGCCAAGCTCGATTTAGCCCGCGCCTATATCGAAATCGATGATAGCGACAGTGCCAAAGCATTGCTACGGGAAGTCCAAATCGACGGTAACGAGCGTCAGCAAGAAGAAGCTGCTCGTTTACTTAAAGAGATGGGCTAATCCCTAAGGGGCTTGATTTCACACTAACGGCGCGCAGAGCGCCGTTTTTTTTGTGGGCTGCTGTGATAAAATGCGCCGCTAAATTAACTGTGAGGATGTGT
The DNA here is from genome assembly GCF_029835735.1 of Shewanella sp. GD04112. Taxonomy (NCBI): domain Bacteria; kingdom Pseudomonadati; phylum Pseudomonadota; class Gammaproteobacteria; order Alteromonadales; family Shewanellaceae; genus Shewanella; species Shewanella sp. GD04112. The sequence goes on from NZ_JAOEAL010000001.1 coordinate 1,756,426, forward strand.
GGATGCGGATTGCATTAGGTATTGAATATGACGGCAGTGGTTATTTCGGTTGGCAACGTCAGGCCGAAGTCGATTCAGTACAAGGGCAATTAGAACAAGCCTTATCTAAGGTGGCCAACGAACCCATCAGCTTGTTCTGTGCGGGACGAACCGATGCCGGCGTTCATGCAACGGGACAGGTGGTGCATTTCGAGACGAATGCCATACGTAACGAAGGCGCGTGGACCTTAGGGGTGAATGCCAATTTGCCCGATAATATCGCCGTTCGTTGGGCAAAAGAGGTGGATGACAGCTTCCATGCTCGCTTTTCTGCCACGGCCAGACGTTATCGCTATGTGATTTACAATCATAATTTCCGCCCTGGGATCCTACGTCACGGCGTGAGCCATTACCACGGTGATATCGACGCCGATAAAATGCATATTGCGGCGCAGGCGCTGCTTGGTGAACAAGACTTTACCAGTTTTCGCGCGATTCAATGCCAATCGAAAACCCCATTTCGCAATGTGCACAGCGTTAAAGTGACCCGTCAGGGCATGTATGTGATTGTCGATATTTCTGCTAATGCCTTCTTACACCATATGGTGCGAAACATTGTTGGCTCCTTGCTGGAAATTGGCCTAGGCAACCAACCATTGACCTGGATGGCGGATTTACTGGCGCTTAAAGATCGCAATCAAGCGGCGGCCACTGCCAAACCCAATGGACTCTATTTAGTCGATGTGACATATCCCGAGCAGTATCAACTGCCTAAGTTGGCTTTAGGGCCATTGTTTATGCTGGATTAATCGCCGCTTTGCCGATTAAGTGAAGCGCGTATCGAAGGAAGGAAAGAACAGATGACCACAGCCCCGAGTGAACAGACTGCCTTAACTGTGCCGAGTGCGAATGCGCAACTGGCACAATGGCTAGATTATTTATTATCGATTCACCCAACCGAAATCGATATGGGATTAACGAGGGTTTCAAAGGTTGCCGCGCGCCTGGATTTATTGGATCTCGGCCCCAGTAAAGTGGTCACTGTAGGGGGCACCAATGGCAAAGGCACCACCTGCGCCATGCTCGAGAATATCCTGCGTTTATCAGGGCTGACGGTGGGCGTCTACAGCTCGCCCCATATGCTTAAATACAATGAAAGGGTGCGCATCAACGGTCAAGATGCCAGTGATGAAGCCTTTGTCGCGGCCTTTGAACAGATTGAGGCGGCGCGCGGCGAGATTTCGCTGACCTTCTTCGAATATGCCACCTTGGCGGGCTTAATTCTGTTTAAAGCAGCCAAGTTGGATGTGGTGATCTTAGAAGTTGGTCTTGGCGGCCGTTTGGATGCCACCAACATGATTGATGCCGATATCAGCGTGGTGACGTCCGTCGATTTAGACCACGAGGCGTATTTGGGTAATACCCGCGAGCTGGTCGGCCGTGAAAAGGCGGGCATTTTTCGCCAAGGTCGTCCCGCCATTGTCGGCGAGCCGAACTTACCCCATACGGTCAATGATGTCGCCCAAGATGTTGGCGCCAAGCTCTATCGTGTGGGTGAGGAGTTTAGTTACCAGCAAGATGGCCAGACGTGGGATTACCAAGGCCAAATATTGACCCTTAAGCAGCTGAGTTTGCCGACACTGCCATTACCGAACGCCGCGACTGTGATTGCGATTGTTGAGCATGGCTGGCCGAATATTGCAGCCGATATCATAGCCAAAGGCATCAGCAGCGCGCGCTTAACCGGGCGTTTAGAACAAGTTAACGAGCAGCCGCTGATTTTACTCGATGTGGCGCACAATCCCCATGCGGCGCGCTTTTTAGTCAAGCAGCTCACGCCAATGGTGACGGGGAAGCGAGTGTTTGCCCTGTGCGGCATGTTAAAGGATAAGGACATTGCAGGCGTATTGCCTGTGGTTTCGCCTTTAATCGATACTTGGTACTTAGTGAGTTTACAGGGTGAGCGCGGCGCGAATGCAAGCCTGCTGCGCCAAACCTTAGCGCAAGACACTAAGGCCCATGAGTTTGACGATATCGCCTCGGCATGGACGGCATTAAAAGCGCAAATTCAGCCCGATGATGTGGTAATTGTGTTTGGCTCCTTTTACACTGTGGCAGGTTTTAAGTCTCTCTTTAAGCAGGATAACCGTTTTGTCTAGCCAGTTTCATAATCGATTAGTCGGCACTGTGGTGCTGGTCGCCCTCGGGGTGATTTTTCTGCCGGATATTTTAGATGGCAAGAAGGATCGCCAAGAGGAACAATTTGCCGAAATTCCCCTGCGTCCTGCCGCGATAGCGCAGCAAAACGCCGATGATATGTTTGAGGTGTTGTCCACACAGGATGTGGATGGCGAAGGTGCTATTCCCGAAGAGGCCTCTCCGAATGATGAGGCGGCGTTAGCGCAGGCGGTCAATACTGACGTCAAAGACACGCCAGCGGCAAAAGTCGAACCTAAATCGGAAGCGGTGAAGGAGCAAGCCAAGCCACAGACGGCAAAAGCAGAAACCAAACCTGAAGTGAAAGAGCCGGTGAAAACCGAGACCGCTAAGGCCGAGCCGAAGAAAGAGACGCCAAAGCCGACTCCAACTAAAACTGAGACCCAAAAGCCTGAAACCAAGCCAACCGTCGTGGCGAAAGCGGACAAACCTAAAGCCGAAACCGCGAAAACAGAATCTGCAAAACCTGCCAAAGACGATGGCATTAAAGTGGTGAGCCGCGATTCATTAAAACCTGGACTTACCCTGCAACTAGGCGCATTTAGCAATGCCGCCAACGTAAAAGCGCTGGTGGCGCAGTTACGTAAAAGTGGTTACAAGGCGTACACAATTCCAGACACGCCTAAGGATGGCGTATTGACGAAAGTGTTCGTAGGGCCCGATGTTTCCGAAGCTAAGCTCAAGAAAATGCAGGAAGAAATTGAAAGCCTAACCCGTTTGAAAGGCCGAATTGTGCCTTTTAATCCCTTGGAATCTTAATGCTATTCAGCAGGGGCTGAAATAATTTATTTACCTCTCTAGGGGTGAGAATCGTTTCAGTCTCTGGTAGAATCGCGCCGTCTTAAAGCCTATGCTGGAAAGCCATCTCAATGGTTTGGATTGATTACGCTATCATCTTCGTTATCGGGTTATCGACTCTTATCAGTCTGATCCGCGGATTTGCCAAAGAAGCCATGTCGTTAGTGGTATGGTTTGCGGCTTTCTTTGTTGCCAGCCAATTTTACCAAGACCTCGCCGTTTATCTCACGCAAATGAACGATGAGGTGCTACGCAATGGGGTCTCCATTGCTATTCTTTTTATCACCACCTTAATACTCGGCGCCCTCATCAATTACATCATTGGGCAATTAGTGGTTAAAACCGGATTATCAGGCACTGACAGACTCTTAGGTCTGTGTTTCGGTGCCATTAGGGGCGCTCTGATCGTCAGCGCGCTGCTGTTTTTTATGGATGCTTTTACAGGCTCACCCAACACCCAATGGTGGAAGGACTCTGTACTAGTGCCCGAATTTGGCGTTGTGATCCAATGGTTCTTTCACTATTTGGAAAACACCTCCAGCTTTGTACCCAAACTATAAAAAAGACAATAAATTTATCCTAAGTGATGGAGGATAAGTAAGGTTGAGCCCAAAGCCCAAGGTTCGGACTCAACACTGAGATGAAGCACTTAAGCCGTATGGCTGGGGATTTACTTCGTCTTTTACTTATATTTCAACATGAAAGGGCATAGAACATCTTACAATGAGGAAGCTTACCCATGTGTGGTATCGTCGGAATAGTTGGCCAATCATCGGTTAATCAGACCATTTATGACGCACTGACCGTGCTTCAGCACAGAGGTCAGGATGCGGCAGGTATTGTGACCGTTGATCGTGGTGCTTTCAGACTACGTAAAGCCAATGGTCTGGTCAAAGATGTATTTGAAGTCAAACACATGCAGCGCCTACAGGGCAATGCAGGTATTGGCCACGTACGTTATCCTACTGCAGGCAGTTCCAGCGCGTCAGAAGCGCAGCCTTTCTATGTTAACTCGCCATTTGGGATTTCATTAGCCCATAACGGTAACTTAACCAACACGGTTGAATTAGCTGAAGGCTTGATCAAAAAACGTCGCCATGTGAACACCACATCCGACTCCGAAGTATTGTTAAACCTGCTGGCCGATGAGCTGCAAAAAACCACAAGCTTAATGCTGACGCCTGACGAAGTGTTCGACACTATCGCTAAAGTGCACGAGCAAGCCCGTGGCGCCTATGCGGTTGTGGCCATGATTATCGGCCAAGGTCTGGTGGCCTTCCGCGATCCTTTCGGTATTCGTCCACTGGTATTAGGTAAGCATGAAACCCCAACCGGTACTGAGTACATGGTGGCCTCTGAGAGCGTGGCGCTCGATGCCGTGGGTTTTGAAGTGATGCGCGATGTGGCGCCAGGCGAAGCGATTTATATCTCTTTAGATGGCCAGCTTTATACTCGCCAATGCGCCAAAGAGCCAAGTTACTCACCTTGTATCTTCGAATTCGTGTATTTTGCGCGTCCTGATTCGACTATCGACAACGTCTCTGTTTACGCCAGCCGCGTAAACATGGGTGCTAAGCTTGGTGAAAAGATCAAAAAGGAATGGTACGACCATGATATCGACGTGGTGATCCCGATTCCGGAAACATCATGCGATATCGCATTAGAAATCGCCCGTTGCATGGACTTACCTTACCGCCAAGGTTTTGTGAAAAACCGTTATATCGGCCGTACCTTTATTATGCCTGGTCAACAGGAGCGTAAAAAATCGGTACGCCGTAAACTCAATGCCATCAACACTGAGTTTAAAGGTAAGAATGTTCTGTTAGTGGATGACTCTATCGTTCGTGGTACCACCTCAGAACAAATCATCGAGATGGCGCGTGAAGCGGGTGCGAAGAAAGTGTACTTTGCCTCGGCGGCACCGGAAATCCGTTTCCCGAACGTTTACGGTATCGATATGCCAACCTCGAATGAGCTGATTGCCCACGGTCGTGATGCCGATGAAATTGCTAAACTGATTGGCGCCGATGGCATTATCTTCCAAAATCTGCCGGATCTGGTTGAAGCGGTGAGAATGGAAAACCCAGAGATCAAACGTTTCGAAACCTCAGTGTTCGACGGTCACTACATCACTAACGATGTTGACCAATCTTACCTCGACCACTTAACTCAGTTACGTAACGACGATGCCAAAGCCGACCGTAATAAAGACATTGGCACTAACTTAGAGTTACACAACGTTTGCCATCCTTAAGACTAAATTCTTAAGATAAAAGAGTGTGCTTTGCGGTAAGCGGGCACATCTTAAAAAGCACAACAAAAAAGCCAGTGATGAATCACTGGCTTTTTTATTAGGAGTGTCTAGTCCTGAAATACGTTGACATAAAGAGGATTTCTTTATGACAACATTAATTAACTCAAGCCGTAAGCGCACACAACGAGATTACACCTTAGCCTTTAAATTAGGCGTTGTAGAGCGTGTTGAAAAAGGCGAAATGACGTACAAACAAGCCCAAGCCCATTTTGGTATTCAAGGCCGTTCAACGGTACTCGTCTGGCTTAGAAAACATGGTAGACTCGATTGGTCGAAACCTTTTCAGCATCCCCTTATGACTAAGTCAAAAGAAACACCTGCCGAAACGATCAAGCGCCTTGAACGTGAGTTAGCAGAAGAGAAACTGCGTAACAAAATCCTCAATGGCATGGTTGATATCATGGACAATGAATATGGAGCAGGCCTCAGAAAAAAGTACTTATCCGGTACGTCTGGCAAGCAAAAAGCAACGGCGAAATAACCCTCGCTGCCGCATGTCGTGCTGCGGGTATGTCTAGGCAAGGTATTTATCAGGCAGTTGCTCGAATGGAAAGTCGTAGAGCTGAGCTATCGGTCATCAAAGACTGGGTCCAGTACTGGCGTAAATATATGCCAAGGTTAGGGGCCCGTAAGCTCTACACGTTGATAAAATCCAAGCTGATTGAGCACGATATTAAACTTGGGCGAGATGGGTTCTTTACCTATTTGAGAAGTGAAGGTTTACTGGTTAAACCGAAGAAAAGCTACACAAAAACCACGTTCAGCAAACACTGGATGAAGAAGCATCCTAATCTGCTGAAAGAGGAAGGACTGCATGATGCAGGGCATGTACTGGTCAGTGATATCACCTATCTTGAGTCAGACCAAGGTGTGCACTACCTGTCACTGGTCACCGATGCCAGTTCTCGTAAGATAGTCGGTCATCACGTGAGTAAAGACATGAAAGCCGAGAGTGTGGTGAAAGCGTTAAAAATGGCCATCAAAGATAAGCGCTATATCGGCAACGCAGTGCATCACTCAGACAGAGGCTTACAATACTGCTCAGCCGTTTATCAGAATGCGCTTCAGGCGAGCCAAATCCAGCCGTCAATGACGGATGGTTATGATTGCTACCAAAATGCATTAGCAGAAAGAGTAAATGGCATACTGAAGCAGGAGTTTTTACTGCACCGATGTAGGACATTTGAGGAGCTGAAGATACTTGTTAGAGAATCGATAGCAATATACAACAATATGAGACCGCATCTGAGTTTGAATATGGACTCCCCTAATCAGGTGCACAATAGAAAAGGCCAGCTACTGGAGCTGGCCTAAAAATTGTCAACCTATCTTAGGACGAGACAGAGTTTCAATCCTTAAGATATTTTAGGAGTCTCATTGGATTGACTCTGCGCGAGCTCATCCTGCGCATTTTTGCGCTCAACCCAATAGTCTGCATGGGGAATACCGAGCTTTTCAGGATCGAATAATGGCTCAACCCCTTGTTTTTGTTGCGACTCATAATCCTTAAGGCAAGTAAAGGCGATACGTTGCAGCAGAATAATGGCGATAATGTTTAGCCACGCCATTAGGCCCACACCAATGTCACCCATGCCCCAGGCTAAATCGGCGGTTTTCACTGTGCCATAGACAGTTGACGCCATCAGCACCACTTTCAGTACTACAGTGAGCCAAGGACGATTCGCCTTGCGATTGATATAGGCGATGTTGGTTTCGGCAATATAGTAGTAGGCCACAATGGTGGTGAAGGCGAAGAAGAACAGCGCGACGGCAACGAACATATTACCAAAGCCTGGCATCATGCTTTCCATTGCGGTTTGCACATAACCTGGGCCTGCTGCGACGCCCGCTATCCCGGTATAAAGCGCGGCACCATCTGGGCCTTGCACATTATATAGGCCTGTGATCAGCAACATAAAACCAGTGGCAGAGCACACAAAAAGAGTGTCAACATACACAGAGAAGGCTTGTACTAAACCTTGTTTGGCTGGATGACTTACGGCTGCGGCAGAAGAGGCGTGCGGCCCAGTACCTTGGCCTGCTTCGTTTGAGTAAATACCGCGTTTTACCCCCCACATAATTGCAAGACCGAGAATCGCACCAAAGCCCGCATCGAGTCCGAAGGCGCTTTTTAGGATCAACATAATAATATCGGGCAGCTGACCAATGTTAAGGGCAATAATCACGCAGGCGACGATGATATAACCCAGTGCCATAAAGGGCACTACGGTACTGGCGAAGTGGGCAATACGTTTCACGCCACCAAAGATAATGAAACCTAACAGCATAGCGAGGATAGCTGCGGTGACGTTAGGGTCGATATCGAAGGCGGTTTTTAGGCTCGAACCAATCGAGTTGGCTTGCACGCCTGGCAGTAAAATCCCGCAGGCAAAAATGGTCGCAATGGCAAATGTCCAAGCGTACCACTTCATGCCTAAGCCTTTTTCAATGTAAAAGGCGGGGCCGCCGCGGTACTCACCGTTGATTTTTTCTTTGTAGACTTGGCCTAAGGTGGATTCGACGAATGCTGAGCTGGCCCCAAGAAAGGCTACCATCCACATCCAAAACAATGCACCCGGGCCGCCGAAAGTAATCGCAGTAGCGACACCGGCAATGTTACCGGTTCCGACACGACCCGCTAAGGTCATGGCTAAGGCTTGGAAGGAAGACACACCTGCATCAGTGCTCTTGCCATCAAACATTAAACGGATCATTTCGGGTAAATGGCGTAACTGTAAGAAACGTGAGCGCAGGGAGAAAAAGAGTCCTACACCGAGGCAAAGATAAACGAGCGCGGGGCTCCAAACGATATTGTTGACCGCATTAACAATCTCATTCATATAATTCAACTCCAATATTCTGTTGTTTTTGCAGAGTTTTTAAGATATTTGCTTGTAAGTTTGGGTACTAAACGGCCAATTTGGCCTAAGGTTAAGACGTGTGTGCACGCCCAAGAGCTTCAACATAACGGCTTTTTAAGCCGCTTCATAGCTAAAGTTGTTAAATAATTGATAATTTAACGTTCTTTATTTGGTGGCATTACTGATAGGGGATTTAGCCGGTGCGTTAATTCGCTAGGTTTCGAGCTGCGTTTGACTGTAGGGATGTAGGAGAAAGGCGAGACAAGGTGTGTGAAGTTAGAACTCTTTATTTGACCTAAGCAGATATAAGTGTGGATTTAGGCTTAAAAACCGGGGCTTAAATCACCAGCCATAGCAGCATCCAGAGTCCGAATAGCCATGCCAGACTGCGGCGGCTAATGCTATGTTTTAATAGCAAAGACAGGCTCACTGCAACGGGCAAATACAGGATAACTCCCCAAGAAAGGAGAGGCACCTGAAGCTCTAGCCTTTTTAGCCCCATTTCACAAAGCAGACTTAACGCCAATAATAACAGGCTGTGGAAGATCACCAATTGATTGAATCTTAAGGTGAGTGCTGGCTTAACGACGGGGATTGAAGGGCCTGGCAAGGTCAGTGTATTCATCTCTTGTTCTCTATTCCTCGTAACGGATGCAAGGGATTCTAGGTTTAGATGAGAATTATTCTCAACTAAATTTACACAGCTTTAGTGTTTCGTTACCGCAGAGCGAGTTAAATCGGCCCTCTAGGTAAAACGGCGGTTTGCACTCTTGTCTGCTTTGGGCTAAATTACACTGTAATTATATCCAGTATTTAATGTAGATATGATCCTCTATATTGCTGAAAAACCAAGCCTTGGGCGTGCAATCGCCGATGTGCTGCCTAAACCCCACAAAAAAGGTGACGGGTTTATTGAAGACGCCCAAGGTAACTGTGTGTCTTGGTGTGTGGGGCACTTGCTCGAACAGGCCGAGCCCGATGCCTATAATCCCGAATTTAAATCGTGGAAGTTTGAGCATTTACCCATAGTGCCTGATAAGTGGCAGCTTAAACCTAAGGCCGCGACCCGCAGCCAACTCACAGTACTTAAAAAGCTGGTGAAGCAGGCCGATACGCTAGTGAATGCGGGCGATCCCGACAGGGAAGGGCAGTTATTGGTTGATGAAGTGATCGCCTATTTGGGCGTGACGGGCGATAAATTACAGCAAACGCAGCGACTCCTTATTAGCGACTTAAACCCGCAGGCGGTGAAGCGTGCCTTGTCGCAACTTCGTAGTAACCGTGAGTTTATTCCTTTGTCGACCTCGGCACTTGCCAGAAGCCGCGCCGATTGGCTCTATGGCATGAATATGACGCGGGCCTACACCATTCAAGGGAAAAAGGTCGGTTATCAGGGCGTACTATCGGTCGGTCGAGTACAGACCCCGCTGCTTGGGCTTATTGTGCGCCGCGATGAGGAAATCGCGAATTTCCAATCTAAGCCATTTTATGAGGTTCTGGCTCACTTAGTGACCGACAAAGAACAGGCTTTCACGGCGAAGTGGCAACCCAGTGAAGCCTGCTTGCCTTATATGGATGAGGAAGGGCGCGTGCTTGCTAAGGGCCTAGCGCAAAATGTGGTGCGCCGGATCTCTGGTAAACCCGCCAAAGTGACCCAGTTAAGCACTAAGGATAAGCAGCAGAATCCGCCTTTACCCTATAGTCTATCGGCGCTGCAAATCGATGCCGCCAAGCGCTTTGGGATGAGCGCGAAGGACGTGCTCGATACCTGCCAGAGCTTATACGAGCGCCATAAACTAATCACTTATCCACGCTCAGACAGTCGTTATTTGCCCACAGAGCAGCATGGGCTTGCAAGTGGGGTATTAGCGGCCATTACGGGCGGTGCGCCCGAGTTAGTCGCACACGCTGAGGCGCCCAATCCTCGGCTTAAATCTAAGGCGTGGGATGATAAAAAAGTCGATGCTCACCACGCCATTATTCCAACGGAAAAACAGCCCAATCTAGCTGGTTTAAGCCAGCGGGAAAGGCAGCTTTATCTGCATATTGCTCGCCAGTATTTGGCGCAGTTTTACACTGCCTATTGCTACAGTGAAACCGCAGTCGAAGTGACGATTGAAGGTGGCCTTTTTAAGACTAAGGCAAAACAGGATAAGTCTCTCGGTTGGAAACAACTGTTTGCCAGAGAAGAGAACGAACGAAAGGACGCATCATCCGCAGCGAATTTTGCGCAAGGCGACAAGGACGCAGAGGAAGGGGAATATCTTGGTCAGTTACCGCCTCTTACCTTAGGGCAAGTTCTTCATTGTCACCAAGGTGAATTGGTCGAGAAGCAAACTCAACCTCCCAAAGCCTTTACCGATGCGACCTTGCTGAGTGCGATGACGGGGATTAACCGTTATGTGACTGACCCAGAGATCCGCAAAATTTTAAAGGAAACCGATGGCTTAGGCACAGAAGCGACTCGCGCAGGCATTATTGAACTGCTGTTTAAACGGGGCTTTATTCAGCGTCAGGGCAAGTTGATTGTGGCCACTGAGGTGGGCAAGGGCTTAATTAATAGCTTACCCCTTAGCGCCACGACACCCGATATGACGGCGCTGTGGGAGGCAAGTCTAAACGGTATCTGTCATAAAGAAATGTCTTATCAAGGCTTTATGCAGCCACTACTGGGGACGCTAAATAACTTAATCGAAAATGCGGGCGCTCAATTACCGTCAGCCCTCAATGGCTTAAAAGGGCAGGGCTTTAAGCGTGCAGCAACGAAAAAGTCCGGCTATCGAAAAGCTGGAGGTAAAGGCGCTGGATGGAAAAAATCCGGCACTAAAAACGCGGCAGTTGGAAGCTCGGCCGCTAAAACTACCGCGGCTAAATCGACGGCCGCTAAATCCGCTACGCCTAGACGTCGAGCGAGTAAAGTACCCGCCCAAGCTTGATGACACAAATGTAATCAAACTGTCGCTAATGCTCGCGATCTAGTAACGATATTTAATATATTCCGCGATATTTAATTGCCGCCAATCACGATATTTCGTGATTGGCGGATCCACTTCTAAAAAACACCCTGAAATTCAGATTTTCTGCGCCGTGGCATGCAAACTGCTGTGTGTTGGCTGGAGAATATAATAAGCCAATTAAATCATATGATTATATATGGTTTAGCTGAATTAAAAGGTGTAGATGATATGAAAAAGAAATTGCTTGCAGTGATGATCCCCGCGGTACTATTGACTGGTACCACTCAGGCGGTTGAGCTGTATAACGATCAAACCAATAGCGTCAATATGATGGGCTGGCTTGGCTTTGCGGCGTTAAATGATGGCCACGAAACTTCGGTAATTGATAACTTTTCCCGGGTGGGATTCCGTTTCGACCGCCAAGAGAAAAACGGCTGGCGCTCCTTTGCCCATACCGAATGGGGCATTAACATGGTCACCAGTGACGATGGCCTTATCTATACCGAAGGCCAAGGTGGTGGCCAGTTATCGGCTTCAAAAACCTCAGATTTCCTCTTTAACCGTTTAGGTTATGTCGGCATGTCGCACGACAAATGGGGCTCGCTCACCTTTGGTAAGCAGTGGGGAGCTTATTACGATGTGGCTTACACCACTGACGTGCTCAATGCTTTTACGGGTTGGTCTGTCGGTGCTTATACCTTCGGTGATGGCGGTCTCACCGGAGCGGGTCGTGCCGATGCGGCGCTACAATACCGCAATACCTTTGGTAATCTGCATATCGCGGTGCAATACGCTTCTAAGCAAAATAGTGATGTGGCGCTCTACGATAATTTAGGCAACGCCTTAAACGATGGTTCGGAGCTGAGCTTCGACCCTAGCTATGGCGCGAGTGCGACTTACTACTTCACCGATAAATTTAAGGTATTAGCGGGCTTTAACCGTGGTGACTTCACTGGCAATCTTGCGGGCAAAGAAGTCGATAATACCAACCAAATCATCGGTATCGGTGCCCAATACGGCAGCTTCTATCAATATGCGCCGGGTCGTGATGCCGACGGCCTGTATGTGGGTTTTAACGCCCATAAGAGTGAGCAAAACGAGTTGGTAGGTGGGGAGCTTTACGACTCAACTGGCGCCGAATTTATTGTCGCTTACCACTATGACAACGGATTCGTACCTAGCCTATTGCTGACTTATCAGGATTTGGACACCGATGAAAACACCGCTATCCAAGGCAAATGGACGCGTCAGTTTGCCGTGCTAGGCCTGCATTATCGCTATAGCCGCGACACAATCATGTATGCCGAAGCCAAAATCGATTTCAGCGATATGGACGATAAAGCCTACGAAGATCTGCAAGATAATAACTATGCCGTTGGTATTCGTTATTTCTTCTAAGTCTGACGAGGGAGTGCGTTAAAAAGTGCATTCATCAAAGGCCACAGTATTGTGGCCTTTTTCATGACTATCCATTTCTTATCAATGCATTACACAATCCCTAACTTCTTCATTTTACTGCGCAGGGTATTGGCATTGATATCCAGCAATTCGGCCGCGCCGCCTGGGCCATAGAGTTTACCGCCCGTGATCCTTAAGGCATGGCTGATGTATTTTTTGGTCATCACCTCCAGTGGCACCAGCTTATCGCTGGCATGACTTGGATCGATAATCACGGTTTGATTGGACGGGGTTTTAACGGCTTCGAGGCTTTTTGGCGCCAGAAAACTAAAATCCAGCGGACCCGCAGGGTGCTGAATGATAGCGCGCTCGAGCACATTAATGAGTTCGCGCACATTCCCTGGCCAATCATATTGGTTGAGAATATTCAGTTGTTCTGGGGCAATTCTTGGTAGCTGTGGCAAATTGAACTTGGCACTCAGCTGCTCGACAAAATGTTGCACTAACAGAGGAATATCCGTGCGTCTTTGTCTGAGTGATGGGATCTCTATGGGGAAAATCGCCAGTCGGTACCAGAGATCCTCGCGAAATACTTCTCTATGCACCATGGCCTGAAGATTTCTGTGGGTTGCGGCCACTATACGAATATCGAGCTGCACCGCATCGTGGCCGCCAACGCGGGTGATACAGCTATTTTGCAGTACTCTAAGCAGCCGAACTTGGGCTGAAAGGGGTAATTCCCCAATTTCATCTAAGAAAATGGTGCCGCCGTTGGCCTGTTCGAAGTAGCCAATTTTGCGTGAATCGGCGCCAGTAAACGCACCTTTTTCATAACCAAAGAGCTCGGAGTCAATCAAAGTATCTGGAATAGCGCCACAGTTTACCTTGATAAAAGGCTTACCCGATCGCTCCGACAGTTCGTGAATGGCGTTGGCGATAACCTCCTTACCGCAGCCCGTTTCCCCAAGCATTAACACTGTGGTGTTGATTTTGGCGATGGATTGCACCTGTTGCATCACCTGTTTCAGGCCAGAATTAGCGCCAACCACGCCATTTTGAACATCTAAGGTGCGGCGTAGACTGACGTTTTGTTTGGAGAGCGCTTCATTCTCTTTGAGTAAGTTGCGATCCCTTAAATTCAGCGCCGTGATGAGCGCGAGGTTTTGCATATGTGGTGCAATCAAGTCAGCATGACGGGGCCTAAACACTCCAGTCGTTTTGGCATAAAAGCCGACTATCCCAAGGTGGGTATTCTCAATCGACATCCGCAGAATAATTACCGAACGAATATCCTTAATGACCTGAGGCGCGACTAAAGAGGTGACAGGATCATGCTCTATGTCATTAACAATTCGCACCTTTGGCCGCTCGGGATCCTCTAGCGATTGCGCCATCTTCAGAGGAATTTGGATGCGTTTATCCAAGGTGCAGCAATGGGTATCATCAACATGGGCGATAAACTGTATATCATTAAATTGTTTGCGAAAAATATTCACAAATAGCCCATCTATAGGCAATTCATCCCGAATAAACTCGAAGTAACTGTGCAAAGATTTTTCGAGTTGCAGACTGCTACAGAGTCTTAGCGTTGATTCGTAATAGAAGTGTTTTTCCATTGATATTTCAAGTTAATCACTAAGTATCGTGATTGTAGATCTTTATATTTCGTGATTTTGTGCCTGCAATCAAAGTTCCCCACATAAATACCTCTTTTTAGGTGCTTGGCACAGCACCTGCACTTTCATGCTGACAAGTTCCAATGATTATTGAAGGAAATCAGCATGAGTAAAACCCAAGGTATTAATTCGGGGCGCCGCCAGTTATTAAAGGGCGGCATGGTCATGGCCGCGGGACTCGGGGCGAGTATTGCACTGCCCACTACTGCCAGCTGTGACTCTGCGCCTATCAACTTCGATGAAATCGTAGATGTGCTCGTGGTCGGCAGCGGTTTTGCTGGCATGTCTGCGGCGTTGCAGGCCAGAGAAGCCGGCGTGAGCGTGATGGTTATCGATAAGATGCCCGTGTTTGGTGGTAACTCTACCATCAATGGCGGCGCCATGGCGGTAGCCGGTTCTGCGCTACAGAAACAGGCCGGGATTAAAGACTCGGTCGATGCCATGGTGGCTGATATGCTGCGGGCAGGTCGCGGCATGAACGATGTGGAAATGCTTAAACTGGTGTGTAACGGCACCGCAGAATCCTGCCAATGGTTGATTGATTACGGCGTGAACTGGAAGCCTTTTGTGCAACACTTTGGCGGCCACTCGGTACAACGAGTGTTACAAACGGTTGAAAGTTCAGGCGCTGGCATTATTCGTCCCCTAATAAAAGCCGCCCGGGATAAGGGCGTCATCATGAAAAATCAGACCAAGCTCGAAGGCTTTGTACAAGATGAGGCCGGACGGGTGATCGGTGTCGAAGTTCGTGAAGGTTTTTATTTTCCTAATGAGCGCACGGGTAAAATACGTCGTATCGGCGCGCGCCGTGGCGTGATTATGGCGACCGGTGGTTTTGGTCGCGATATTGAATACCGCATGATGCAATTACCTGAGTTAAATAGTGATTTAGATTCAACCAACCATGCAGGTGCCACCTCAGAGGCGCTGAAACAGATGATGCTCATTGGCGCTAATCCTATTCATTTAGACCAAATTCAGCTCGGCCCATGGGCATCCCCCGACGAGAAGGGCTTTGGCACGGCTTCCCAGTTCAACACTATCGCTACCTATCCCCACGGCATTGTTGTGGATGTGCGTACTGGTGAGCGTTTCTTCAATGAATTAGCCGACCGTAAAGCGCGTGCCGACGCCATCATGACCAGACGGGATGAGCAGGGGCAGCCTGTCTATCCCATTGGTTTTACTAATGCCGCCGGTGCCAGCAAGGCACAGACCTTAGATTGGGGCCTGAAATACAAGGTCATCAGCAAGGCCGAGACCTTAGACGAACTGGCCGCTATTTACGGCATGCCCGCCAAGGCATTAAAGGCGCAGGTCGCGCGTTGGAACGAAGCGGTGAAGACGGGCGTTGATAAAGAGTTAGACCGCCCCATGCAGGAGGCAATAGTGCTGGACAAAGGGCCTTGGTATGCGGTGCGCATGTGGCCGAAGGTGCATTACTGCATGGGTGGCGTGAAGGTGAATACCCAATCCGAAGTGCTGCATTTGGTCAGCAATAAAGCCATCCCCGGGCTATATGCCGCAGGCGAAGCCACAGGCGGTATCCATGGCGCCAGTCGCTTAGGAGCCTGTGCCGTGGCCGAAGGGGTAGTCACTGGGCGTAATGCCGGCCGTAACTGCGCCGCAGCGAACGCTGTGACGCTCAAGCAAGCTTAGATTTTATTAAATATAACAAAATGTTGGAGATGATAATGAATAAATCCATGTTGATGGCCTCACTCACCTTGAGTCTACTTTCAGGCAGCGCATTCGCGATGGAGCAAGTGGTGCTCGACGGTAAACATTTAACCCAAGACCAAGCCTGGGCGATTGCCGATGGCGCTAAAGTGAAGATTGCGCCGCAGGCCAAGACGCAACTCGTGAAAGCAAACGCGCTACTGATGGAAGCGGCGCGTCTGGGCAAACCTGTGTATGGCTTAACCGTGGGGGTTGGGCTAAATAAAGACCACAAGCTGTTCGATGCCAACGGTAAGCTGAGTGATGCGGTACTCGATGCCTCTCGAAGCTTTAACCTCAGCACTCTGCGTGCTCACAGTGCCGGTGTCGGTGAAGCTGCGCCGATTCGACTCACCCGTCTAGCCTTAGCCGTGCGGTTAAATACCATGTTAGCCGGACAAACCGGTGTGCAACCTGTGGTTGCCGAGCTTTATGAAGCCTATTTAAATCAGGGGCTGACCCCTGTGATCCCAGCTAAGGGTACAGTAGGTGAAGCGGATATTCTGCTGTCATCCCATGTCGGTTTAGCCATGATTGGTGAATGGGAAGTGTTCTACAAAGGTCAGCGTGTGAGCAGTAAAGAGGCGATGGCCGACGCGGGGATCACACCATTGGCACCTATGGGGAAAGATGCGCTATCGATTCTGTCTAACAATGCCTTTGCCGTCGCGTATGCCATGCAAGGTTACCGTGAAGCGAAGCAATTGTTGTCCGTATCGCCCACTGTCTTTGGCTTAAGCCTTGAGGGATTAAACGGTAACGTGGCGCCATTCTTGCCGCAAACCAACGACATCCGTCCGTTCCCTTACATTAAATCGACCACCAGTGACATTCTCAAGCAGCTCGATGGTAGCTATTTATGGCAGCTTAACGATGAGCGTCCATTACAGGATCCGTTAAGCTTTAGAACTACGGCTTACACCTTTGCAGGCGCCGAGCAGGCCCTAGCTTCATTAGATGAAGTGATCAATATCCAAATCAACCATTCGGACGATAACCCAGCCGTGATTGTGGGCGCGTCGAACCAATATGCCGAGTTCCCACAAGTGGCTAAATATTTGGTTGAAGGGCAGGGCGGTGTGTTCCCTACCACTAACTTTGAGCCGCTACCTGTGGCACTCGCAGTGCAAAACCTGAGTGTGGCCCTGACCCACGTGTCCCATAACAGCGTGATGCGCACTATTCATCTGTCCGATGATCACTTTACTAAGCTGACGCGCTTCCTGAGTGCGCCAGAAAACCAAGGCCATGCCTTCGGTGCGATTCAAAAGGCCTTTGTGGATATGCAAGTGCGTAACAAGCAGTTAGCCACGCCAGTATCCTTCGATGGGATTTCTATCGCCGGCGGGATTGAAGATACCTTCACGAATCTTAAGTTGGCGTCGGATAACCTGATCAAAATCGTGGATAACACCCGAGTCATCTACGGTTTAGAACTGCTGCACTCAACTCAAGCGATTGATTTACGTAAGCAAGCTCACCCTGATCTACAACTGGGTAAGGCAACACAAGCCATGTACAAGGCCTACCGTGAAAAAGTGCCTTTTGTCGCCAAGGACCGTCCATTTACACCCGATATCCAGGCGTCAACTGACTTTATTGCAAACTATTAATCTACGATGCGGGGCACTATGCCCCGCCTAGGAAGACTCTGATGTTAAAACCCGTATTTATTCTATTACTCGGTGTCATGCTGGCAACGCCTATGGCCGCTAATGCATTGAATATCAAGGACTACCATAAAGAGGTGATGACAGGAGCCGATGGTAAAGCCGATTGTGCGGCATGCCACGGTGATGCAAAACGTAAAACTGTTCCGGATGCAGCTACTTGCAGTAGCTGCCACGGTTCACCCGAGGAGGTGGCTAAGCTGACTGAGCGCCCAGCGGATGCGGGCCATTCGGTTGAACCAAATCCCCATGACAGTCTGCACTATGGTACTGATCTGCCTTGTACTTACTGCCATCAGGAACACAAAGAAAGTAAAGTTTATTGCAATCAATGCCATGAATTTACTTATCCTCAGATGAAACGTTAATTTCATCTCGGTTAGAAACTCGCTCCCCTGCTTTTTTTGACTATGTTTGTCATGCACTCAACCCGGTTGAGTGCATTTTTTTAGGTAAAAAAAAGAGTAAGCCAATACGGATTACTCTTACGGAAAATTGGTCGTTGAATGTTGTAGCCAAAATCACTCATATGGATGAGGAGCCAGCACACAATGACAGCTTTTACTTAATTAACCCTTAAAATTAACATTTATCTTAAGCAGTCACCGCGGTTGAGACTGATGAGTTTATCCAAGATCCGCTCGCCATCCATTCGAATGCCATTGTGCTCATATTCCGAGGTTAACCAATACTTTAGGTGAGCTACCTGTTTGGCAGTTTCGAGGCTGTAGTCCATCTCGACATACATATCTTCGCTGTAAATTGCGGCCGCAATGGGGACGCGGTTTTGGCTGAGTTGCTCAAGATTGTATAACGCCGGCCAGTCTGTTTTATGGGCAAGGAGATTAGCCGCGGCTTGGAGTGGGGTTAAATGGCTAAATTGTTCAAACATCCAAGGGTAAATCATCTCGCCAGTAAATAGGAAAGGCTTACCGACTTGATAGTTAAAGGCCGGATACTGCTCACGCACCCTATGGGCAGACCACTGTGACGCACTGTGTTGGCAGTAGATGGCCTCGTGTAGCAGGGCAAAAATCGGGTTGGTGTTATAGTCGAGCAATTGACAGAAATGATTTAAAAACAGCGGATTGACATAATCACCTTGGGGCGAGTGCACCAGCGCCTGTTCAAGCAAATAGTAAACCGACTCTGGGCCTTGCTCCATGCCCAAGTTAATGCCGAGCAGTTGTAGCATTTCAACCGTGAGACGCTCGCCCGTGGCTAAATGCACTGGGTGCTCGAGTAAATGTTTGGCGAGGCGTGTCACTAGATGCTGCGCATCGTGGAAGCGCTGGAAGAAGTCCTTATTCTTAGCGAGTACGCGCTGATAGGTGGCCTGATAGACTTCATCACTGCTGCGTGTGAGGGAAGGAATGCCGCCTGTGATATAGGCTTCACTCACGCCCTGCGGGGCGGCGCTTAAATAATGCAGCACGCAGAAACCACCAAAGCTTTGACCTAGAATCGCCCACTTGTCGGCGGGGCAGAGCTGGGCGCGAATTGATTCGGCATCGCGGACGATATTGTCGGCCCTAAAATGGCTTAAATATTCGGCCTGTTGTTCAGGCGTTAAGTGACCGAGGCTTTGGTAATTTATCGGGCTAGAAAGCCCTGTGCCCCGTTGGTCGAGCAATAATACTCTAAACTCTTTGAGTGCGCGGCGGATCCAACCGCTATTATTCGCGGGGCGCATGGCAGCAAAGCCGGGGCCTCCCTGAAAAAAAACGATATATGGCAGTTTTTTATCTTTATTTTCAATGGCGCAGAGTTCCCGCGCGAACACACTGATCTGTTCACCAATTGGCTGTTGGTAATTGAGTGGCAGGTTGAATGTGTGTTTTTTGGCGAGGACACCGGCGAGCATCATATCGGGTTTCATCAATTAACCTTAAGAGTAGGGCTTGTTGTTTAGGGCAGATTGTATACAAAAGCCCTGTTGTCGCAAGTTGGGATTATTTGGTTAGCCTTTGGTTAAGATCAATTTTTATTGTAAAAATTTGAGCCATGATAAGCCTCTTAGCGTAATCTATCGGCTATGGATAACACGAGATTGAAGCTATGAAGTATCAAATTATTCCTGTGACACCTTTCCAGCAGAATTGCAGCTTGATCTGGTGTGAAAAAACGAAGCGTGCCGCGGTTGTCGATCCGGGAGGGAATGTCGACCGTATTTTAGGCGAAGTGGACAAGTTGGGACTGACCCTTGAAAAAGTCCTGCTGACCCACGGCCATATCGACCATGTGGGCGGTGCTAAGCTGTTGGCGCAGCAAACGAATGTACCTATTATTGGCCCCCATGTAGCGGATAAATTTTGGATTGATAACCTGCCAAAACAGAGCCAAAACTTTGGTTTTCCCCACTGCGAAGCCTTCGAGCCCGAGCAATATTTGCAGGATGGCGATCTAGTTACCGTGGGGGAACAAAGTTTAAGCGTGTTGCATTGCCCCGGGCATACTCCGGGCCACGTGGCATTTTATTCCGCTGACGCTCATCTGGCTTGGGTGGGCGATATTCTGTTTCGAAGCTCGATTGGTCGTACGGATTTTCCGCAATCGAATCATCAGGATTTAATCCAATCCATCACCACTAAACTTTGGCCTTTAGGGGCGGATGTAGAATTTATTCCCGGCCACGGACCTATGTCGACCTTCGGTGAAGAGCGCGAACATAACCCCTTTGTGGCCGATCAGTTACTGTTGTAAACCGACCATACTTCTTCGCGACGTGTGTTAATGCGTCGCGAGTCATAGGTTAGCTCATTATCGTTCGCTGCGTACGCTTAGTATCCCTCACCGCAATATTTTGTTCATCATTTCCTCTATGAATGCGAGTTCAGCTTTGTTAACTTGTTAAGTCGAATGTTATTTATTGGCTTCACTTATCTAGCCGCAGATGCAAGCATGGAGTGTTGTGCATGGTTCAGCAAATCGAAGACTTGTTAGAGCATTGGTTGCCTTTAGCCGATGATGCGTGGGTGCTGGCAGTGATTACCCATATCCAAGGCTCGTCCTACCGAAAGCCCGGCGCCATGATGTTATTCCACGAGTTTGGCCAAGGCGCGGGGATATTAAGTGGTGGCTGTTTAGAGGCGGATCTTCGCCGTCATGCGCAGCAAGCCATGCAATCACAGCAGATTGCTTGTGTCACCTACGATGCGACCGATGAATCCGATGCCAGCTACCGCCTAGGTTGCGGCGGTAAAGTCGATATCATGTTGATCCCTCTGCTTAAAGAAAATCATGATCTTGGCCTAGTGGACATAGTGCAAGCCTTTCGTAAGGGGCAGTCGGGATACTATCAATTACCTCTCGCACCCGCGGGCAGCGATGCTCGTAGTTACGCCGCGCAGTTTTATCCAGCCCAGAGTGCCCCATTTCCGACGGCGGATTTTCCTAAGGCGGGCATACTCAGTCAGTCCGACGGGGAGGCGCTTATCATCCCGCTCAGACCGCGATTTCATTTAGGGATTTTTGGTGGGGGCATTGATGCTAAACCCGTGGCGGCGATTGCCCACAGTTTAGGCTGGCAGGTGAGTGTGTTTGATACGCGCACCGCCTACGCGAGAAGTGCCGATTTTCCCCATGCTCATATCGTCAAGCAAAGTGTTAACGAGGCGAGCACTCTTGTTGCATCCTTAGATTGTGCTGTGGTCATGCACCATAACCTGAACTTAGATGCGGCGGCGCTCAAAGCCATTCAACCCTTTGATCTTAAATATGTTGCACTCTTAGGGCCTGCCCATCGGCGGGATAAAGTGCTGGAGATGGCCGAGCTCAGTACCGATTCGTTTAATGGCTTTTTCTCGGCGCCCGCGGGGCTTGCGCTCGGTGGTGAGTTGCCGAGCGCCATTGCCTTGAGTATTTTGGCCCAATGCCATGGGGTGCTACACGGCGCGCCATGTTCGATTCTCGATGGGATCATGCCCTAATGCTGAGCCGCCAACGCTTGTTAATTGCCGTGCTGGCTGCGGGTGAGAGCCGGCGATTTCAGGGGATTAAACTGGCGCAGCCATTATCAACGACCTCTAGTGCAAATAGCGGGCAGAGCATCTTACAACGCCATATCGACCGTTTGGCTCGTTTCACCTCGGCGCCATTGGCAATAGGGGCATCCAATCAAGTCAGCGCTTCGCTGCTGGTGGTGCTCGGTGCCCATGCCCACGAACTTCGCCCCCAACTTGAGGCTTTTGGGGCGAATCAATTCACGCTACTGCATAATGCCGACTGGCAAATTGGGTTGTCATCGTCGCTGCGCGCAGCGGCGGACTTTGCCAAAGCGCAGCAGTTTGATGGCATGTTACTCAGCTTAGCGGATCAGGTCGCGCTGACATTTGAAGACTATCGGCAGTTGATTGAGACCTGGCAAACGAGTCAGCAATCTGTGGCCGCGATTTATTATCACGCAGCAGGGAAGTTGGATGAATTAGGTGCCCCTGCTATTTTTAATGCCTCAATACTCGATTTATTAACGGATTTGACCGGCGATCGCGGCGCCAAATCCATCTTAAAACAATTGGCAAATGTGGGTGAGCTAGTGGCTGTATCCTTACCCCATGCCGCGATTGATATTGATACTAAAGCCGATCTTGCGTCGTGGTTGGCACTTAAGGAGTGAGTTATGGCAATACCATCCTCGGAGGCGGCAAAGGACCAGAGTCTTGCGATGCCTTCCCAAAACCTGACCATTAATGGCAGATCTTTTACCTTAAATGCGGATCCCAATATGCCTATCCTCTGGGCGTTACGGGATATTTTAGGCTTAACGGGCACTAAATATGGCTGCGGTGCCGGACTCTGCGGCGCCTGTACCGTTCATTTAGATGGTCAGCCAGTGCGCGCCTGTTTAACTAGCGTATCCCAGGCGCAGGGCAAACAACTGACCACGATTGAAGGACTGGATAATCAAAAGCTTAAAAATGCTTGGGCCGAACACAATGTACCTCAGTGTGGTTATTGTCAGGCGGGGCAATTAATGTCAGCAGCGGCTTTAGTCACTCAGCATCCAAAACCATCGGCGGAGCAAATCGATGCAGCCATGTCGGGTAATTTGTGTCGCTGCGGTACCTATCCTCGGATAAAAGCGGCGCTGCAAAGCTATGCCAAACAGGAGGGCTAAGATGAGTACATTCACCGCAGTTGAAAATATCAGTCGCCGCGATGTGTTAAAACTCTTCGGCGCCGTCGGTGGCGGCCTCGCACTCGGGGCAAGTGGTCTCAGTTGGAGTCCAATGGCATTGGCACAGGACCAACAGGCGCGGCTCAATCTGTTTATCGCCATCGGTGAGGATGATAAGGTTTATTTGACCTGCCACCGCTCCGAAATGGGTCAGGGGATCCGCACGGGGATTTTACAAATCTTGGCCGAAGAACTGGAGGCTGATTGGGATAAAATAGTGCCTATTCAAGGGCTCGCCGATAAACGTTACGCCAGCCAAAATACCGATGGTAGCCGCAGTATCCGCGAAAACTATGACCGCATGCGTGAGATGGGCGCGATGGCTCGAACCATGCTTGAGCAAGCCGCTGCAGCCCGCTGGAAAGTGCCAGTGAGTGAAGTGCAGGCTAAAGATCATCAAGTGCTGCATGCCAAATCTGGCCGTGCTGCGCGCTTTGGCGAATTAGCCCTCGATGCGGCAGGATTACCATTGCCTGCAGCCGACTCGCTGCGATTAAAGGCGGTTAAGGATTTTAAGCAAATTGGTGCATCGCGTCAGATAGTCGATATGCAGGCCATGCTCACGGGTAAGGCTGTCTATGGCTATGATATTCAAGTGGATAACATGCTTTATGCCAGCATTATGCGTCCACCCGTATTGGGGAGCGATGTCGCAAGTCTTGACGATAGTGCGGCGCGCAAAGTAGCAGGTGTGGTCGATGTGTACCGTTTGCCAACGTCCAAGGGCGCTCCCGCTTTTCAAGCCTTAGGCGGCGTAGCTGTGGTGGCGACAAATACTTGGAGCGCGCTGCAGGGGCGTAAAGCCTTGCAAGTGAGCTGGACTCAGTCTGTCAACAGCAGCCACGATTCTAAAACCTACCTTAAAGAGCTGGTGGACAAGGTACAAGCCCCTGGCAAGGTGGTACGTCAAGTTGGTGATGAGGTCAAAGCCTGGCCGAAGGACGATACCCTTAAGGCGATTTATACCGTGCCTTACCTTATCCATTCCTCCATCGAACCGCCTGTGGCCACCGCCAATGTGACCGAGAAGGGCTGTGAAATTTGGGCATCGACACAAACACCGCAGAGTACCCAACAAAATGTGGCCGCGGCCTTAGGTATTGCCGAGGATGCGGTGAAAGTGAATGTGACGCTACTGGGCGGCGGCTTTGGGCGCAAGTCCAAACCAGATTTCAGTGTGGAGGCGGCGCTACTCTCCAAGCAATTTAAACGGCCAGTGAAGGTGAGTTGGAGCCGTGAGGATGAAATCCAAAACGGTTATTACCATGCCATCAGCGCCCAGTGTTATCAGGCCTTGTTTGATGCCAATAACAAACCAACGGCGCTATTAGCGCGTACGGGCTTCCCGTCGATAAGCTCCACCTTTGCCGAGGGCGTCGAGTATCCATCCGGCGGAGAGTTGGACTTAGGTTTTGTTGATGTGCCCTTTGCCCTCGCAAATTTACGCTATGAGGCTGTAAAGGCCAGCGCCCATAGCCGTATCGGTTGGATGCGCTCGGTATGTAACATTCAACATGGGTTTGGCGTGGGCAGTTTTGTCGATGAAATGGCCCATAAAGCCAAGTTATCTTGCCCCGATATGTGGCGCAGCTTACTGGGCCAAGCAAGGCGAGAGACCTTTGAGAACCAAGGCTTTAAATATGGCAACTATGGCGAAGACTTAAACCGTCATCCCGTCGATGTCGGCCGTTACCTCAAGGTGATTGAGGCGGTTGAACAAGCCCAAGCCAAGGCACCTAAAGCGGGTAAGAATCAAGGTTGGGGCTTTGCGGTGCATCGCAGTTTTGTGAGTGTGGTGGCGGTGGCGATACGAGTTGAGGCCGGTGAGGATAAGCAGCTTAAAGTGCTGAATGCCATTGCCGCGATTGATGCTGGCACTGTGGTTAACCCCGATAGGGTGAAAGCACAGACCGAAGGCGCGATAGTATTTGGCTTAAGCTTGGCGCTTATGGGGGAGATCAGTTACCAAGAGGGTAAGGTGATGCAGTCTAACTTCCATGATTATCCCCTGCTACGTTTACCCCAAGTGCCAGAGATGGAGATCATCATTATCGACTCGGATGCACCGCCTGCGGGTGTGGGTGAGCCCGGCGT
The DNA here is from genome assembly GCF_029835735.1 of Shewanella sp. GD04112. Classification (NCBI taxonomy): domain Bacteria; kingdom Pseudomonadati; phylum Pseudomonadota; class Gammaproteobacteria; order Alteromonadales; family Shewanellaceae; genus Shewanella; species Shewanella sp. GD04112. Next base: position 1,781,285 of record NZ_JAOEAL010000001.1, read on the forward strand.
GCCGCCGGTGGCACCAAGCCTGACCAACGCGATATTTGCCGCAACAGGCCTTAGGATCCGCGACCTGCCGGTTAATAAACAGTTAAAGGTGTGATGCTGTAAACGACACCTGAGTGAGCAAAAAAGCGCCTAATAAGCGCTTTTTTCGTTTTTTTACCACAAATAAATTGCTTGTTAGCAAATTTACGGGCATTAATGCCGAAAATTAGCAATAGATCAGGTTTTTGTTACCAAAATAGAGGTAATTTAACCAATATGTTTACTCAAGTGACCTAAGGTATGCGGACTCGCGTACACATTCATTTGAATCGGTTCCTAGTCGGCCTGTGAGTCTGTTTTCGATTGCAGATCCCTACTAAAAATTGATCGACACGGAAGTGAAGGGCGCTATAACACCATAATACAGCCGCACCTTAAGCGCATTTGAGTATTAACTTCCGTGAAAACAATACAAAGGGGTCATCATGGAAAATCGTTGGCAAGTCGCTATTTCGGCGGGGCTATTAGCCGCTGTCTGGTGTGGTATCGCAGATGCCTTTCATCTTGTTACTTGGATTGGCTTTTTAGGTTGTAGCACCTTCTTTGCTCAGCCTAAGGCTGGTTTTCAAGGCGTGATGATGGCGTGGTGCACCAATCTCTCCGGTGTGTTTTGGGCTTGGCTCATTATCAGCGGTAGCAGTTTCTTCGTATCGCCTGTGGCGGGTTATCTGTTTACGGGTATCGCGACCTCGGCAATGTGCCTGCAGGCCAGTTATCAAAAATTAAGCTTTATTCCCGGCGCCTTTATTGGCTGTTGTATTACCTTTGCCATGGCAGGGGATGTCACCAATATTGTGCCATCCTTAGTGTTGGGCGCCCTGTTAGGTTTTTGCATGAGTTTGTTGACGGCGCAGTTAGTCACCCTTCGCCAAAAATGGTCAGCATCAACAGGTTCTGAAATCGCCAGTGCCGATTAAATTCATCATTTTTTAATGTGCAGATGATGCCTGTGCGGTAAAAAAGTGATGGAATATATGAGCTATAATGCTGATTTAGTACCCGATAGCCTTTAGGTCTTAGGAAATATCAAGATGAAACAAATCCAGTTTCGCACCATTGATGCCATATTGATCAAATTCAGTCTCAACGGAAAGTTTTGGGTTGTCTGCTCTATGGTGGCGCTGATCACCGCCGCCGTTGCACTAGTCAATTACCAACATGCCCACCGCAACTTAGAAGCAGCATCTTTGGCTCGAGTTCAGGCGACGGTTGATGCCTTTGCTCAAGTCGCGAATGCACAGCAGTTGACAGGGGATACGTTGTCACAATTTGCCCGAGACAATGGGCTGAGTGTTGTCTCTCGCCAAACTGAGGCGCAGCGCCAAAGGGATAATGTCACCGCCAGCGCCACGGTGGCATCTGGCAGCGCGCTCGCACTGTCGCAAAATGTGTCCGAATGGGAAAGTGATGGCCGCAGCGATGCTAATTTGATGTTTTGGCTTGCATTAATCGGTTTATTGCCCTTATTCCAATTAAGCTATTGGATTTCAACTTCCCTCGGCGGTGGTCTGTGGGATATGTACATGGCCATCAAACGCTTAGCCGATGGCGACTTAAGTTTCAGATTAAACTTTTTCGGTACCGATGATTTCAGCTTAATCGCCCGCGAAATTGACCGCTGTGCCGACAATATGAGCGAAATGGTGAGCGCTATCCGCAATAATGCCCAAACACTTTCCCTCGCTGCTGATGAGTTTAATCAGCAAGCAAAAATAAGCGGTGAGTTAATTGGTGCCCAGCATCAATTTTTAGATTCAGTGGCTGTGGCCATGGCGCAAATGACTTCGGCGATTGAAGAAGTGTCGGTTAATGCCAGTAACACTTCACTACAGACTAAAGATAACGCCAGCCAAATGAGTGCCAGCCAAGGGCGTATTAGTCATACGGTGGACAGTATTGGTTTGCTCTCAACCAAAATTGGTGCAGCCTTTTCATCGGTAGAACAATTATCTAAGGATGCGGCGGCTATTGATGCGGTAGTGACAACCATCAATAGTATTTCTGGGCAGACTAACTTGCTGGCGCTGAATGCGGCCATTGAAGCGGCGCGCGCAGGTGAGCAAGGTCGCGGTTTTGCGGTGGTTGCCGATGAAGTGCGTACCTTAGCGGGACGTACTCAACAAGCGACAGTTGAGATCCAAGCGATGATCGAAGGATTGCAATCGGGCACTCGTCAGCTCTCCAATATCACCACTGAGATTGTGGACCGCGCCGATGAAGGCCGCAGTGCCATTGTTGAAGTGGGTAACGATGTTGAAGGGATGGCGCAATCGGTAAATGCCGTCTTTGATATGAGTAGCCAAATTGCCGCATCGGCGGAAGAACAAAGCGTTGCCGCCCGTGATATTGCTGGCCAGCTTAATGAGATCCGCCATCAATCCGATACCATTAAACAGACGGCGCAGCGCAGTGTCACCCTAGCGCATGATTTGCAACATGCTTCGGTTGAACTCGAAGGGATCCTTAAACAGTACCGCACTAGCTAATCTTACCTTCAATGTGGGCATTGCCAGTTTTCAGTGTGGGTAGTTGAGCAATAACACCCGATACTGAGTCTCATATAAAGCATTAGCGTATCATCTGAAAATGTCGGAAATCGTAGATTTCCGCCATTTCATTTTCGAAATACCTCAAAGCAGATAACTGAGTTGCTTAGCAGTAATCGTCACTATTCCCCCAATACCACGCTCTCCTTTTATTACTAAAATATCCCTATTCTAGAGGGGCATTGTTGCAACAATGGCAATTTTAACGACCATTGAACTGTTCATCTGGCTAAAAGCTTTTGCCCCAAAGCGAGATAAGTTCGTCGTCAGGTGTGTAGGATTAATTGTCATTGTTTCCCCAGTGACACGCCGCCTATTTATTTAACAAGAAGTGTCCCTATAGGCTCGACGGCGACATCCATGCCGCCAACGGTCACTGTTGCAACAGTGACAATTTTGACGACCATTGAACTGTTCATCTGGCTAAAAGCTTTTGCCCCATTCCTTGTTTCGGCTCTTTAGCTCAACCGAAAATTCCCACACATGCAGCCATAAATATTCTTATCTATTTGCCTATGTTTGGCCTTACCAGAAATCGACTAATAATGTATAGGTATACAGTCGTATTTAAATTTAGGTATTTTTGTATGATTTTCAGACAAAATCAGTGCGCACTAATTCCATCCGAAATAAATAAAACTCTATAAAATCAGGTGAATATAGTAACTGAGTTTTAGTTAATAGGTTTGGAAAACGCGCATGCGCGTTTTTCCAGATGGTATATTAGGCAAAAAGCTGATAAGTTCTTTGTATACAGATAGTTAACTGTGCGCGTTTTCACTGGTCTAACATGATAAACGCGCATGCGCACGAATAAAATGTTAGTGCTAAAGGAGAATTCATTTGACTTCAAATGCTAGTGTTCAATTCCATATGCGCTTTGTTAAAGAAAAGCATAAGGAACTGATCGAATCACTAAATGAGCTGGTTAATCATTTAGTTGGTGAGAAATTGGAGGTAAAAAAGTCAAAAGCAGATGTGGCGCTTACAAAATCAAATGATCTGAAAGCTTCAATATCCCAACAAGACACACCTGATTGGCTTCCATCACTAATAGATGCTTTACAACGCTTTAAATCTGGGTCATGGAATCAGACTCATTTAATTAATCATCTGATTACTTACCAGAAAAAAATTAAGGAACATGTTTGGATCTTTGATAATCCTTCCGAGCAGGCATTTGACTTCGATGCAATATTTCAGCATTACAAGTCGGAGAGCAGGCTGAGTGAATTGTTTAGTGAAATCGTAACTATTCTAGAGCAAATTCAGAATAGTGGTGAAGTAGACAGTGTTTCGATGATGTCTGCTTTAGGTAAAGTTATTGCGACTTTAAAGCAAAATCAGGATGGTTCGTACTTCTCAATTAATAGTGCCTGGTCATTTTTAGTTTCATTTTTAAAAAATTACATGTGGTCTGAACTGTCTAAAATACCTGTTTTAGGTTCAGCTATGGAAGCGTTAGAGAAAACGATTAAAGAAACTAACGAAGAAATGTTCAGAGTCCACAATAATGTTCAAGCGAGCATGAGAGAATTAGTCGAAGCTGAAGTTAAGGGCTTAGTAAATAAGTCCAGTTTTTCTTTTGTTGGTTATGATAAAACTGGGCTTCAATTGCCAAATTTAGATAATCCATTAAAAATAGATGCAAGTGTTTAGCACTAACAATCCGCTTTAGTCGCTCGCGAGCTCGCAGGGACACAAACACGTGGGCTGCGTCGCTTCGCTCCGGATTTTAGCTCACGTATTTGTGCCCCTAAGCGGGGCGTTATAGCGCAATACACAAACAGATACAATGTGCCTGAAAAACAATATGAGAAAATAAAAATGAAAAAAATTATAGTGTTGTCTTTAGCTTCTCTTACACTAGTTGGTTGTGGGTCGCCCAGATATATGGGCACCCCTGTTCCAGAGACTAATATTAAGTCGGAAATAGTTGTTGTTAAAGATAATGAAACTCGCTCTGGGTTCCAAAATACAATTGAGTCTTGGCTACAAGAACATAACTATTCTTATGTTGTCGTACCTGATAATTCTAAGCACGACCTGAACAAATTGACTCTTGAATATGAAGGTCACTGGGGGTGGGATCTGGCGTTATATTTGAAAAACGCGGAGATAACAGCTTATCAAGGCGGGCAAAGAGTTGGGGAAGTGAAATTTAAAGTTCCTTATACCGCTAATCCTAATAAATTTGGTGATGCAAGTAAGAGAATTGGTTTTATGATGGACACGCTTTTTGGCCAAATGACACCAGAACAAGCAACTCAAGCAGCAAACGCGTCTTCATCAACTACGCCAAACTAGCGCTATAACAAACTGTTTAAGAGTGATTCGCAACGCGTGGCATTTTTACTATGCGTTGCGTTTAGTGATTAAGGTTGTATGCGGCGGCTTCGGTATTGCGTTGCTCACACCTTAACAGGGCGTTAGCCCATAGAGATTTTCATCCGAAAATGACGAGTTAGAGTTAATAACCTAACTCATTTTTGCCCCTTTTCTTTTTACATACATATCGTAAATGGGTAGTTAAAATTGGCATTGGGGCACCAGTGACCGTTGGCGACATGGATGTCGCCGTCGAGCCTATAGGAATATTTCTTGTTAAATAAAAAGGCGGCGAGTCACTGGGTAAACAATGACAATAAATTCCATAAATAGGTAAAGCGACTATTTCGCTTTTGCCCATAATGCATCCGATTTTACTGAGCTCTAAAACAAAAAACATCGGCCTAGGCCGATGTTTTTTATATCGATTAAAGTAGCTACTCGAGCGAGTTAGGCTTCTTTAAAGGTGCTCCAAATTGGCGCGTGATCTGAGGGTTTATCAATACCGCGCAGATCGTAATCGACGTCGGATTCGACTAAACGTGCGGCCAGTGACGGCGTGGCTAAGATCACATCTATGCGTAGGCCGCGGTTATCATCGAAGCCTTTGCTGCGGTAATCGAACCATGAATAACGCTCGCTGCGGTCGGGGTGTAGTTGACGGAAGGTATCCACCAATCCCCAATCCTGCAGGGTCTTGAGCCATTCACGCTCTTCGGGTTGGAAACTGCATTTTCCGGTTTTTAGCCAACGTTTGCGGTTGACTTCACCGATGCCAATATCCAAATCGATGGGCGAAATATTGATATCCCCAATAATGGCGATATCTTCATCATTGCTATGATTAGCGTGCAAATGCGCCATTAAGTCCTGATAAAACTTACGTTTAGCAGGGTACTTTGTCGGATGGTCGATGCTTTCGCCCTGAGGGAAATAACCATTCAACACAGTTAACGGACGGCCATTTGCCTGAGCAAAGGTGCCGATAATCATGCGGCGCTGTGCATCTTCTTCGTCGGTTGCAAAACCCTTTTGCACCTTGATAGGTGCGACTTTGGAGAGCATGGCTACGCCATAGTGTGCCTTGCCACCGTGGTAATGCACGTGATAGCCCATGGCCTCGACTTCGGCGAGCGGGAAGGCTTCATCGTGCACTTTGGTTTCTTGCAGGCCGATAATATCGGGCTGATGGCTGTCGATTAACGCTTGCAATTGATGCAGGCGAGAACGCAATCCATTGATATTGAAAGAAACGATTTTCATTAAGGGAGAACTCGTTTGAAGGGTTTTACCACAACGCTTTGATATACGCCCGCAGCGAAGTAAGGATCGGCATCTGCCCAGGCTTGAGCCGTGGCTAACGAATCGAAATCCGCCACCACTAACGAGCCACTAAAACCCGCATCGCCTGGGTTTTCGCTATCGATAGCGGGGTGTGGACCCGCAACCAGCAAGCGACCTTCATCGGCCAGTTCCTGTAAGCGTGCTAAATGCGCAGGACGCGCCGCTAAACGTTTTTCTAAGCTGTTCTCAACATCTTGAGCTGAAATCATATACCACATTATTTGAGTTCCTTGCGTTGATCTTCGGGAAGATGTTTATAAAGGTAAAAGACGGTGATAACGGTATTAATCAGGGTTAAGGCGGTGAGGCCAAACACTTTAAAGTTCACCCAAGTTTCTAACGGCAGTCTAAAGGCGACATAGATATTGACTAGGCCACAGATGGCAAAAAAGCTTACCCAGTACCAAGTTACGTGTGCCCAAATCTTATCGGCCACCTTCATCTCTTTACCCAACATGGACTTTAAAATCGACTTGTTGAGTAGCTGGCTCACGCCAAGGGCTAGGGCAAATAAAGCATAAATAATAGTGACTTTCCACTTGATAAAGGCATCGTCATGGAACACTAAGGTGAGGGTGCCAAACACTGTCACCATAGCGAAGGTAATAAGGTGCATCTTCTCCAATTTTTTGTACAGCGCATAGGTCACGACTAATTGCAGTGCGGTGGCTGCGATTAAGGCGCCACTGGCGATATAAATATCGAAAAATTTATAGACGGCAAAAAAGATAATGAGGGGCAGAAAATCAAGCAGTTGTTTCATAAATAATCGTGTTAAGAAGACGTGGGCTTGAGTGTAGCACGGGGGACTAGAGGGAAAAAGCCGTGAAAGGTGACCGATTGCTAACTGTTGCATGAAAGTGGCGGCAAGGGCTGCTGCAATACTTATTGCCCTTACAACTAAGTGGGCTGTGACCGATAAGGCTAAGCTTGCGCGGCACGTTTGGCTTGGGCGCGCGTGGCTAACGGGCAATCGCCGCAGCGATGACTGTTGGCAAGTTGATACCTTAAGCAGCAGACTCGGCGAATATTGTCCGCGTCAGCAGCAGAATTGGGCAGCAGATTAATGCTGTTGTAGAGTGGATTAACCTCGCCATCGTCAAAGGATTTAGTGTTAAACAGCAGCGCCTTAAGCTGCTCAAATTCAATTTCTGGTAATGCCATTTCGCCCAAATACCAGTGAATAAGGTAGCCTAAATGGCTCCAATACAACTTTGCGGGGGTTGGGCTTAAACCGGTTAATCGTTCAACGCTAGGGATTAGATGGCTTTGAATCCACTGAATAAGTTGTCGCTCGCGGGGTGGCGTTAAGACAGTGGATTTAACTATGCCGGCTTTTACTATGGCGACGTTATCCCGAGGAATGGGAGTTAATTGAAACTCAAAACCTGCGACTCTGCCCGAATCGTGGGGCCGAAGATAAAAATGCTCAGGCGCTATATCAAGCTGCTCAATTTGCTCAATCTGCTCAATCGTGCTCGCGAGCGAGTGCGGCGCGTTAATAATCCATTCCAACATGGGGGGCACTAACAGACCGAAATACCACTGTCCCCAGAGCGAGTGCAGGGCTTTGGAATGATGGCTATGGCTGAGCAAAATCTGCTCGGGTATATTTTCTAACGGGATAGATGAAGTGGTTTTTGCCAAAGGTGGATAGGCCTTGGCAAAATCCAGTAAAAGCTGCTGATAAACGGCTGGCTGACTCCAAGTATCAAAACTGAGTCCTTGGGGCTTGGTGGTTGCCACAAAGTGCTGGGCATAAAATGGGGCGCGCAGCGCCAGTCGTTGATTAAACGCTTTGGCGACTTGAGTTAAATCCGCAGGGCTTAGCGCTGTTAAGTCGGTTGTTTGCACGCTGACCACAGTGCCAACACTCTGTGAAGGGTTGTGATGACACTGCTCGGTATGATCAGGTTGAGTTCCTCTGGAAAGCTTAACTAAGGTCGGTAGCGTTTCCCTTTGGCGCGCCATAATCACTCCTTTGGCTTGAATTGATTAAACTGCGGTGAACGCTAAACTCACCGCAGTTTTCATTGATTAACCGCTAGTTATCGACAGTCCGCTAGAAGCGATAATCTACATTCACGCTCACGCTGCGTGGGGTGCCATATTGGAATTGGCTATATTGCCCCACTTGGCTGTAGTAGGTTTTATCCAAGGCGTTGTGCACATTGGCGCTTAGCTTTAGCTGCTCGGTAAAGGCATAACTTGCCATCAAGCTGGCCAATGCATAGGAGTCTTGTTCAACTTCGACTCTGCCTAAGGGCGAGTTGACGGTTTGATAGACTCGGCTTTGCCAATTAACCCCAGCGCCAAGCTGCAACTTGTTCCAATCGCCGCTAAAGGTATAAGTGGTAAAGAGTTTTAGCTGCTGGCGAGGTGATGAGGTGTTGATGCGATTGCCCTTAGGATCATCGGTACTGAATTGGGTGTAGCCGAAGTAGATATTCCAGTCATCGGTGATTTTGCCTGTGGATTCAAACTCAAAACCTTGGGTCTTAGTGCCATTAACCTCTCGATACACTGGGATAGTGGTGCCTGGCAGCACATCGCCGGTGCGTTCACCAACATTGTCTTGGCGAATTTCAAATACCGACAACGACATATCTAAGCTTTCATCCATCAAGCTGGCCTTAATGCCCGTCTCGTAGTTTTTGCCTTTGACGGGGTCGATGTAGCTGGCATCGATGCGCTGCAAGGTTTGCGGCGCGAAAATATCCGTATAACTGGCGTAAAGCGAGTATTGCTCGCTCAGTGCGTAGGTCAGGCCAAAATAGGTGGTGAGCTCATTGTCGACCTTAAAATCATACATGCTGCCAAAGTTATCTTGGTCGGTTTGCCACTGGTTAAGGCGCAGGCCTGCGAGCAATGCCAAAGCATCGGTTAGATTAAGCTGCGTAGCCACATAGGCGGCGCTTTGCTCGGTTTCGCCGAAGGAGCCCGTGGTGTGAGTCTCTTTCCACTGAGGTTTTGGATACTGGAAGTTGGGATCGCGAAAATCTCCCAAGGGCGGCACGGCGGCCGTAGGATAATAGTAAGGGTTGGCAAACTCTTGGCGCTGACCCGTCCAGCCAAAAGTGAGCTGATGTTCTTGGCCAAACAGGGCAAACATTCCTTGAGCCCGTAAGTCGAGGTTATGTTGGGTACGGCTACCATCGACATAGGCGATTGAGCCTGCGGTTGCGCCTATGTTCGTTACCGGATCTGGATAACCTGTAGCCCACAGCACATTATATTTCAGCGAGTTATCACCGTAACTGTAGGTGCCTTTTAGTTCCCAACCGTTATCAAAACGATGTTCAAGGCTGGCGAAGGTGTTGAGCCCTTGGGTATGCGCCGAGGCCCAATCGGGGGCGGTGGAAGTGGCGCGATCGTAATCTGTACGGCTGCCATCACTGTGGAACAGCGGCAGACCGCCTGACATAGTGGCTTCGGGCGTGGTGTCTTGGTAATCCACGCCTAAGGTCAGCAGTGTGCTGTCGGTAATATCGGTTTCAACAATGCCATAGAGGGTGGTGCGTTGTTGCTCGTATCTGTCTTGGAAGGATTCTTTATCCTGATAGGCGGCGACAACCCGGCCACGAATGCTGCCACTATCATTTAAACCGCTGGATAAATCGACCATACCGCGCAGATTGTTCCATGAGCCGACACTCACTGAGGTGCTGCCCATAAATTCTTGCGTTGGGCGTTTACGAATAAGGTTAATCGCGGCCGAGGGATTACCCGCACCTGTCATTAACCCTGTGGCGCCACGGACAATTTCCACGCGCTCGTAGATGGCGGTGTCGATAAGGTTATCGCCGTAGTTAAAACGGGTGTCATAGGTGGTAGGCACGCCATCGTAAAGAATGCTAGTGACCGCAATTCCCCGTGAGCTGATGCTGTATCTGTCGTTGTCCATCGGCCGAGCATTGATGCCTGCCACGCTAGTCATGGCTTCGATGACGCTGTTGAGTTGTTGGTCATGCATCATTTGGCTGGTTACAGAGGTGACGGATTGCGGCGTCTCTAAATAAGACAAATCTAGACCCGTTGCCGTGTTCATCGCCTGAGTTTTGTAGCGATTATCATGGAGATCCTTAGCGCCAACGACATTAATGATTTCAATGTCTTTGGTGGATTTTTTCTGGGTATCGCTGGCATCGGCATAAGCATAGGGCATGCTGAGTATGGCACTGCAGAGAATAAGCTCAGGGCGTGTGATGGCGAGTTGGCAGTGCGCCGTGAGACGGTTGAGGGGGAAGGTTTTCATAATAATGATCTTAAATTCCATTTAGGCTGTTTGATTGACTAGGTTGTTTTTGGGCACAGACGCGTGTCCAGAGTGGGCGTAAGGCCCACTCAAGGTTAAAAGTGATTTAGGATTTGGGTTTAAGCTTCTGATTTAATGAGCCAAAGGCATGGCTTTGCCTAAAGGCGGCCAGCGGATTATCTATTCCGCCCGCAAAGCGCAGATTTTTTTCCCTGTCGGCAAGGTCAATCATCTGCTGGTTGTTATTGAGCTGAATGCGATTCAGGCAAGTGCGGACGAAGCTGTCTTTAAAGAGATCGTATTGTGCAAATTTGTCCGCCAAGTGCGGATGCTGCGCTTGATAGTCACGCACATTGTCTGCCACAAGCTCCCAAAATTGCGCTTCGCTGACCTCGGTTTGCTTATCCAGAATTGGCGCTAAGTAACGGAAAATACAGTCAAAAATATCGAGCAAGATATAGTTGAGCTTCATCTCTTCCTCAAGCTCGACCGCAAGGCGCTGCACTTCTTGCGGCAGTGGCTCGCTGCCATTGAGGACTGCGACTTCTTCGCCGATATCCTTCATCAATATTTTGACCGGGATGCCAGCATCGAGCACCAAAATCAGGTTCTCGCCATGGGGCATAAACACCAGATCGTAGGCAAAGAAGGCGTGCAGTAATGGCGATAAGTAGAGGTTGAGATAGCGCTTGACCCACTCCTTGGCGCTTAAGCCCGAGTGCGTGATTAAGGCGGCAAGCTGGGCTTGCTCCTGATGATCGACGTGTAATAACGCCGCCATGGTCATCAAGGTTTGCTGCGGCTCAATATGCGGCAGCGGACTCTCGCGCCACAGCGCCGACAGCATTTTCTTATAGGCGCTATCTTGGGTAAGTGCCTCTTCGTAATACCTGTGGTGATAACCAATCGCGGCAATTTCTTTTAGGATCACAAAACCTTGTTCGGCAAAATAGCTGTCGCTTTCGATAAGGTCGGCCACCCAAGCGTTGATCTGCGGGGTGCAGCTCATATACAGCGGCGAAAGCCCACGCATAAAGCCCATGTTTAAGATAGAAAGCGCGGTTTTGACGTAGCATTTTTGCGGCGCGCTTAAGTTAAAGAAGGTGCGGATCGATTGTTGAACTTGATAGCAATCTTGGCTTTCGCCGAGATAAATGATGTCGCCACGGGCGATTTCGCCGGCAAAGGTGCGGGCAATTTTTTCGCGCCACTGCCAAGGATGAACGGGCATAAAATAAAAGCTATCGGCCGTTTGCCCCTGTGCGCTTAAGTGTTGTTGAAACTCGGTGAACTGTTCGCCAAGCTCCTGTTTTAACAAGTTATCATGGTCTAATCCTTCGAGGGCGGAGAAGGTGGTTTTGTCCTTACGCACCGCAATCCACACTAGCCGAAGCGCGCAGGCACTCTCGGGGGCAAATTGGTAATAGTCCTGCATATCAAAACCAATACGGCCATTATTGGCGATAAACACTGGATGCCCCTCGGTCATGCCCGCCTCAATAGTTTGATAATCGGCCTTAGCGAGCGTTGCGGCGGGGATAGCTTGATGGGCCAACTTGTAGGCCTTGCTGTAGAGGGTGCTAGTGATTTCCTCAAGGTAAGTGGGCAGCAGGGTTTCACTCATACCTAAGGCATCTTTCAGTTGGATAATCAAACTCATGGCATCGAGTGGCTTGTCTTGGCCCGCGCTGCTGACTCGAATCGACCCGCTTTCTATCTCAAGGTGGTCGAGCTGATAATGGCGCGCACTGAAGTAATAGGTGCAGTCTTTGAGCCTCAGTTCATAGTGATTGACACCTGCCGCTTGGCGGTATATCTGTGGGGTGATGATCTTCTCATGGGTAAATTCGCAGAGGATTTTCTTCACTAAATGGCGATTGGCCGCCTGCCAATATTCCGGCATTAAGTGGGCGGGGACGTGCGGGTGGGCAGCGGCCTCCAGCGTGGGGAATTCGGCTTGAGTGAATGGCTTGAGTAATGCGCGGTTAGTGGCTAAGTTCATCGGTTTACCTGCAAAATGATAGGGTTAACAGCGGTTGCGTGGGTCGCATGAGTTGCTTTAGTCGCTAGGGGTGCAGTGTGCTGCATGAGTTGCTTTAGTCGCTAGGGGTGCAGTGTGCTGCATAAAAAGTGTGCTGGTCTTTTGCGCTAATTGGCGACTCTCGGCGCTACAAAAACCGAGGAATGCGGCTTTGCTGCGCAGTTGAATGGCTTTTTGGTAGCGGATCCCAATTTGGCTATTTAAGCGGTGGATTTTGTGGTTTTGCTGATCCGGCTCGACCACCATTCGTTTAAAGGCGAGCTTGTCGAGAATAAGCTCGGCAATAGCCTGCATCACTTGGCCAGACAAGCCATGAACAGGCTTGCCCTCAAGCGGCGCGAGGATGAGGTGCATACCGCAATCGAGCCGCTCCACAGCATAATGCTCACCCACTTCATCGTGGGAGGGATCGTATAACTCCACCATAAACAGCGGCTTGGCTTGCCATTCACCGATCAGCGCGAGCTTGTGCTCGCTTGGCGCCATCGCTTGAGCAAGTGCATCGAGACTCATCCCCTGCATCCCCCAAAAGCGGGCATAGTCTTGGTTAAACCAGTGCTGCAACATAGACAGCTGTTGCGGGAGATTGAGTGGTTTAAACACAAACTCATCAATCACAATGGGCGTTGAGAGTGAGGCCGCACAGTGGCGACTCCATTGGCTGGCCATTACTGCGCCTCCTTGTTCGGCGCCATCAAGACCGACACACTGCCGCCCGAAGGACTTATCCGCAGCGCGGCCTGTGGCTCACAATTACTATTTTGTGTAGGTTGCGCCGCCGAAGGTAGTGGCTTGCTTGGTATGGCTTTTGTTGCCGAATAGGTGCTCGTGGGTTGGTGTTGCCGCGCGCGGATCTTAGTTGGATCGAAGGTTTGGAAGGCGATACTGTCTTCAATCGGATAGGGCGCGTAACCTAAAACCGCTTGCAGAATCGTCGCATTGCGATAGCAGCCCATGCCCAAATCCGGTGAGCTGATGCCATGGGTATGCAGGCCCGCATTTTGGATAAAAATATCGCCTCTGACATCGATGCCATAATCCCGTTGAATGGCAAGTTGGCCGCGATCATCAAATTCAATTTGTGATTTAATGCCTTGAATAAATTCGGGTAAACGATATTGATAACCAGTGCCTAAGACGACGGCGCCCGTCTGTTGCTCGAGGGCATATTCCTGTTCGAGGTGGTTGAACTTGAGCGTCAGCGTGTCGCCCGAGGTCTCTATCTTATCAAGTGCCACGTTGGTCAGCAGTTGGCATTGGATATCGCTGACTAAACGTTTTTGGTAAAGCAGGTCATAAATATCGTTGATTAACTCGGCATTGATCCCTTTGTAGAGGGATTTTTGCTTCGCAATCAAGCGACTGCGCTTTTCTGGCGACAGTTCATGGAAGTAATCCACATAATCTGGCGAAGTCATTTCTAGGGTGAGTTTGGTGTATTCCAGCGGATAAAAGCGTGGCGAGCGGGTCATCCAATTTAATTGATAACCATAGGTATCAATATCTTGCAGAAGATCGTAAAAGATTTCCGCGGCGCTTTGACCACTGCCGATCACGGTAATGGCGCTTTGGCTCTGCAGGTAGGTTTTTTGCTGCATATAGCTGGCGCTATGCATCACACGGGGGTCGTGTAGCGGGCAATTGTCTGGCACATAGGGCGTGGTGCCCGTGCCGAGCACCAGTTTGCGGCACAAATAGGTTTGGGGCTGGCCGCTGCGTCTATCCACACCCGTAACATGGTAGATACCTTCTCCGGCGTTGTAATCGAGTTGGGTCACCTTAAAACCGAATCTCAGGTTGGAGAGTTGTTTGCTAACCCATTGACAATAATGGTTATACTCATTCCGTGGCAGGAAAAAGTTTTCACGGATATAAAAGGGGTACAGCCTGCCAGTTTGCTTAGCAAAATTGAGGTAACTATAACGACTGGTGGGATCGGCCATGGTCACTAAGTCGGACATAAACGGTGTTTGCAGCCGAGAGGCGCTGAGCAGCATACCTGGATGCCAATCAAACTCGGTTTTGGCATCAAGAAACAAACAGCTAAAGCCATCGATAGGTTCACTCAGGGCGGCCAATCCGAGATTGAATGGACCTATGCCGATACCGAGTAGATCGAAAATCCTGCGATCGTTTTCCTTTTTTGGGGTAGTCACTTACGCCTCCTTAAGTTTCAGCTGCCAACCGAAACTGTGGTTGTCATCATCGGCTGATGGGCAAGTAGGAGTGGTTCTCTCTGCCTCAGCCGAGTGAGTCATTCCCTTATCTTGCGGATCAGGTTCGGTTCCATGTGTTGCGCATAAGCTGAGGATGAGTGCATCAGCGCAACGGCGAATAAATTAGCATTCAAAAAATTACAAATGCAAATCATTCTCATTTAAGGGTTGTCGGAGGTGTCGTACTTTTGACTGGGAAATAAAGGGCTGAAATACGGTTTGTCAGCGAGGCAGCTGCCGTAGCATAAAATGATTAAAACATGTCATTAAGAATATCTTTTAAGCAATATTCAAAACAAAAACAGTGGATTACAGTTAAGTTGACGTCGGATTTATTTCGGGCTGCCAGCATTGCGGGACGCAGTCTTAAGCAACGAAAGTGTGAGTCAATCTTGAGTGTAAATCGACTGTAAATCCGAGTCTTTGGCTAGGTTATTAGGCAGGTTTAGGGCAAAGCGGAGGAGGGTGTCATAAAAGCCATTTGGGAAAATGGCTTTAGCGGCATTAAACACGGAGGTGAGTTTAAGGTAATTGCACAAACGCGGCGGTTAACTTTCGCACTAAGGGTAATACCATCAGTAGGGTTGGGAAGGCCACTGCCCATGAAATCCCCCACGCACTCAGCCAAAGTTCAACAAATTGCGTCGATGCACCGACACCGTTGAAGGTACTGATCCCTGATACTATGCAGCTCATTAAAATCGAAAGAAAAAATGGCATCACAACCGTAGCGTATTTAGCGGGCAGCTTAGGCGTACCAAAAATCGTGCGGGGCTTGGGAGTCGGGACTGAGTTTACGCTAGACATTAAAACCTCAATAGGTGTCGCTTTTGCAAAAGCTGCTTAGGTCAGCAGATTAGGCGAAAGCATTTTTTTGGCGAAAGACGTTAGGGATTGCGCCGTAGGCATTGAGCTTATCAAACCTTAAGCACAATCGGTTCGCCATTTTAGGGGCAAAATCCCCTAAAAGCTATTTGCTCTTAGTCTCGATTGAGTGTCTGGCCATTGCTCTGGAAAGCCTGCGCTGAAAACGCGAGCACTGCGTTAATATTGAGTCCAGCCTTAATCTTGCCAGTTAGTCACCCATAATTCCCCAGTAACATTGACCCAATGACCACGGGAAATTGGTGAGGTGCCCAGTTCGTTATCGAAGGGAAGGGGGAGGCTCGATTGCAGTAAATACACAGTATCATCGGGCGTTTGGGTGATCTCAACGATTTGCCCAGATGCCTCAAAGTGACAATTATGTTTAGGGAATTGCAGACTCTGGCGGTGTTCAATGATGTCGGTCTGTAGGTTTGCCTTAGCTAAGCGGCCGAAGAGTTCAACCTTAACCCACTGATTCAACGGAAAACGTTGTTTAGCCTGTTGATCGCTACCCTGATAATAAAACCATACTGGGGCGCCATTATCACATTGGGCGGCGACTTCACCTTGAAAACCACAGCCCCAAGGCGTGACGTCGAGAATATAGATTTGATACTGCATAAAAAGTCCATTTACCATAACAAAACTGCCGATGTTACCGGCGTTATATTAACATCTCTTTCGCTAAGACATGAGACTCAGCGCCCAATATAAGCCTTGGGTTTGACAGTTTTAAGATGCAGTTGGTTCTCTGCTCAACATAGTTTTTGCCGTGGTAATTAATACTATAAAAAAAGGCCAAATCCGCAGATTTGGCCCTGAATGATTGTATCACTCCGATGAGGCGATTAGGTTGCCGCTTTCATTGCGCGGGTAAATTCGCCTAAGGTGGACAGCAGTTTTGCTTCATCCTGTTGATGAGCTTCGATAATTTTAACCACGGCAGAGCCTGAAATTGCACCCGCGGCGCCCGCTTGAATGGCGGCGCTCACTTGAGCAGGCTCGGCAATCCCAAAACCTAATAGCGGTGGCGGCGCATTAAATGCTTGCAGCTTAGCTAAAATTTCTTCAACGGGCGTTCCTGCCTTAGTGTCTGTGCCTGTTACACCGGCGCGGGACAATAGATAGGTATAGCCTTCGCCACTTTTGCTCACTTTTTCAAGGGTGTCGCTATCGGCATTGGGCGGCGCGATAAAAATCGGCGCGATACCGTGGGCCTTAGCGGCTTCAATAAATGGCGCCGCTTCTTCTACTGGCACATCGGCGATAAGCACTGAGTCCACGCCCGCTTGCTGCGCTTTGGCATAAAAAGCATCGATGCCATTGGCGAATACGAGGTTCGCGTACAGTAATAACCCGATTGGCAGCTCTGGATATTTAGCGCGAATTTGCGCTAATAAGTTGAAGCACTGCGTTGGCGTTGTACCTGCGGCGAGGGCTCTGAGGTTCGCGCCTTGGATAACAGGGCCATCTGCCAGCGGATCGGAGAAGGGAAAACCTAATTCCAGTGCATCGGCACCATTTTGCACTAAGGTGTCGATAATTTTCAGTGACAGCTCAGGACTAGGATCACCCAAAGTAACAAAGGGCACAAAAGCGCCGCGGCCTTCGGCTTTTAAACGGCTAAACGCTGCGTGATAACGGCCAGCTTGATGAGGGATAGTTTGATTTGAAATGCTGCTCATCTTAGTTATTCCTCTTTACCGTTTAAAATGTCTGACACAGTGAAAATATCCTTATCGCCTCGGCCCGAGAGGTTAACGACCAAAATGGTCTCTTTGGTGCACTCTTTCGCTAGGCGCAGGGCATAAGCGAGGGCGTGGGCCGATTCGAGCGCGGGGATAATCCCTTCGCTGCGAGCCAATAATTGGAAGGTTTCTAGGGCTTCGTCATCGGTGGCCGATTCGTAGCGCGCACGGCCAATCGCGTTCAAATGGGCGTGTTGTGGGCCGACGGATGGGAAGTCAAGACCCGCCGAAATCGAATAGGACTCTTCGATTTGGCCTTCACTGTCTTGCATCAAGGGCGCCTTCATACCAAAGAAAATCCCGGTTTTGCCATGTTTGAGTGGCGCGCCGTGCATATGGGTATCAATGCCTTTACCTGCGGGTTCGACCCCAATTAGCTCGACACTGGTTTCATCAATAAAGTCGGCAAACATACCAATGGCATTAGAGCCACCGCCGACACAGGCGATCACCGCATCGGGCAGACGACCTTCGCGCTCCAGCATTTGTTTCTTGGTTTCTTCACCGATCATACGTTGGAACTCACGCACTATGGTCGGGAACGGGTGCGGCCCTGCGGCTGTACCTAAGAGATAGTGGGCTTTTTCGTAGCTGCCAGACCAGTCGCGCATCGCCTCGTTACAGGCATCTTTTAAGGTGGCCGAGCCTGAGGTGACAGGAATGACTTCTGCGCCCATCAAACGCATTCTAAATACGTTAGGTGATTGGCGGGCAACGTCTTTCGCGCCCATATAGACTTTGCATTTTAATCCCAGCAGCGCACAGGCAAGGGCGGTGGCAACACCGTGCTGGCCAGCGCCGGTTTCTGCAATAATCTCTTTTTTACCCATGCGTTTAGCCAGTAATGCTTGGCCCAATACTTGGTTGGTTTTATGGGCGCCGCCATGGAGTAAATCTTCCCGCTTGAGGTAGATTTTCACCATAGGGTTAGGGCTTAAATTGCGGGTTAGTGTCAGTGCCGTTGGGCGACCCGCGTAGTTTTTCAGCAGGTCGGTAAACTCGGCTTGAAAGGATTCATCGGCCTGCGCTTCGACAAAAGCGTTTTCGAGTTGCTTCAGGGCGGGGACTAAAATCTGCGGCACATACATACCGCCGTATTCGCCGAAATAAGGGTTAAGCTTTAACTGTGACATACCTTGTTCCTTATCCTATTCATTTGTTTCGAGGGCTATATAGGTTAACGCCATCGAGTTTCAATTCTTGCTAGCCTGTACTTGCACAGGTTTTTATAAAAGTGGGTCTAGAGTCGTAATTGACTAAATGCCGCTTGGATTTTCTCTGCCGACTTAATGCCGGGGGCCGTTTCTAGGCCAGAGTTAAAATCTAAACCGTAAAATCCTTGGGCATTGGCACGGGCGGCATTGTCAGCATTGAGGCCACCCGCGAGCATGGCCTCGGCTTTATGGGCAATGGGGAGTTGCCAATCAAAGGCTTGCCCAGTACCACCAAAACCTGCGTCATTTTTGCTATCGAAGAGATAACGCTGCACCCCTCTTGGCATAGCAGCAAGTTCGCTGCTTTGAGCATCGACACTGACCGCCTTCCAAATTTGGGTGTTCAGTCCGGCCTGTTGCAGTAATTGGCTTAGCTCGGCAATTTCCAGCTCAGTTTCGCTGCCGTGCAGTTGCAGCGCGGCTAAACCACATTCTTGGGCGATACTCACCATGAACTCAGGCGTGCTATTCACGCATACGCCAACAAACTCAATGGCGGGCAAGTTAGCGGCGCGGTATTGCTGTACTAATTGTTTGGCGGCATCTTTAGTGAGCGCGCGTGGCGATTTTTCAGCAAAAATCAGCCCAGCATACACGGCGCCAGCAGTGGCCGCCGCTTGAATATCTTCAAGGCGGGTGAGACCGCAGACTTTATTGTGACCGAAGATCAATTTACGGCAGGCTAAATCAATGTCTTCTTCGGCCATAATCGAGCTACCGACCAAGAAGCCATCGACCAACGGGCTTAAGCGACGCACTTGCTCGTTAGTGTAAATGCCCGATTCGCTGATCACCACGCGATCGCTGCCGATGTGCGGCGCAAGGGCTTCTGTGGTGGCTAAATCGGTACTTAAATCTCGTAAGTTGCGGTTATTAATGCCAATAATAGGTGCATTTAAGACGATGGCGCGTTTCAGTTCTTCTTCATTGCTGACTTCGGTCAACACATCGAGTTGATACTTGGCCGCCTCGTTGGCAAGTTGCTGATATCGCTCATCATCGAGCACAGAAAGCATCAACAGAATCGCATCGGCGCCCTGATGAGCCGCTAATTTGATTTGATACTCATCTACAAAAAAGTCTTTACACAGAATCGGTTGGCTCACTTTGGCCCGCACTTTCGGGATATAGTCCATGTCTCCTTGGAAAAATTGCTCATCGGTTAATACCGAAATCCCAGCAGCATATTGGGTATAAATAGAAGCGATGGCTTCGACATCAAAGTCTTTACGGATTAAGCCTTTGGATGGACTGGCTTTCTTGCACTCTAAAATATAACCCGCCTTCGGGGCTTTTAAGGCGGCAAATAGACTACGGTCCGAAATCTTGGGGGTTAAGCTGTCTTCAGGAAAACGCAACTTAAGGGCGGCGATATGGGCGGCCTTAGTATCGACGATACGGGTTAAAACGTTGGCTTTTGCGGTGCTGGTTTGCATGCTACCCCTTACATCCTGCGATGCTTGATTATCTTCCGAGCGATGCGCGTCGGGTTGTTGAACCTGTGCCATGGTCATTATTCCTGTGCTTCGCTGCTGACTTTAGCGAGTTGATTCAGTAATTCAAAGGCTTTGCCGCTTTTTATGGTATTGAGCGCAAGGGCGGTGCCGGCTTTTACTGAGTCAGATAGGCCACACAGATATAAGGCACAACCCGCATTGATGGCAACCGCATGGGTGTGGGCATCGCTGCCTTGCCCTTGCAAAATTGATTGCGTGATTTGGGCATTTTGTGCAGGCTCGCCCCCTTCAAGCTCACTAATGTGGGCCTGCGGTACACCAAAATCCGCTGGCGTTAATTGATATTCAATAATCTCACCGTCTTTGAGTTCGGCGACTTGTGTGCTGCCATGGAGCGCCACTTCATCTAAACCACTGCCGTGCACCACCATGGCTCTTTGCGTGCCAAGGGCTTGCAGTACGCGGGCGATGGGCGTCACCAGCTCTGGGCTATAGACCCCAAGCAACATAAATTCTGGGCGCGCTGGGTTAATTAATGGCCCTAACACATTGAATAAGGTGCGAGTTTTCAGCGCTTGGCGCACAGGCACCGCATGTTTGACACCGCCATGGTAGTGGGGCGCAAACAGGAAGCACAGATTGAGTGATTCGAGGCAGCGGCTCGCCAGCTCGGGGGACATGGTTAAATCGATGCCAAATTGGGCGAGTAAATCTGAAGAGCCCGATTTGCTCGAGACGGAGCGATTACCGTGTTTTGCAACCTTGGCGCCAGCGGCTGCGGCGACAAAGGCAGCAGTGGTGGAAATATTGATGGTATTAAAACCATCGCCACCGGTGCCGACGATATCGATAATCCCTTGGCTACGGCTTGAGGCTGGGTAGGGAAATGGCTTAGCCGCGGCGCGCATCGCATCGGCGGCGCCACTGATTTCGGCAATGGTTTCACCGCGAATTTTAAGCGCCATTAACATGCCCGCCATCACGGCTTCATTCATTTCACCTTGGATAAGGGTGCTAAAGAGGCTGGCGGTTTGCTCGCGCGTTAATGCCTTACCCTGAAACAAGATATCGAGCAGGGGCTGAATCGATGTTGCGCTCATTATTGGGCTCCTGCGGTATTGTGGGCGATGTCTTGAGTCAAAAAGCGTAGGGTTTGGGTTAACAAGGTGCTGCCCAAGGTGGTTAAGATGGATTCTGGATGAAACTGAAAACCAACCGCCCTGTGCTCAGCATGCAAAATCGCCATTGGCATTTCTTCTGTGGTGGCAATGACTTCAAGACAATCAGGTACTTTTGTCGCTACTAAACTGTGATAACGGGCGACAGGTAAGGGCGAAGGCAAGTTAGCAAACACACCTGTACCATTATGGAAGGTGGGGCTGGCTTTTCCGTGCACCACAAAAGGCGCGCGCTCCACCTTACCACCGTAATATTCCACCATGGCTTGATGACCCAGACAGATCCCAAGCATAGGCACTTTGCCCGCGACTTTGTCGATCAGCGCCATCATGGAGCCCGCTTCATGGGGCGCGCCAGGGCCTGGTGATAAGACTAAGGCGCTAGGCTCGGTTTCCGCTAACAGCTTGTTGGCAATATAGTCGGCGGCAACATCATTACGGTAGATCACCACTTCACAGCCAAGGCTTCTAAATTGGTCGACTAAGTTGTAGGTAAAGGAGTCGAAGTTATCGAGTAAATAGAGTTTCATCTTAGGCTCCTTATCATTGTTGTTCGGTCGAAGTGGTCGCAGTTGCTTGATGGCTTTCATCCAAGCCTGCGCCCATCTTGATGGCAGAAATCACCGCCTGCGCCTTTTGGCGCGTTTCATCGGCTTCACTCTGGGGATCGGAATCAAACACCACGCCAGCACCCGCTTGGATATGGGCCACGCCGTTTTTCACAAAGGCGGAGCGGATAACAATACAGGTGTCCATATCCCCAAGGGCGTTGAGGTAACCCACTGCGCCACCATAGCTACCTCGACGGGTCTTTTCCGCCTGACGTACGAGTTGCGAGGCGCGCACTTTCGGGGCGCCAACCAGAGTGCCCATATTCATACAGGCCTGATAGGCGTGGAGTGCATCTAAGTCTTGGCGTAGTTGACCTGTGACGCGGCTGACTAAATGCATCACGTGGGAATAACGGTCGACTTTAAGTAGCTCGGCCACTTTGCGACTGCCGCTTTGGCTGATACGGGCGATATCGTTACGGGCTAAATCGACCAACATTAAGTGTTCGGAGAGCTCTTTTTTATCCAAACGCAATTCGAGTTCGATACGGCTATCGAGGTCGAAATCAATCTTGCCGCTGGCGGTTTTACCGCGCTTACGGGTGCCTGCAATCGGGTAGACTTCGACTTGATTGTTGCTGGCTTCATATTTCAGCGCGCTCTCGGGTGAGGCGCCAAACAGGGTGAAGTCATGGCCCCTGAAATAAAACATATAGGGGCTGGGGTTGGTTAATCGCAGCGCGCGGTAAGCGCCTAAGGTATTGGGGCAGGGCAGGCTAAAGCTGCGTGAAGGCACGACTTGAAAGATGTCGCCGGCAATAATGTGTTCTTTTAAATCGATAACAGTTTGCTTGAAGTCCTCATCACTGACATTCACTTGCTCTGTGGCCGTTATGCCAACGAGGGCGGGCGCAGGCGTTGCATTCTTGGCTAAGGCTTCACATTGGGCGCGGATATTCTCTGCTCGCTCGGCTAAGGCTTGGGTCACAACGGAATGCTTTTCAGTGCCTTCACTGAAGTTGTGGGTGATTAGCTCGGCGTGCTTTTGCTTGTGATCGATAAGAATTAAGGTTTCGGCGAGATAAAATAAATAATCAGGACAATCATTTGCACCATTTGGTGCTTCAGGCAGTGGCTCGACGGTATCAATCAAATCGTAGGCGAGCACGCCACCTAAAAATAAGTCTTTGAATGCTGGCTTGGATTGGCTGTCAGTATGAGCGCCGCAGTCGATATGCTTTACAAACAAGCGCAAACCATCGAGGGGCGAGGTGGATTTTAAGCGCGCATCTTCATCCTTAAGCTCGGTATCTTTTTGTAGCGTGACCACTAGGTTGTGGCCATCACGTTGACATTGAGTTTGGCTTGCGCGAGCAGTAAAAAATTGCTCGATGGGGGCGAGTAAACTAATGCCATTGTCACTCAGTGCGCTAAAGCGTAAACGATAACCGTCGCAGCGGATCATCAGCGCCGCATGGGTCATCACCATGCTCTTAAGATTTTCCTTGCTGTCGATTTCCGCCGATTCTAACAACATGGTATGGGGCGCATCTTGAGTGATGTGCTGGTACAGACGCAGTGGGTCGCTATGGTATGCCAGCGCAGCCTTTAGCGTATGTGAACGTGCGAATGTCTGTTGAGACGAGGCAACATTTTCGCCATCAACTTGGGTAACCTGATTAAATGTCTTTAGGGTCATGCTTATCTCGCTTTTTATCCGTTTACCGCGTTGCAGACATTTTTCGCACCAACAAAAAAGCCCGCATTTCTGCGGGCTTTTTTGTTGATTCTGTTACTTTCAAATGAGCACAGAGCTTCACACCACCCGCTAAGTTGGGAAGTGCCACCACCAAATGATGTTGAAAGAAGCGTTAATCTGAGTCATTCAAAAGGGTCTCAATAATTCGTTAGTTGAGCTATAGAAAACATGAGCCTGAGGCGAAAGTCAATTGAATATTTTTCAAAATGATGGATTAACGCCGCTAAATCACTGTACCGAATGCCATTCCTGCTCGATAAAGTGTGAGATAAATGCACATTTCATCTTAAATTCACGTACAATAACGGCATGAATACTCAAAGCATATTGGCTGACTTGCACAGCCACACGACCGCATCCGACGGTCATCTCACGCCGTCCGAGCTGGTCGCCAGAGCCCTTGAAAAGGGCGTGCAGTTATTTGCAATTACCGATCACGATACGGTTGCAGGCTTAAGTGAAGCCCGCGCCTTTAATCAAGCGCAGGCCGAACCGTTAAAACTGATTTCTGGGGTTGAGATTTCAACCCGCTGGAATAGTTACGATATTCACATTGTGGCGCTCAACTTTGATGAGACCCATGCCGAGTTATTACGTTTTTTAGCACATCAGCGTGAGTTGCGTGAGCAGCGCGCCGAAGAAATCGGCCATCGCCTCGCTAAAGCGGGGATTGAAGGCGCCTATGAGGGCGCTAAAAAACTCGCCGCAGGCGCCGCCTTAAGCCGTGGTCACTATGCACGCTGGCTTGCCGATAATGGCCATGCGGTGGATATGCCAAGTGTGTTCAAACGCTATTTAGCTCGCGGTAAAACTGGCTATGTGCCCAACAATTGGGGTGATATGGCCAGCGCAATTGAGGTGATCCACAATGCGGGCGGCCTCGCGGTATTGGCCCATCCGAGCGGTTATAAGCTGTCGGCCAAATGGTTAAAGCGTTTAGTGCGAGAATTTAAAGAAGCAGGCGGGGATGCCATGGAAGTGGTGCTCGGCCAACAAACGGTGGATGACAGGGCCAATTTAGTGGCGCTGAGTGTCCAAAATCAGTTGCTTGCATCGATAGGGAGTGATTTTCACTTTCCAAGCAATTGGATTGAACTAGGTAAAAATCTCTACCAGCCCCAAGGTATTGATTGGGTCTGGCAGTCGGGATCTTGGGTGGAACGACCATGAGTCAGTTTTTTTATGTACACGAAGTAAATCCACAGGTACGCCTGATCAGTCAAGCCGTGGCTGTGCTTAAGTCCGGTGGTGTGATTGTATATCCAACCGATTCGGGCTATGCCCTCGGTTGTATGATTGGCGAGAAAGACGCGATGACGCGCATTACCCGCATTCGTCAAATCGAGCACGACCATAATTTCTCGTTAATGTGTCGTGACTTATCCGAGTTAGCGACCTATGCCAAGGTGGATAATCAGGCCTACCGCATCTTAAAAAGCTGCACGCCTGGACCTTACACTTTCATCTTTAAGGCGAGCAAGGAAGTGCCCCGTCGTCTGCAAAATGACAAGAAGAAAACCATTGGTATCCGCGTGCCAGACAATGTAATTGCCTTGGCGCTGCTCGAGGCGTTGGATGCGCCGCTGATGTCGACCAGTTTAGTGATGCCCAATAGTGATTTTGCAGAGTCAGATCCCGAACACATTCGCGATCTGTTAGAGCATCAAGTGGATGTGATCCTGCACGGTGGCTACTTAGGTGAGAAACCGACCACAGTCATTGATATGTCGGAAGATGGTTTCGAAGTACTGCGTGAAGGCGCGGGTGATGTTACCCCATTTCTCTAACACGCGATTTACCCTAAGAGATTGAGGCGATAAAACCATCATTTGACAGTGTTATCGCCGCTCAATTGCGGGTATAATCGCGCGTTTGGCGTAGGGGAGCTTGATTAGCGAACTTAAGCCGCGCTCAGTACGGGGTCAAGTCAGTCATCTACAGCCGTTTAAAAACGATTGTTTTACATGGGGATAGCGGATGCAGGGCACGCAACAAAGTTTACCCTTAGCCGTTGTTCGCGGTCAGGCAATGACCGAAATGCCACAGGATTTGTTTATTCCACCTGAGGCGTTAGAAGTGTTTTTAGAGTCCTTCGAAGGGCCGCTCGACTTACTTTTATACCTGATCCGTAAGCAAAAATTAGATGTTGTCGATTTACCCATTTCGCAGATCACCGCGCAATATTTAGAATATATCGCGATGCTCACTCAGGCGCGTATCGAACTGGCCTCGGATTATTTGGTCATGGCGGCAACACTGGCTGAGATTAAATCCCGTCTGCTGCTGCCGCGTATGGTGGCGGAAGATGAAGTGGAGGAAGATCCACGGGCCCAGTTGATCCGTCAATTGAAGGCCTATGAGGTAATCAAAGAAGCCTCGCAAAAAATTGATGATTTACCTCGGCTTGAACGCGATGTGTTTCAAGCAACCGCGGCACCTTCACCGAGCATCAAACCTTTGGTGATCCCGCCTGATGTATCGTTATTTGAAATCGCCCGCGCCTTTGGCGAAGTGCTTAAACGTATCGATGCCAACGAAGATCATCATGTTAAGCGTGAACAGTTATCGACCCGTGAGCGCATGAGCCAAATTTTAGCCATGCTTAATAGCGAGACGTTTACGCCCTTTGAGCGTTTATTCAGTGTCGAAGAAGGCCGCGCCGGTGTGGTGGTGACCTTTTTAGCGCTGATGGAATTGGTCAAAGAATTATTAGTGGAATTGTACCAAACAGAGCCGTTTTCAACTATTTACGTAAAGGCCTATTAATTGATGCAGATAAATCCAATTCAATTAAAACAGCTTATTGAAGCGAGTCTGTTTGTATTGGGGAAACCCTTGTCGGTGAAAATGTTGAAAGAAACCGTGTTGACGGATTTCAGCGTTTCCAGAGACAAAATCAAAGCCGCATTGGAAGAGTTGCAGCAGGATTATCAGGAGCGGGGTGTTCAACTTGTGAAAGTGGCTGGGGGTTATCGCTTCCAGACCTTGGAAGTCCTGAGTCCTTTTTTGCAGCCCCTGTGGCAGGAAAAAGCACCTAAGTATTCGCGGGCAACATTAGAGACCTTGGCGGTGATCGCCTATCGTCAACCCGTGACCCGTGGCGATATTGAGCAGGTGCGTGGTGTGGCCATTAGTAGCCATATCATTAAAAGTTTGTCAGATAGACATTGGATTAAAGTCGTTGGCCACAAAGAAGTCCCGGGGAGACCCGCACTCTATGCCACGACCTTAGAATTTTTAGCCTATTTTGGCTTAGATACCCTAGCGGATTTACCTGCGCTTACGGATACTGAGTCATTGCAGGCGGTATTTTCAGGTTTGAAAGTAACGCCTGAACAGTCAGAAGAGCAAGATACTAATGAGTGAAAAATTGCAGAAAGTCTTGGCCCGTGCAGGCCATGGCTCCCGTCGTGAGATGGAGGCATGGATTGCTGCAGGCCGAGTTAGTATTGATGGCGTGATTGCCAATCTTGGCGACCGTATCGAAGCCGATGCGAAGGTTCGCATCGATGGTAGAGCCGTATCGCTTAAGTCCGCCGACGATGTGATTTGCCGCGTACTCGCCTATCACAAACCCGAAGGTGAGATTTGTAGCCGTAAAGACCCTGAAGGTCGTCCAACCGTGTTTGACCGTTTGCCGAAAGTGCGTGACTCCCGTTGGGTTGCGGTAGGCCGTCTGGATATCAACACTTCAGGCTTATTGCTGTTTACCTCAGATGGTGAACTCGCTAACCGCTTGATGCACCCTTCTAACGAAGTTGAACGTGAATACGCGGTACGTACCTTTGGTGAAGTACCTGAGGCTGCGGTACAACGTCTGCGTACTGGCGTGATGTTAGAAGACGGTATGGCGCAGTTCGATGCCATTAAAGCCGCGGGCGGCGAGGGCATGAACCAATGGTGGCACGTATGTTTACGTGAAGGCCGTAACCGCGAGGTGCGTCGTTTATGGGAATCCCAAGAGGTGCAAGTCAGCCGTCTTATCCGTGTCCGTTACGGTATGGTGGAATTGCCTAAATCTCTGCCACGTGGTGGCTGGGTTGAATTGCCGATTGAGCAGGTAAACTACCTGCGCCAATTAGCGGGTCTTGAACCTGAAACTCGTACTATGCTGGCCGCCGATAAACACAGTGTGGCCCGTGCTCAGGTGAAGAGTGCAAAAATTCGCCGCGCCGTACGCAAGCATAAAGTGACAGCGACGCCTAAGGCTAAGCCAACACGTCAGCGCAGTTAATATCATTCGAGTGATGTTAAGTCTCTCAGTAAAAGGCCGCTTGCGGCCTTTTTTGCTTTCTGCGACCGATGGTTATGCTATAACAAGCCTAAAGATGACTAGGAGATGAACCATGGAGTTAATATCGGTCAAGCGAATTTGGGAGCAAGGTGAACACAATGCCTTTACCGATCTCGTCTTATTTCAGGGCGCATTATTTTGTGTGTTTAGGGAAGGTTCCGCCCATGTTTCTCCCGATGGCGCCTTACGTATTCTCCGTTCTCAAGATGCTGGTGGGACGTGGCAAAGTGTGTCGCTGCTTACTTCCACTCAAGCGGATTTGCGCGATGGCAAGTTAATTGAGTATAGAGGGGAATTATTGTTACTGGGTGGGGGGACTCAGCACGATAAATCAGGGTTACAGTCCTATCTTTGGTGCTCAAAGGATGGCGTGCATTGGTCCGAACCACAGGAGGTCGCTGATAAAGGTTATTGGTTATGGCGCTTAACAGAACATCAAGATGCACTCTATGGCGTGGGGTATCGAGCAGGGCCTGATGGGGATACCCGTCTCTATAAAAGTGATGATGGACAGCAGTTTAAGTCTTGGATGTCAGTGTTTAATAATCAAGGCTATGTAAATGAAAGCTCGCTCGTATTTCACCAAGAGAGTTGTTTTTGTTTATTAAGGCGCGATCCCGTGTGGAGTGACGAGTTTTTAGGTTTACTCGGCCATAGCTTACCGCCATTCAATCAATGGGCGTGGCAAACACTCGATAAACGCATTGGTGGGCCGGTGATGTTTGTTTATCAATCCCGTTTGATGGCGGTGGTGCGTCTTTATGAAGGAAACGTTCGCACAGCACTTATTGAGATTAATAAAGATACGGGCACAATTCACGAGTGGCTTACTTTACCTTCGCAGGGCGATACCAGTTATGCTGGAGTTGTGCTCGAAGGGGTCATCTTTACGTGAGCTATTATTCAAGTCACGAAATGATATCGGTTTCAGATAAAAGCCAAGTCCAAAATGGAGAGGCTCCTGAGATGCCTAAAACGATGATTTACTTTGCGAAGATTAGGTTGAGTGCTTGAGCAAAAATAAAGGGAGCGTAGGGCTCCCTTTATTTTTATCTATTGACCCGTCCTAAATAGCGTTGACACTTTTCAAACTCATTTTGGAGAGTGTAATGACTTCAACAATTAAACGAACTCAACGCGATTATTCCCTCGCTTTTAAATTGGCGGTTGTCAACCAAGTGGAAAAAGGCGAGCTGACCTATAAGCAGGCGCAAGACAAGTACGGTATTCAAGGTTGCTCCACCGTGTTAGTGTGGTTACGCAAGCATGGCAAACTGGATTGGTCCCTAGGGACGCCGCCAACATCAATGCGAGGACAGTTGATGACTGAACCCACCACGCTCACCCCCGAGCAAAAGATAAAAGCCCTCGAAGCCGAACTTGAAGATACCCGCATGAAAGCGGCGTTCTTCGAAGCCATTGTCGAAAAACTCAGAACTGACTACGGGATATCCGTCGTAAAAAAGCCACCCGCGAAACGCTCCAGGAAAAAACGGACGTAGGTTATCGCGTCACCCAATGCTGTCGTTACCTTGGCATCAGTCGTCAGGCGTATTATCAGCAATGCCAGCGGCAAATCGTCTCAGAGCTAAGGGAGCAACAGGTGTTGCAAACAGTACAATATGAACGGTTATTTCAACCGCGAGTCGGTACGCGTAAACTGCAGTATTTACTCAACAAAATGCATCAAATAGTGATAGGACGAGACCGGTTATTTCGCTGTATTAGGACGCATCGTTTGTTGGTCACGCCGAAACGAGCGTACCATAAAACGACCCATAGCCATCATCGATTTAGGTGTCATCCCAACTTGCTTAAGCCCAGTGAGCAGCAAGTGGACATCAGTCGCTCAGAACAAGTCTGGGTGGCGGATATTACCTATCTACCACTGCAAGATAATGAAGCCTATTTAAGCTTGGTGACCGATGTCTGGTCACGAAAAATCGTGGGTTATCATGTTGATGATAATCTTAAAACAGACGGGGTGCTAACGGCCTACAAACGGGCGCTGAAGCAGCGACAAGATAAAAGTAAACCGCTGATACACCACTCAGACCGAGGGATACAGTACTGCTCAAACGCGTATCAAGCGGTTCACGCACAACATGGCGTGACATGCTCAATGACAGACGGATATGACTGCTATCAAAATGCCTTAGCAGAGCGAGTAAATGGCATCTTGAAGCAGGAGTTTTTAACACATAAGCCCGCAACGCTGGAGGAGGCGCGACAAATGGTGACAGAAGCGGTTGCCATCTATAATCAACGGCGGCCACATTTGGCCTTAAAATACAAAACGCCCGATGAGGTTCATCGAGCGTTTTAGGTGGAAATAAGTGTCAACTTATTTCAGGACGAGACATATTAGTACATTAGAGCAGCATTGCTTATTGAGCGTTAAATTGCTGACCGTTAATTTCGCTAGAATCTTGCCCCATTAAATAGAGGTAAGTTGGCATGATTTCTTCGGCCGTTTTTAAATCTAATGGATTTTCGGCAGGGTATGCTTTAGCACGCATTTCGGTGCGAGTCGCGCCTGGGTTAATGCTGTTAACGCGTACAGACGTGCCATCACATTCGTGGGCGAGTACTTGCATCATGCCTTCGGTAGCAAATTTAGAGAAGGCATAGGGCCCCCAGTAAGCGCGGCCCTGACGGCCAACACTGCTTGAGGTAAAGATAATCGAAGCAGTGGGTGCTTGGCGCATAATAGGCAACAGAGCCTTGGTCAGCATGACCTGTGAGGTAACGTTGACTTTAAGTACATCTTCGAGTGATGGAATATCGATGTGTTCAAACGGGCCTAAGGCGCCGAGTAAACTGGCGTTGTGCAGCAAACCATCTAAGTGACCAAACTGCTCGCCAATGGTTTCGGCCATATCGCGGTAGTTTTGTTCGGTCGCACCTTTTAAATCCAATGGCACGATCGCTGGAGTTGGGTAACCAGCCTGTTCGATAACGTCGTATACGGCTTCGAGTTTTTTGACGGTTTTACCGAGTAAAATCACGGTGGCACCGTGTTTGGCAAATTCAATGGCCGCCGCGCGACCGATACCTGCGCCAGCGCCTGTCACCAGTATGGTTTTACCTTTGAGTAAATCTTTTGCTGCTTGATATTCCAACATGAGCCTTTTATTCCTCTTGGCGAAAATGCCCGCCACTTCTAGAGTCGCCGAATTGCTAAACGCATGTTTCAAACAAATGAATGAAACTTTGTTATAAATAGCTAAAATGTTTGTGACAAACTTGTGGCTAACTCAATATTTTTACGTTAACTTGAAATGAGTTAGGGGCTAACATAAGCCCTATTAGTCATAGCTTTTGCGCTATTGTGACTAATTTCTTGGGGAAAACAAAACTATTACAACAAGATTTGGGGAAAAAAAATGAAAAGACTCATTTTGTGTGTTGCGATTGCATCAGCACTGGGCCTCACAGGATGTGGCGAGGACAGTTATAACGAACTCAAGGATAAGACAGACCCGCTCATCCCTGAATCCCGTATTGCAATTGGATTTGATCCAGGAAATAAGACTTCACCAGTTTTATCTACTCCGAATGATCTAATATTTAATGGTACTGTTGACGGTACATTAAATATGCCTAAAGAAGAGGTTGATGGCACTAGTGATTACACTGATCCTCAAATGGCTTTAGGCGCTTTAGATGGCTGGTCTACGACTTCCCCAATTTCTATTCCAATTGATGATAAGACGTTTGTTCACACAGGTGTAAAACTTACTTTAGACGAAACCACTGTGAGTTTACCCGGTGCTGTTAGAATGTTTGAAGCCACTGTCGGTGGTCCTTTATCATCTGACCCTGAATGTAAACAAAAACCATCGGTTTCGGCTTGTAAAATCGGGAGCGAATTACAATTTGGAGTAGACTTTGTTTCTAAAGCTGTCGGTAAGCAGATTGTTATCATTCCAATTAAGCCATTGAAAGCAGGTCAATCATATATTTATGCTACAACTGACGTAATCAGAGACTCAGAAGGTGAATCATTAGTTGCTTCTAGCACTTATAAAGCGGTTCGAATGGATGCTGATACATTAGGCTTACCTTTACCAGAACAAAAGTCTCTACAGATTTTGATTAATAGTTATGAAAAAGGCATAGCTGCGGCTCATAATGTTGATTTATCGACTATCAGTTTTACTGGCTTATTCACCACACAATCTGTCGTTAACGTCTATGAAACCACTAAACTATTGATGGTACAGCCAGGGTCTCCCTATGCGCCAAGTTTTGTCCAAATGCCAACGCCTTTAGGCATAACTGTTGCACAAGCGGTGGGATTAACGGACTTAAATAGTGCTGCCTTTAAAGCCGCTAATTTAGCCGATGTGTATTCGGCTACAATTAAACTGCCGATATACGGTGACTGTTCTTCGGTTAGTTGTTTATCAACAGAAGGCAAACCATTAATTAACGGTCATTGGAAAGCACAAGGCGATAGCCCTGTCTCTGTACTATTAGCTTTGCAAGCAGGCACACTCAGCCAGAGTAATTTTGCGATGCAAGCCGTAGCCAATGGTATTGCGAATCCTGCTGATGCGTTAGCCAATCCGTCTCTAATGGCGGGTAAAACTTGGTTGTTAGACGATGGTACAGCGGTAGATAAAACTAAGCATCTGACTAAGTTCAATCCAATTCCAGCGATTAAAGGATATGAAACCGTACCTGTACTGATTTCAATCCCTAATGCAGCTAAATTGGCAGCGTTGTACAATAATCCTGAGCTAGCGACTGCGCCATTGGCTGGCTGGCCAACGACGATTGCGCTGCATGGTTTAGGCGGCGGTAAGGAAATGTCATTAGCCTATGCGGGCAGTTATGCCGCCATGGGGGTGGCAACGGTGGCCATTGATATGCCTTTACATGGTGCCCGCTCGTTTGATGCTAACAACGATGGTATTTATGAAGTCACTGCGACAGATCCCTCGTTCCCTGCTCCTTCAGATAAACCTGATGCCTTTAAAAATGGTAATCCACTCGTCTTCGTGAATATCTCAAGCACGCTGTCGGTGCGGGATAACTTCCGTCAGGCCACCATGGATCACCTTGGCGTACGTTTAGCCTTAACAGGTTTAGCGCAGGGGCTTGCACAGGCGGGTCAACCACAGGTATTCGATATTTCCAAGATTAGTGCGCAGGGCTTAAGTTTAGGTGCGATTGTCGGCACCGACTTTGCGACTTATGCCAGCACGGGCATGAAAAATCCAAGCACGGGCGAAGCGCTACCTAACCCTTATGCCATCAATGCGGTCTCTCTGGCAGCACCAGCGGGTGGTTTAGCGGGCGCGTTTGCCGGTTCTGCGACCTTTGGCCCAGTGCTGTTTAGCAATGTGACTGCCTCATCGACGTTCCAAGCATTAGTGGATAAAGCCAATACTGCGGGATACGAGCCAGGCAGCCCAGAATATGCGGCCTTAGTACAAGGGGTTTATGCGCAGTTTATTCCAACCTTTGCCTTTGCGGTGCAAACGGCGGTGGATTCGGCGGATCCGGTTAACCATGCAGGTATGTTGAAAGCAACGGGATTACCCGTGCACTTAATCGAAATCGCGGGTGATGGTAACGGTAACTTAGCTGACCAAGTGTTACCTAATCGCGTCGATAACTTCCCGCTCTCAGGCACTGAGCCGTTGATCTCGGCAATCGGTCTGCCTTGTGTGGATGCAACCACCAAAGGTTCTGGTGCGGTGCGTTTTGCTAAGGGGCACCATAGCTCAATTGTTGACCCAAGTGAGAAGAGTTCAACGGATGGTATGGCCGCTGCGGCAACCGTTGAGATGCAGACGCAAGTGGCGACCTATGCTTCTACCGCAGGTAAAGGTGAAGCGACGATTTTCGTCACCGATCCAAGCGTGATTGCGACCTGTTCTAACTAGTCGCGTGTAAAATCCTAAAAACCCAGCCTTTGCTGGGTTTTTTTATGGCGCTTTAGGCTGTTAGAATAGCGCGCATTAAACCGGATCACCTTAGGCCCCAACGGAGAGTACTTTGGAATTTCTATACGAATATGGCATGTTTTTAGCGAAAGCCGTGACAATTGTGATTGCGCTTGTTGCTGTGATTATTGTGGTGCTCGCGTCCACGGTGAAGCACAAATCGGATAAAGGTGAACTGAGGATTACCAATCTTTCAGAAGAACTGGAAGATCTCAAACACAGCTTGAAGGAAGAACTGCTGTCGAAGAAGCAGTTTAAAGCCTACGAAAAACAGCTGAAAGCGGACGAAAAGGCGAAGGAAAAAGCGGCCGAAGAAGACAACAAAGGCAAAGTTTTTGTTATTGATTTTAAAGGCAGTATTGATGCCGCCGAAGTGGCTTCTTTGCGGGAAGAAATCAGCGCGATTTTAACCATCGCCGAAAAGGGCGACGAAGTGGTGGTGAATGTCGAAAGTGGCGGTGGCATGGTGCATGGCTACGGTCTGGCCTCTAGCCAGCTTGACCGTCTGCGTCAGGCCGAGATCCCATTAACGATTTGCGTGGATAAGGTCGCCGCCAGCGGTGGTTATATGATGGCCTGTGTGGCAAACAAAGTGTATGCCGCGCCATTCGCCATCGTAGGTTCAATCGGTGTCGTTGCCCAGTTGCCTAACTTCAACCGTTTATTGAAGAAACATGAAATCGACTACGAGCAACACACGGCCGGTGATTTTAAGCGCACCTTAACCGTGTTTGGCGAAAATACTGACGAAGGCAGACAGAAGTTCCAACAGGAGCTGGAAGAAACCCATGTGTTGTTTAAAGCTTTCGTGAGCAAGTATCGTCCTCAGCTCGATTTGGCTAAGGTGGCCACGGGCGAACATTGGTACGGTCAACAGGCGATTGAATTAGGTCTTATCGATGCGATTTCAACCAGTGATGATGTGTTAATGCAGTTAGCTGGCGAACGTACTGTGTACAAGTTGCGCTACCAAGTCCGTAAGAAGTTGGCAGATAAAATCGCCCATGGTGCGTCTTTATCGGTAAATGCGATTTTTAATCGATTAGTTGAGAAAAATCGTCCCATGTAAGCCGACGAGTTAACTCAATCCTGATGAAAACGCCTGCGAATATGCAGGCGTTTTTGTTTTGTCCGAGCGCGAAATAAAATAATACATTTTTTTAACATTAAGTTTGGTTTAAGACTATTCAAAATAAGCGAGATCTTATACAACTAATCACCTAGGGAATTAAAAGCTGAACAAATCAAATTAAGGATTTTCCATGTTACAGCGCGTCGACTACAAGACGAACCTGATGGTAGGTGATCAAACCTATCCCGCATTTGAGCTACGTAATATTCTCGATTTTATTGCCTCGCAGTTAGGCGAAAACGCCTTACAGCAAGTCTGTGAACATATCGGCGTTGGCCTAGCAGAGCTCAATCATTGCCAGTTTGTGTTTGTGTGGCAGGTGGAGTATGCGATGGAGTTTTTACGCTTGCAGGGCGGCGACCCCGATATCGGCACTAAATTAGGCCTAAGCTATCGGGTGAGTAGTTTAGATGTGCTCTTGCCCCATCTCGCGCAGTTAACGTCTCTACAGGCCTGCCTGCAGTTTGTGGTCAATCATCCCCAACTGGTTGGTAGTTTTACCGATACCTTAGTGCGCCTAGAAGAAGACTGTGTTTGCATTCGTTGGCTCAATACTGGCCGTATCGACAAAGCACAATATGGATTTCAATTTCTGCACAGCATAGGTTCGCTGTTAGGGCTGGCGAGAGAGCTCACGGGGGAGGCGATAACGCTTAGGCAAATTCATTTGGCAGAACCTGTCCGCGATGAGCGTTTTTTAACTCAGGCAACGGGGGCTAGGGTGCAGTTTAATTGCGAATATTACGAATGGAGCATTTCCCTCACCCATCTCGCGCTTGCCATCCAGTATCCTTTCCCTGCCTACGCCGAAAAGACCGCTTCGGTATCAACCACATCCTTTATCGAAACCGTGCTGGCGGCAATCAATGAACATTTTCCCCAAGTGCTCCATTTAGATGACATGGCGACGCAACTGCATATTAGCGAACGCAGCTTTCGGCGTAAGCTGGCACAGCTTGGCTCGAGTTATCAACGTTTAGTCGATCAGGTGCGTTGCCAAAGGGCGGTCGAGTTGATTTTAGCTAACGAGTTGGATATTGAGGCGATTGCCGAGACCTTAGGCTACAGCGATGTCAGCCATTTCCGTCAATCCTTTAAGCATTGGATTGGCCATCCGCCAGGGTATTTTAGCAGGCTAAATGGTGGGTAAAGGGAAGAGTGAAAGCGCTAATTAACAATTAACGCTTTGGTCTGTCGTCAAATATCACTCACACTCACTTTAAAGAACTTGGTTTTTTCGGATAGTTGTTTGAATTTCCAAGGCGGGTTAATTACCGTGATGTTTTTTATACCGAGCTTTGTTAAGTCATCTAATGAATAGTACCAGCCAATGTACTCTTCAGAATCATTTTGCTTTTGATACAAGGGACTTTGACCTAAATAGGTTATTTTTTGACTGACACCAACCTTAGTGAAAAACTCAGCTTCTCTGGACGTTGTTGTCTTCATATACGCGGTGAAGCTATCTCTGGCTGCTTTTTGTTGGCTCTCGGGTAAAGTTTTTAGGTATTCTTCCGTTGCTTCCTCCATCCCAGTGACACCGCCATGAAAACCAATAACAGCATGATTGGATATACGGCGCTTATGAGCTGAAGAGAATACATAATTAGCACAAGAAGATAGACAGTATTCGGTAACCTCGACGCCAAGATTATTGTTAAAAATAATCTCGCCTAAATCCATTCCTCGATTGACTTCACCTCCCTTGCTTTTAATTGATACCCACTCGATTTGGTGAGGATTGTTATCAATCAATGAGATAAGTTTTTGATTGGCTTCCTCAGAGAGTGCTCCCTCGTAGAAAACCGTATTATCTTTTAAGTTAACTTGGGTTTGTTCTTCTGCACTGGCATTAGAAAACGCGACAAAAAACAAGGTGAAAAATATAGTCTTACGCATGCCGCCTCCATTTGGCATTTAACTGAGTATTACCCATCCCTATCAGTAAACTAATCTAGAAAGGATTTATAGTTGGAATGAACATTCCAACTGGACAGTAAGTTAGCATCATTATCTAACCTGGTTCAATCAGTGGCGATTGGTAATAAGCAAGTTTCTTACTGAACATGTCTAAGTACAATTCCCTAAACTCGGTGCCAGCGAATCTATCCATTGACGAATTAATTCCACGCCTTCTTGGTGCTCAAGGTTGCGACCAATGGGCGGCATGCGATCTTTAGGTTCTGACAGCGTTTGGCGATAGAGCAAAATCGAGTGGTCAGCATTGCCGGGAACGATATCGTAATCGAGTCCTTTAGGGCCACCATCCCACCCCGGTGGTTGTTTGCAGATCCCATATTGATAACTGGTATGGTCGATATAAAACCCAAGGCGTAAGCCGGAGATGCTGGCATAGCCTTTGGCGCTGTGGCAATGGGCGCAGTTAACATCTAAATAGCCCTTAGCACGGCTGGTTAAATCGGCTTGGAGGTTGTCTATGGCATAGGTTTTAGCGACTTGGTTTAACTCGGGTAACTGCTCCAGCTTGCCTTGCTTAGCCCAGAGGCTGAGTTGATTGACGCTTTGCCCTTGGTCGATGATATCGCGATTCAATAGATGGGCTTTAAGGCCAATCGGAATGATTTGGCTGCTGTTGTCTTGATTGATTTGGTGGCAAATTTTGCACTCGGCGCGGCTCGGAATGTTGTAATCAAAGCTTTGGTTTTGGCCTTGATTAATCAGGGTATGATGCACGCTTGCGCCCGCGGTAAGCAGCTTT
This sequence comes from Shewanella sp. GD04112, assembly GCF_029835735.1. Classification (NCBI taxonomy): domain Bacteria; kingdom Pseudomonadati; phylum Pseudomonadota; class Gammaproteobacteria; order Alteromonadales; family Shewanellaceae; genus Shewanella; species Shewanella sp. GD04112. The sequence goes on from NZ_JAOEAL010000001.1 coordinate 1,818,930, forward strand.
GTCTCCCCTTGTTGCCATTGATAAACCAAACTCGTCCAGCCTTGGGAGCGTTTTATCAATAGCCGTGTTTCAATAAGGGTTTCGTTGGCTATGCCTGTGATAGCCGTATCCAGTGGCAGAGCAAAGGTTTTGACCAGCACGGCGCCAGTTGGAAACTCGAATGCCTCCTGCGCTTGGTATTGGATGCTGCTGCCGGCGGGTAAATAGATAAAGCGGTATTTACTGGCGTAATTAGAAAACAGCTGTGTGGCGAGCTGATAACCAAATCCCGGTGCTTGCGGCTGCGCGGTAGGGTTTGCGGGGTCGATAAAGAGCCCATATTGACTTAATTCTGGGCAGTCCTCTGCCATTAAGGCGGGCCAGTTAACTTGCCCAGTTGTATTCACACACAAACTAGTGGGCGTTGTCGGTACAGTTGGTGTTGTCGGCGGAGTCGGCGTTTGGCCATTATCGCTGCTTTGGCTGTCACCGCCGCCACAGGCGGTTACTAGGGTCGTTAGGCTGCAGATTGCGATGAGTGTTAGGCGGTTTTTCATTGGATTATCCGCTCTTTAAGCTGTTGCTTGAAATAAGAAGGCCTAAGTCGGCCTTCTCTGTCAGGGTGTTGCTCTATTTTGGAGTGCTAAACAAGTGGGTGATTGCAAGCCTGCTTTCACCCATTGTTGCCGTTAACGCTAGTGCGAGCAGCTTGCCGCAGGCAGGCGTTTAATCCATTCGCTGATCAGCGCCACGCCTTCATCATGGGATAGGCTGCGACCGATTTCAGGCATACGATCGCCCGGGGTCGTACTTTGCATTCTAAAGTGCATGATGGACTCAGCGGCATTGCCAGGCACGACGTCGAAACCTAAGTTTCCACCGCCATAGGCGACTGGCGATTTACAGGTACCGTGGGAGAAACCTGCATCATCGCTGTAGCCACGCCAGTATTCGAGTTTAAGGCCGGTGTTAGAGGCGTTGCCCTCGGGTCTATGGCAATGGGCGCAGTTGATGTCGAGATAACCTTTAGCCGTTTGCATTAATGCGGTATCGCTTAAGCTTGCGACTGTGGCTTCATCACCATCGTGGTAGGCGGGCACTTGTGGTACTTGGCTCAGGTTCGGTAATCCCTGCAAAATACCTAGGCTTTCCCATTTCAGCAGTTGGTTCATGGTGCCATCTTGATAGCTGTAGTTGCGGTTTAAATGGCGCGCCTTAGGACCAATAGGCACAAACACGGCGTTGCTGTTGTCATCGGCCTTAAACTGGTGACACTGCTTACATTGGTTCATGCTCGGGACCATGTAATTAAAGGTGAGGCTTTCTCCTTTATGGCTTAAGGTTTGACTGCTAATCGCACCGGCTTTCGCCAGCGTCGCATCTGTCTTATCGGCATTCCACACATAGGGCAGGGCGCTCCAACCCGTTGGACGATGGATCAGCAAACGGGTTTCAATCAAACTCTCGTTACTGCTCCCACGCTTACTGGTATCGCTTGGCAAGGCAAAGGTTTTGACGATAACGCTACCCACTGGGAAATCAAACGCTTCGTTTTCGGAGTAACTGGCTTTTTGTCCCGAAGGCAAATACACAAAGCGGTATTTACTGGCGTAGTCGGTAAAGAGCTGAGTGTTAAGATCGTAAGGGACACCGCCCGAATTAGGCCCTGCCGTAGGGTTTTTGGCATCGCTGAACAGATTGTAATCCGACAGTTTAGGGCAGTTTGCTTTTAGCAGTGCATCCCAACTGACGTTTGAACCCGTCGCCTGACAAAGACTTTGGTCACCATCACCCACTAAACCACCTTCGCCTTCACCGATAGTGCCCCCGCCGCCAACGAGCACGCCGCCATCACAGCCCGCGGTATTATCGTCAACCCCGCAGCCAAACACTTGGCCCGCGAAGGTGACTGTGTGCACGGGTAGGCTCACCTGGGTACATTTCAGCAGGTTGTTCTGGGTCTTCTCGTATTGCACATCGGCGATGCTGATGTCGGTGTTGCTGTTGGCATAGAGTCTGCCGTAGGACACATCACCGTTATCACTGGCGCAGACGTTATCGCTACCATCTGTGGCAAAGGGTGCCTCTTTCAAACCTAGGTAAGCGGCGGTGCCGTTATTGGCAAGCATTTCCCCTAAGCCGTCGTAGAGCACGCCGGGCAAGGTACCGTGACTGATGACATACGCACGGATAATATCTTGAATTAAATAACCTTTAGGCTTACTACCATAGTCAGTGATCACGTTGTCGTGCAAGTAAATATTGCGCGGCACTGGGCGCCAACCGTCTTCAATGGCTTGACCTGGTTGACCATAGTTGCCGACAAAGGAGGTCATATCGGGTTCTGCAATAAAGAAGCTGCTGACAGTCACCCCTAAGGTGTCGTGATGGGTAATTTCGTTATTGAAGATTTCCACATCGGCGGTCGACAGCACAATCACCCCTGTCCCCGGCGGCACTATATGCACACCAGCTGGGTTGGCCGAGGCGTTGGCGAAGTTAGGCGTGTTGTTGTCATACACTTTGTTGTTGAAAATCCGCACACTAGAGCCGTATCTGTGGTTATTGATTGGCAAGTCGAACACTAAAATCCCGCCAGTGTTGCCCATGGCTTCGTTGTCATACACATCGGCATACTTAGAGTTTTCGACTTCGATCCCCGCAACGTTTTCCTTGGCGATATTGCGGCGCACCACAATATATTGGGATTGGCCCACATAAATGCCCGCATCGGCACTGCCGCGGACATAGCTGTCTTCAATCAAAATGTTTTCACACTCAACGGGATACAGACCATAGGCGCCGTTATCTTTGTCGAGCTCACCTTCCCACACCGCCCCCACGCGGCGCAGTATGATGCCATTGGTATTTTTAAGCTTGATGCCGTTGTTTTTGGCTTCATTGACCGACAGATCTTGAATGGTAATGTTCAGCGCATTTTGCACGAAAATCCCATCCCCCGAGTTGGCTTGGGCGAAATTGAGGATAGTGTCCTTCATCCCGTAGCCCATGATAGTGACGTTTTTGGCATAACTGCCATCCCCATCCACGTCGCCATCGAACAGTAATGTCGAATCGATATTAAAGGTGCCCTTTGGTAGCACAATCACAGCGCCACTTTGCGCGTTGATTAAGGCTTCTTGAATACGGGTGGTGAGATTATCCCCCGGTAGGATCTTGATGGCGCCTTCGGGGAAGGTGGGGCCCGTTTCAGGGGGTTGAACTACGGGTGGCGTGACGACCTCTGGTGCTGGATCATCGTCAGAAAAACAACCCGTGAGATTAAAAGCCATCAGTAGGGCGACCCCAGTTGGCATCAGCCAATTCGCCTTACTTTGAACTTTATTCCTGTGGGAGTTGCTTGGCCAAAGGTGGCGTGGTGTCGCCTTAACGCCCTTCTTCGCCAGTGGGTGTGTCGTCTTGTTGAACATAGGTGCTCCTGCTTTTTGTTATTATTTCGTTAACAGAATGCGCTAGGAGCAGCAAAAGGCAATGTGAAATATGGCCAAAATGGTGCAAGTCATCGCTGCGGTAAAGGGAGATGGTTTTACGCGACTCGCTTTAAGCTCAACATTCTTATCCCAAAATATGGGGGAGTGGTTGGGGGGAACTGAATACCCTTAATGGTGTTTTTATCTTCAGATAAGGCGGTTGGATATTATTAATGCAAATTAAAACATACTTGTTACAAGATGAATAAAACATCATCTAGTTAACGCTTAATTTGATTGCCACTCAAAAATCACTATGTTAAAAATCTTTCGCTAAAACAGTGCTTAATAATAAATTAAAGTTAATTCAGATTTAATGCTTTATCCATAATAGTCATTAACCTTGATTTGCCCCTTAACAATATGTGGAGATGAAAATGGGGAGACGCATTCGGGTGATTATTAGCTTACTAATATTCACAGTCTCGTTATTGCTTTTGTATAACCTTGAGCAGGATTATCAACTAAATGATATTTTGGCTGAGGTTAAATTATTTTCATTTTCACAGCTTGCGCTTGCCGTTGCATTGACTGTGACAAGCTACTTAATCTTGTCCTTGTATGATTATCTTGCGATTAAACAACTTGGCTCATCATTAAGCTATCAAAAGGTCGCTCCCGTTTCATTTTTAGCCTTTACCTTTTCCAATACCATAGGATTTTCATTACTCACAGGCACTTCGATACGCTATAAGTTTTATTCAGAGTTAGGGTTAAGCGGTAATCAGATAACTCAAATAGTGCTCGCCTGCTCGGTGACTTTTTTCCTTGGGTTATTCTTCATTTGTGGTATCGCGCTGATTAACTTCCCGGCGCAACAACTGGCTGATTTGCCGTTGCCTACGTGGTTATTTTCCTTAAGCCGCGTGTTTGGTGTTCTGATGCTGCTCGGTGTCATAGGGTATTTTCTGTTTAGTCTTTGGCGTAAAAAACCGATTTATTTTCGTGGGTTTGAGTTTGCGCCTCCCATACTGTCTCAGTCGTTGAAGCAGTTTGTGGTCTCGACACTCGATTGGTTAGTCGTGGGAACATTATTCTATTCCCTGCTGCCTGCGGTAGATGGATTAAATTACCTTCAAGTGCTCAGTATTTTCTTTGTGGCGAATGCCATCGGGGTGCTTGCCCATGTGCCTGGAGGGATTGGTGTTTTTGAATCTGTGGTTACAGTGACCTTATCCCAGTATTTACCCGTTGAACAAATATTGGGCTCGGTGATTGTGTATCGGGTCATTTATTATATTGTGCCTTTTATGCTGGCCCTGATTTATTTTGTGGCGGGTTTAGTATTAAGTAATAAGGATAAATTATCTAAGATAAATATTGATTTACATATTGTCAGGCAGTTATTGCCACCACTATTAAGCATTAGTGTGTTTTCCGTCGGTTTGGTTTTATTGCTGTCAGTGGTTAACCCTTCCATTATGCATAAATATCATTGGCTAGGGGAGATAGTGCCGCTGCCGATTGTCGAATTGTCGAGCTTAATATTGAGTGCTAGTGGTATTTTGTTGCTGTTATTATCCCATGGCTTGTTTAAGCGTTATCAAAAAGCCCTTGTACTCACGCAAAAACTGTTATTAGTAGCCATTGTTTTTATTGTGCTTAAAGGCGCTGAATGGCAGATTTCCCTAGCACTCGGTCTTATCTATTTATTAATGCTGCCCTGTGAACAGGTGTTTTATCGCCAAGGTTCGATTGTGGGCGTTAAATATTCCTTCGGCTGGTTATTATCCCTCGCCGCGGCGTTATTTTTGATGGTGTGGGTGTTGTTTTTTGCCTACCAAGATGTGGATTATGACCATTCGCTCTGGTTAACCTTCTCGCAGGATAGCCATGTGTCCCGCGCGTTACGGGGTGGTGCGATAGCCCTCGTGATTCTGCTCGGCTTTGCCATTCGTTATGTGCTTGCGGTGCGAAAACCTCATACCAGTCGCCTAGATAGCTCGACCTTGAGCTGCGCCATGGAGATTGTTGCTGATGCGCCGAGTAGCCATGGTTATCTCGCCTTAGTACAAGATAAATCGCTGTTATTTAATGAAGATAAAGATGCCTTCTTAATGTATGCCCGCGCCGGACATTGCTGGGTGGTGATGGGCGATCCTATCGGTAATCAAGATAAATTTGATGATCTCCTGTGGCAGTTTCGCGAGCTGTGTGACGCCTACGATGGTTGGCCAGTGTTTTATCAAGTGACGCAAAAGTATTTACCCCACTTTTTAGAGCAAGGGTTGAGCCTTTATAAACTCGGTGAAGAGGCCATAGTGTCCTTGGCGGAATTTGAGTTGCAGTCGAGTAAGTATCGCAGTTTGCGGCAGAGCCATGCCAAGGCATTAAGGGAAGGCTTGAGCTTTAAAGTTGTCGATGCCAGTGAAGTGCAGAGTCTATTGCCAACATTAGAGGCTATTTCAACCAGTTGGCTTAAAGCCAAACAGGGGCGAGAGAAGGGATTTTCGGTTGGTTATTTCTCCGCCGCTTACCTGTGCGCCACGCCAATGGCCTTAGTGTATTTGAATGGCGAGCTGGTGGCCTTTTCCAATGTGTGGGCCAGTGCCGCCAAAATGGAGTTCTCCGTTGATTTGATGCGTTATCTGCCGAATTTATCGGGTAGTAATATAATGGACTTTTTGTTTACTGAGCTATTGCTTTGGGGCAAACAGCAAAAATATCAACAGTTTAATCTTGGCATGGCGCCCATGTCTGGATTGACCGATAGAGCCTTGGTACCGTTTTGGACCAAGCTTGCCAAAACGGTTTATAAGAAGGGGAATAAATTTTACAACTTTCAGGGGCTTAGAAGGTATAAGGATAAGTTTAATCCAAGATGGGAAGCTAAGTATTTGATTTGTTATGGCGGGCTATCTTTACCCGTAGTGGTGGGTAGTTTGGTGACCTTAACGAGTCGTGGTGCAACTGGCGTATTTAAAAAGTAGGTGCGAGATGACGAAATCCTTAATCAAGATACTGAGCGTTTTACTTTTATGTTCAACTGCTAACGCCTTTGCCGATGAGTTTGCCGATAATCTGGGGCTAACCTTGTTGCCTGTCGAACCATCAACTCAGGTAAATGCTGCCTCATCCCATACCAAACCACCGTTGGTGATTTTTTTGAGTGGCGATGGCGGTTGGGCGACCCTTGATAAAGCCGTTGGGGGCATTTTACAGCAGCAAGGCTGGCCTGTGGTCGGCTGGAGCTCGCTGAAATACTATTGGAAACAAAAAGATCCTAAAGATGTCACCCAAGATACCTTAGCCATAATCGACAAGTACCAGGCGGAATTTGGCACGCAAAAAGTGATTTTGATTGGTTATTCCTTTGGGGCCGAAGTTATCCCCTTTGTGCTAAATGAGATGCCCGCGCGGTATCGGAAGAATGTCTTGGGGGCTGTGCTGCTCTCTCCTTCACAATCCTCGGATTTTGAAATCCACGTGAGCGAGATTGTCACCTCGGATAATCAATCGGCCCGTTACTTAACCTTGCCCGAAGTGAACAAACAGACCACTGTGCCTATGCTTTGCCTCTATGGTAAAGAGGACGATGCGCCGCTGCATTTATGCCCAGAGGTCAAGCAGCCCAATGTCACTGTGATGGAGTTAAGCGGTGGCCACAGTTTTGACGATGATTACGATAAAGTGGTCAAGCTGATAAAAGGTTGGCTAAAGCCAATTTAGCGCGCTTTTGAGCATGGCATCCTACGACCCTAATGCTTTGGAATAAAACATAAAAAGGGCGCAGATGCGCCCTTTGTTTTAGGTTGTACTACAGCGAATGACTAGAGCTGATAGCTAATGTGCTGGTGGAAGCGCACCACGAGATCTTCACGCTCTGGATCTAGCCCAATCTCGGCGGCAAAGGTTTTCAGTGCGGCTTCGACGTTATTCATAAAACGGCCATAGCCGGAGTCATCACAGTCCTTGGCGCCCGCGACGATAGTAAAATGCGCGGCTTCGACTAGGTTGTCGGCATCCCAGCGGCGGATCACTTGTTGCTCGGTTGCGTTAGGGTCAAAACCGATCATTTGTACTTCGGCCTTGCTGTCGAGTTTCTCAAACTTACTGTTCCGCACTAAGGGGGTTAAGCCGTTGGCGATCATAGCCAATCGCGTTAATTGCTTATTAGCTGCGGCCTTGAGGAAGTTATCTTCAAGATGTTGATATAACGGGCTAAAGTCCGTTGCGGAGTCGGGTAGTAACCCTTGTTTGAGTTTGCGACTCAGCGGCAGGCTGACGGTGACATAGGTGAGTGAGCTAACATTTTCCGGCAGGTCACATTTTCTGGCCTTGTATCTTGGGGCAATGGCTCTGAGTTTATAGCCGTAGGTTTCTTTATTACCTTTTGATTTAGCAAATAAATCATAGGATAAATGCTGATGGTCGCGGATCTTCACTTTGAGATCTTTAATCGGCAGCTTAGGCATTAATTCGTTTAGGAGTTCTCGTACTCGGGTATGGAAATTGGCCGAGTTGCTGCGGATCTCATCGCCAGTCGCTAAAAACACAATACGCAGTTTGCGGGCGCGGTAGTTATCCTCGGTGAACAGGTTTTGTGCCTCGTGATAGGCAGGATTGTAAAAAAACAGAATTTGTTCAGCGGTTTGGAAACAATAGGCTTCGGTGTGGTAACGCACGACTGGCAGTTTATCGTTAGTGATCACATGAACGTTACGGAGATCGTGTTGTTCTGCCAAGTTAAAAATAATGCGGCTTAAGGTTTGATAACAGCTATGGTAATCGGGGTATTGCGCCAGTAATTCATCCGTGACTTTAATTTCGGCGGTGATGTACTGGTTGGTACGAGCTTCCTTGGGTATGTACACTTTTTGCTGATGGCTAAGGGACATATTGACTCCTTGTTGGGTTAACCATTTGCTAACACGAATTTTACTGTTTATCTCAGGCGTTAATGTTGCGTTGGAGCATGTTTTTATCGCTTAAATGCAACTTTACATCAGCAAGCTGTTTATTAGCTTAAAATTGCAGCGATTTTATTGAGTTAATGCTTTTTCAATCCAAGGTTGCATCCAAGTGGCGATCTTCTCTTGGGCCTTTTCATTGGGATGAATTCCGTCCCTTTGCATCAACTCAGGGTGGGGAGCAATGTCCTGCATAAAGAAGGGAATTAATGCAATCTCCTCGTCTTTAGCAATCTCTTGATACACTTGGGTGAACTTTTGGGTATAGCGAGGGCCATAGTTAGGCGGTACCATGATTTCGGTCAGTAGCACTTTAGCACCGCTATTTTTCGCTAGGGTAATGATTTGGATTAGGTTATTTTTGAGTTGCATCGGGGGGAATCCACGTAAACCATCGTTACCACCGAGTTCGACCACCACCAAATCGGGGGCCACGGAATCGAGCAGCGCAGGCAAACGACGCAAACCACCCGCTGTGGTTTCACCGCTCACCGAACCATTGGTAAATTCATGCTCGGGTAAATTTTTTTGCAGCAGCGCCACCCAGCCTACTTGTTCCGACATGCCATAGCTGGCACCTAAGCTATCGCCGAGGATCAACACTTTCGCCGCCTGAACTGGCGTGGTTATAAACAGACTTAACAGGATGCAGGCGCTCACGGCCTTTGCCATCGGCTTGCATCTAAGCGATTGACGCAAGAACGATTTGTATAAGAAGGATCCTATGTCTAACGTCGTTTCAAAAAACAGTGCCATCAATGTTGTTAACCTCGAAAAATCGGTGACTACTCAGGAAGGTTCGCTCACTATCCTCAAGGGCATTAACTTAGATGTCAAGCAGGGGGAAAGTGTGGCGATATTAGGCCCCTCAGGTTCGGGCAAATCGACACTGCTTGGCTTACTCGCCGCGCTCGATACCCCCACGTCGGGGGAGATTTGGCTCGATGGCCAAGCCCTATCACCGCTCAATGAAGAACAGAAAGCCGCGCTGCGTAAGCAGAAAGTGAGCTTTATTTTTCAATCTTTTATGTTAGTTGATACCTTAACTGCCCTCGAAAATGTGATGCTACCTGCCGAGCTTGCTGGGGTTAAAAATGCCAAGGAAAAGGCTGAGGCCATGCTGGGGCGTGTGGGGTTATCCCACCGTTTGACCCATTTACCTAAACAATTATCTGGCGGCGAGCAGCAAAGGGTAGCCATTGCTCGCGCCTTTATTTGTGAACCTAAAGTGCTATTTGCCGACGAGCCAACCGGCAATTTGGACAGTGTTAACGGCCATAAAATTGCCGATATGTTGTTTGAACTGAACCAAGAGAGCCACACCACGCTCATCCTAGTGACCCATGACTTGCAATTGGCGAAGCGCTGCCAAAGGCAACTGGTTATGGACAACGGCCACTTGCAGGAAGAGTTAAATTCGGCCCAATCGCACAGTGTGAATAACAACCTTGAATTAAGCGCCAAGGAGGCCTAACCCATGGAGCTTAATTTGGCATGGCGCCTGTTTAAGCGCGAGCTGCAACAGGGGCAGTTGTTATTGATTATCCTCGCGATTACCTTGGCGGTGCTGTCGGTCAGCGGTCTAGCGCGTGTCAGCGAGCGTTTGCAGGTCGCGATAAACGGGCAAGCGACTCAGTTTATCGCCGCCGATCGCATTATCGACTCTCCCGTTCAAATTGACGCTAGCATTCTGGCTAAGGCTGACGAACTTGGTCTTAAGCATGTGACCAATATGCAATTTAACTCCATGGTGTATGCGGGGGATAAGTTTCAGTTAGTCACAGTGCGGGCGGTTGAGTCTGGTTATCCACTTAAGGGCGACATAGAACTTAAAGCGGACAATGGCCAAGATGAAAAAGCTCAAGGCTTGCCCCACGCCGATGAGGTGTGGTTCGAGAGTCGCTTAGGGGGACTCTTGGGATACCCGCAAACACTGGAGTTAGGCAACAGTGAGTTTCGTTTAAGTCAAGAAATCAGCCGCTTACCCGATGCGGGTTTTAATCCATTCGCTTCTTCCCCCGTGGTGTTAATGCGGATTGAAGATGTCGCCAAGACTGGGGTTATCCAACCCGGCAGCCGAGTGACCTATCTGTATCAATTTGTGGGCGAAGAAAGCGCCTTAAGCGCCTTTGAAAATAGCGTTAAACCGCTGCTGAATAATTCCCAGCGCTGGGTCGATGTGCAGTCTGGCGACTCACCGATAGCGGGCGCGGTGAAGCGGGCGGAGCGATTTTTATTGCTGGCAAGCTTGCTCGGTATTGCGCTGGCCTGCGCCGCGATTGGGATTGCCGCCCAGCGTTACTGCCAACGTCATTATGATGTGGTGGCTATGCTTAAAACCTTTGGCGCCTCATCAACACAAATTCGTCGACTGTTTGGTATCCATTTGCTGCTGGTGACGCTGTTTGGCATTGTGCTGGGGCTTATAGGTGGAACACTGCTGGATTTAGGCATTAATCAACTGTTACCCCCTGAAATTGCTGCCTATTCGCCGCCGTTGACGCGGCCGCTACTGCTTGGGATCAGCACAGGGCTTATCAGCGCCTTTATGTTTTCAGCCTATCCTTTAATGCGTCTGCTGGCGATTCCGCCACTGCGGGTCATACAAAGACAGCTCGAAGGTTTGCAGCTCGGCATGTGGCTGCATTTACTCTTAAGTTTAGGGGCGATGGCACTGTTGGGATATTTGTATTCCCAAAGCTGGGCGCTGACACTGACGGTAGTCGCGGCTGTGCTGCTACTGGGCGTATTGCTCAGTATTTTAGGCTTTGTGATGATCCGCCTTGGTCACAGTGTCGGCATGAAAACCACCAATCCCTTGCAACTGGCACTCGCGGGTTTACGCCGCCGCGCGCGGCAAAATGCGGTGCAACTGGTGGGCTTTAGTGCGGCCTTGGTATTACTACTGACCATTTTGGCCCTGAGGCAAGATTTACTGAACGAGTGGCAAAAACAGCTGCCCGAGAATGCGCCCAACTATTTCTTGGTCAATATCGCCCCCGATGATGCTAAGCCATTAAATGACTTTATGGCGCAAAAGGGCATAGCTGCAACGGATATCTATCCCGTGATTCGCGGCCGCTTGACTCAAATCAATGGTGAAACCTTGATTTCCGACGAGCAGGCCGAAGCGGGAGAAAAGGGACGAGTAGGAATTTCCCGCGAGCTTAATCTCACCTGGCGCAATACCTTGCCCGCCAACAACGAGTTGGTCGAAGGGCAGTTTAATCAGGCGGCGGATGAGGTTTCTGTCGAGTCAGGTGTTGCCGAGCGTTTAGGGCTAAAGCTGGGCGATACGCTGACCTATATGATTGATAACAAAGAGCTTAAGGTCAAGGTCGCCAGTATCCGTACCGTGCACTGGGAAACCATGCAGCCAAACTTCTTTATGATCTTCACGCAAGAAGCGCTGGCGCCCTTTGCCTATACCTCGATGGCAAGCTTCTACCTCGACGACAAAAAACCGGATGTGCAAGGGAGTGATGCTCCGAAGAGCACAGTGATCCTCGAACTTATTCAGCAGTTCCCAACGGTGTCGATTATCGATGTCGGCGCCATGGTCGGGCAATTGCGGCAGATTATTGAGCAGGTATCCCTGTCGCTGACGTTGGTTTTGGTTCTCGTCTTACTGGCCAGTTCTTTAGTGCTTATCGCCCAAACCGAGGCGGGAATGGCGACACGCCAGCGTGAACTCGCGGTACTGCGCACCTTTGGCGCCTCTGGCTGGTTACTGCGTAGCGCCACTGGGTTTGAATTTGCGTTACTGGGGGGCATAGCTGGGGTGCTTGCAGTGATAGTGGCGGAATTTGCGCTGTATCTGTTAAAGACCCAAGTGTTTGAACTCAATGTGTATATGCACTGGCCCTGGTGGGGGATTGCCCCTGTCTGCGGTGCCTTGCTAGTTGCGCTGCTGGGTGTTTGGCGCTGCCGCCAATTGCTCAATCAATCCTGCGCCGAATTGTTAAAAGCGGGCGCTTAAGTTAAGGTGCGTTAGCGGTTAAGGAAAATGCCGTAATGCCATAATTTTAAACCATTTTTTGTCAAATAAAAAAGCACTGGCCTAAACCAGTGCTTTTTTCATGGCGATTATTCGAGTGTTTTAGGTTGAGGCTAAGTTTGTGGCTAAGTTTGAGCATTTGTCACATTGGCTTACAAATGGAAAAAGCCAAGATGTTATTCGCGAAGAACTTTGCCGATATTGATGAGTCTATTTAACGAGCAAGCATTGCTTACGTCAGGCAATTGATAGCTTAGCACTGTCATTAAACGAGAAGATTGCTGGATTTTGGCCTTAGGGAGATAAACAGAATGTTTAAAAGAATA